>JANOIV010000053.1:0-7235 GCA_031407875.1 Desulfobulbaceae bacterium | reverse complement strand
CTTGATGGCGTCGTAAAAAGCCCGATCTCCTTCGTTGTAGGTTTTTGTCAGGCCCTCGACATACTATGTGTATTGTCGAGAACCTGACAAAAACTCTACGCCTTGTATATCGAACTTTTTATCTAGCCATCTGTGATCTTTGTGGCGACTTTTTACGAGTTTATCATCTCTTGATATAACTACGGCACAACAGCAACGGAGACTTTTTGATGCTGGGCTACTTTTTTCCGGATATGCGCCTGAGGAATACATCCGATAAGGAAAAACTGGAACTCGCGGATGTGGACGTGAATCGATTTCGGCGGACCATCCGGCAATTCAAACTGATAAACTCTCTGCTCAGTGCGAGCAGCAGGTTAGTGCACGAGCATTTTTTCAGTATTATGGCGCAGGACCCTGATCGGATTTACACGCTCCTGGATGTCGGGGCCGGTGGTTGTGATATTGCGATCCGGGCCGCCCGCGAAGCGCGGCAAAGGGGTTTAAAGCTGAACATTACGGCGCTGGACAATGACAAACGCATCCTCCCCATCGCCTATCAAGCGATCCTGGACTATCCCGAGATCCGCATCGTTGAGGGTAATGCGCTGGACTTAAACCGATTGGGTTCCTTTGATTTTGTCTTTTCAAGCCACTTGCTGCATCATTTAGCCTGGGATGATATCAAGATATTCCTGGACAGTATCATTGCCCAAACGCGGCTCGTTTTTGTGATGAATGACCTCAAAAGGTCGAATTGGGCATACCTGGGCTTTACGATTTTCAGCGGGCTTTTGACCCACCGGAGTTACCATTTTTATGATGGTCGTTTGTCTATCAGGAGAGGGTTTCTACCCGAAGAACTTCGAGAGTTCATACGCAGCAATTTCCCGAACAGAGCGATTCACATCGTAGAGACGTATCCGAGCAGGGTTGTCTTAGTATATAAGCCTGCAACAATGCATGAAACTGATATCTGCCAATAAAAAAAGGCCGAGGCGTTACGGCAAAAATGCAGAATCGCCGATTTGTTGCAACTGCTCCTCTTTGACTTTTTGCTGTAAAATTATACGCTTAACCCTGATTAATGAAAATTCTTCTCATCAGCACGAACCGTAATACCCTCCCCATGCCGGTGATGCCCATCGGCGCCTGTATAGTCGCGCAGGCCGCGGAAGGTGCGGGCCACAGCGTTTTCTTTCTGGATCTGATGTTCAGCAAAGATCCCCGGGTAGGCATCGAATCGGCCCTGACTCGCTGGAAACCCGATGTAGTCGGCCTCTCGGTACGCAACATCGACAATAATGACATGCAAGGTACGGTGTATTACCTGACCGACCTGCTGGGTATCGTGGATGTCATCCGCGGCAGGACCAGTGCCCCGATAATCCTGGGAGGGGCGGCGCTCGGCGTCATGCCCGAGCAGATACTGCGCCTGGTGCCCGTTACCTGCGCTGTCGTCGGCGATGGGGAGATGGTCTTTCCCCAGCTCCTTGAGCGCCTTTCGCGCGATGAGCGCTTCAGTGATCTGCCCGGTGTCGCCTCTATCGAAAATGGCGTCTTTCAGTTGAACAGATCTTCTGCTTCGGAGTTTTCAGCGACCTGTCCGGTACCGGACTATCATCGCTGGCTCAATATCCCGGCCTATCGTTCCCGGATGGCCACGGTCCCGGTCCAGACCAAGACCGGCTGTCAGTTCAACTGCGTCTACTGCACCTACCCGAAGATCGAGGGGAGCAGCTGCCGTTTGAAGGAGCCCGGCAGCATAGCCGATGCCGTGGCGCAGCTGGCTGCAAGCGGATTGCGGGATATCGAGTTCGTGGACAGCGTGTTTAATGCGCCGCTTGAGCATGCCATGGAGGTCTGCGCGGCCCTGGCCCGAGTCAAACATACAGCGCGGCTCCAGTGCTTGGAGCTGAATCCCCGTGATTTTGACGATGGGCTGGTGACGGCTATGGAGCGGGCAGGCTTTGCGGGCATCGGCATTACCCTTGAGAGCGCTTCCGATCCGGTGCTGCAGGGCTTGCGCAAAGGTTTCACGAGCCGCGAAGTGCATCATGCCGCCGAGGTGGTGCGGCGGCACCGGATTCCCTGTGCCTGGATATTTCTGCTGGGAGGGCCGGGAGAGACGCGGGAAACGGTACGGGAAACGCTGCACTTTGCCAGACAACAGATCCGTCCCGGGGACGTGGCCTTCTTTAATACCGGCATTCGCATCTACCCCGGAACCGAACTGGAAGCGATCGCGCGCGCAGAGGGGGTACTCGTGCGTCAACCCGAAGATATGCTTGCCCCCGTGTTCTATGTTTCTCCGGAGGTGGATGCAGACTGGCTGGATCAGGAGCTGAAAAAGGCGATGAACAGCCAGATGAACTTTATCAACATGGCTTCCATGGGGCACTCCCTGCTGCCGGCTATTCATCGGATCAGCCATAAACTCGGCCTGCGGCCGCCGCTCTGGAGACATACCGGGATCATCAGGCGCGGGCTCAGGATGGCGGGAATTGATATTTAGAATTGAAATACAAAGAGCGCCACGGTCTGTTCGGGCAGCGCAGGGAAAAAATGAATAAGACAAGCAAGCATGAATCGCTGAACGGAGCAAACGACAATGCTTACGTCGCCTCCTTCGCCTGTGTGGTGCCGCCCTACAGTGCGGATCAGGCTTTTTCCGCAGAGCTTGTCAGGAAGCACTATGCGGCAAAACTGAACGCCCGCAGCATGGGGCTGATCAGGGCGACTTTTTCCCATCCAGGCATCCGGAAAAGGCATTTCGCCGTGGATGACCCAGAGCGCATTTTGGACGAATCACCCGACCAGAAGATAGCGCGGTTCACCGAAAAATCTATCGAGCTCTCCGGCCAGGCTGTTACCAAGGCGCTGGACCTGGCCGGTGTGGGCGTCCGGGACGTGACCGGTCTCGTTGTGAACACCTGTACAGGTTATATCTGCCCCGGCATATCGACCTATCTCATAGAGCGGTTGGGCCTCTCCCGCAACATCAGGGTGTACGACCTGGTAGGCAGCGGCTGCGGAGGGGCGATCCCCAATCTCCAGGTGGCCGAATCCCTGCTCAAGACGAATGGTGGCGTGGTGGTGAGCGTCGCCGTTGAAATCTGCAGCTCGGTTTTTCAAATGGGCAATGATCTGAGTCTGATCCTTTCAAATGCCCTGTTCGGTGACGGAGCGGTGGCAGCAGTGCTCATGACCAGACCGGCAGGCTTTGAACTGGTGGCCTCAGCTGGACGCTATGTCCCGGAGCAACGCGACGCCATCCGCTTTGTTCACAGGCAGGGACAGCTCCATAATCAGCTTTCTACGAAACTGCCGGATATGGTCAAAAAGGCAGCGGCAGAGGTGGTGGCCGATCTGCTTTCGGGCCAGGGGTTGCAGATTGGCGACATCAAGCATTGGGCGCTCCATACCGGCGGCGAGAAGATAATTAACGCCGTACGGGATGAAATCGGGATCCCCGAGGAGCAGCTCCGGGCTACACGCACGATCCTGGCAGAATACGGCAACATGTCGTCGCCAACGGTCTGGTTTGTCTTGGAGGAAATCCTGTGTAACGGCATCTCTGCAGGTGAGTGGTGCGTTATGCTCGCGTATGGAGCAGGTCTATCTGCTCATGCCTGCCTGATGAGAAAAACCTGATGTCAGCTTCCCGTATCCAAGCTGGAGTGTGGGAACCCCGAGTTTTGTCTCCCACTCCTAAGTCCGAAACGGAGTGATTGAAAATGAAAACTAAGAGTGGTGCAAAAGACTTTCCCGTCGTTTGCTTGGGCGGTTCTAACGGTGGCCGCGAGGACACCAGCTTATGCCGTATCATTTGCCATTATAACGCCAGGAAGGCCGAAAAAAGGCTATATATGACCACTGGTTAAATAAAACCCTTGCCCTTTGACTATTAATGACATCTCTGAAGTTACATTTTTTTATAATTATTTATAAATATCATAATGATAGGTCGCGTGAGACTGAGAGTTAGAAACCTGGCACAGGAATTGAAATACAAGAAAAACAGCGAAAAATGGCAGTAATGTCCGTTTAGGTTTTTCACCCCACTTCGCTTGAGTTTGCTTAGGAGAATTCAGCGACCTCAGGGAATTATAGTCACTGCAGGACATAATTCCCCGCAGCAGCTTTACAGGACCAAGAAGTCTGCATCAATTTGAACCGTAGCAGCCACAATAGGTTCTCATCCGGGATTTTCGGTTGGGAGCTGCCTACACAACAAGGAGGATTTAACATGAAAGGAAGCGAGAAAATTATTGAGCACCTCAATCTCCGCCTGGCAGAAGAATTAACCGCCATCAACCAATACATCGTCCATTCGGAGATGTGCGACAACTGGGGTTATGAGCGGCTGCACAAACTTATTGAAAAACGAGCTATCGATGAAATGAAGCATGCCGAGAAACTGATTGCCAGGATACTCTTCCTGGAAGGTCGGCCGACCGTAAGCGTCCTGAACAAGATCCATATCGGCGATGAAGTAGCCAAAATGCACACCAGCGACTGGAACGCCGAGGAGGCTGCCATCAAAGGATACAACGAGAGTATCAAACTGGCTGTAAAGGAAGGTGACAACGGTTCCCGCGAGCTTTTTGAATCGATTCTCAAAGAAGAGGAAGGCCATATCGATTGGCTTGAAGCCCAGATCGACCAGATCAAACAGATGGGTGAACAAAACTATCTGGTTGAGCAGTTGCACGGAGATTGAAGAATCCGGCAAACATGCAGCTCTTTTATCCGCGTAAAATGTAGATGATACGCAAAACGGGACTATTCATCCCAGATCCTGAAAGGAGATACAACCATGTGCAAGGTATTAGTCGTTTTTTATAGTATGTATGGACACATCAACAAAATGGCCGAGGCGGTGGCCGAAGGGGTTGGTGAGGTGGCAGGATGTGAGGCGATCATCAAGCGCGTACCGGAAACGTTGCCCAGCGAGGTATTGGGGCTGATGGGTGCCCTGGAAGCACAAAAGGGGATGGCCCATATCCCGATTGCTACGGTGAACGACCTCGTGGATGTCGATGCCGTTATCTTCGGAACTCCGACTCGTTTTGGCAATATGTGCGGCCAAATGCGCCAGTACTTGGATGGGACGGGTCAGCTCTGGCAGAAGGGAGCACTTGTAGGCAAGGTCGGAAGTGTCTTTACGAGTTCGGCCACCCAGCACGGCGGCCAGGAATCGACCATCCTCAGTTTTCACACCACTTTGCTTCATCAAGGAATGGTGGTAGTCGGCCTGCCGTATGCCTTTGCAGGACAGATGGGCATTACCGAGATAACCGGCTGTTCACCCTATGGCGCCTCAACCATCACCGGTGGCCAGGGGGAACGGATGCCAAGCGAGAACGAACTGGCCGGTGCCCGTTACCAGGGTGCTCATGTGGCACGTATCGCCTTGAAGCTGAAAGGGTAGAAATGCCTCGTGCAAGGCAATCCTGAGGAAGGCTGATCTCTGCCGTCCCGTCGCTGATGCTGAAAACGGCTGCCAATCCCGGCGGCCTGCCGATGGAGAAAATCATCTTAAAAACCGCCGGCAAAGCTGACAAGACCGCGAGATCTTCAATAATGCCGCGCAGACATGGAACCACACGTTTTACTGGCACAGTCTGCGAGCGAAGGGCGGTGGTGAACCATCCGCAGTGTTTGAAGCGAAAAATCGAGGCTTCCTTCGGCACCTTGGATGCATGCAAGAAGGAGTTGGCGACTGCGGCAATGGCCCAGTTTGGCAGCGGCTGGACGTGGCTCGTGCAGGATGGCGACAAGCTCAAGGTGGTCAAAACCGGTAATGCAGATATGCCGATGACCACTGGCACGAAACCGTTATTAACCATCGACGTGTGGGAACACGCCTACTACCTGGATTACCAGAATCGCCGCGTGGACTATGTCAATGCAGTGCTGGATAAGCTGATCAATTGGGATTTCGCGGCAGAGAATTTTGGCTGATGACAGCCTGAACGGTCGCTTTATGCCAGAACGAGCCTAACAAGCTGCCCCACCCGACGCCTGCTGCGGCGCAGCCTACGTCGGGTGGGCCTCGCAGCCTACGTCGGGTGGGCCTTTGTGGTTGCCGGGGCCACGCAGTGCCTCGTGTCGCCTTATACAGCAAGAGGAGCTTTAGGTCACCTTGAAGGAGAAAAACAAAATGTCAGCAAAAACATTTCACGACGGAGCAAGCCCGCGAAATCGCTGACAAGTTGGGCATTGCTTGGAGCCGCTTCAACGTCGAGCATATTGTCCGTGAACATGCAAGAGGTATGACCCGCAAGTATAAGCGGCCCGAACAAGCCCATCCCCCACCGACAGATATTTCACCTTGCATGATTCGAGTAACTCTGCCACGATATATAATACGATTACATTAAAGCACAGACTTTCCCGATAAACAGCAATCAACCTTTTGGAAAAATGGAAAATAAAATTACGAAATCGGGGAACGATACATCAAAGGTACGACCCTTTGTTGGAATTTTTTTCAACATCATGGGTTCGATTCGTCAACCTTTGCTTGTGCTTGATAATGATTTGAAAATTTTAAAAGCCAATTATTCCTTTTACCAGATGTTCAACCTCAAACCTGAGGAAACCGAAGGGCAGTTGATATATGATCTTGGTAACCGGCAATGGAATATAGCCAAACTGAGAGAATTGCTTGAAGATATCCTTCCTGAAAATTCCGAATTCAATGATTTTAAAGTGGAGCAAAAATTTGAGGGAATCGGCCGAAAGATTATGCAGTTAAATGCCAGACGGATTGAAAGAAAAGCGGGCCGAATTGAACTGATCCTTTTGTCCATTGAGGATGTGACCGAGCGGGAAGATCAGAAAAGAGATCTTGAGGAACTTGTAAAAAAACGCACGGCTGAAGTTGTCATCGCAATGGAAGAGGCGGAGAAAAGAAAAAAAATAGCCGAAACCGCCCTTGCCGAAATAACACAGTTAAAAGAGCAACTGGAATCGGAAAGAGCCTACCTGCTGGAAGAGATTAAGCTGGAAAACAACCAAGAGAAAATAATCGGTCAAAGTGACGCGCTCAAATACGTGCTCTATAAAGTTGAACAAATTGCCAGCAGCAATACCACCGTATTGGTTCTTGGTGAGACGGGAACCGGCAAGGAACTGGTCGCCCGGGCTGTTCACAGCTTGAGTTTGCGCAAAAATCGGGGCCTGGTAAAAGTAAACTGCGCCACACTGCCCGCAAACCTCATCGAAAGCGAACTGTTCGGTCATGAGAA
>JANOIV010000111.1:0-7625 GCA_031407875.1 Desulfobulbaceae bacterium | reverse complement strand
CAGCGCCGGTAACTCCTACGGTATCGATCAGGATATCATGTATGCCTTCCCCATCGTCTGCGAAAAGGGGGAATGGAAGGAGATCCCGGGGCTTACGATCAGTGAATTCAGCCGGGGCATGATGAAGGCAACCGAGAACGAGCTTATCTCAGAGCGGGATGCCATCGCCCATTTGTTCTAAGTCGAGCAACTCGAAGCAAAGCAGGCCGACCAGCTCTCTTCTTGTTTTATTTCATAGACATAACCATCCGGCAGAGGCTCCACAGGTTCTCTACCGGATGGTTCTTTCATGCCCCCTTTCCCTCTCTTCCCGCTACTTAGAGGCCGTTGCGAAATAACCATTACACTTCTACTGATTTCGTTACGGCCCCTTATGCCGATTACGATATTTCAATGTAACAGTTATTTATTAACAACGGCTTTGCCCGCCTCCTGCTCCTGTTTCGGCAATGGCTCCTGCCCGGCAAGCGCCATAATCCTTTTCCCGTACTCCAGTTTCAGGGCATCGAGATAGTCTTTATTGATCGGTCCTTTCCAGGTCGTTACCTGATAAAACCGTTTGGGAATGGTCAGGGCGTCGGGGTTGAAGCCGGTGGCGACCCGTACCTGCCAGCGCAAACGGCGGATATGCTCGGCAACCTCCGGGATCGATCCGGCCAGTGTCTCGTAGCCGACAGCACTGAGACATTCGGCCAGCCGAGTATCGGTATAGACCGAACGGGCAAAGAGGCAGGCGACCATGGAGGTCAGAAAGGTCCGGCCGGGTTCATCGGCGATCAGAAAATCGACCGCCTTGGTCACATCCTGATCGGCATTTTTCTGGTCATAGCTGTAGGCCGCAGTATCGAGATGGGAGTGCCGGAAACCGAGGGTTTGGGCGGCAAAAAACAGCTCGCCGGTGGCATACCCCGCCATCTCCTGGCCGAGGACACAGGCAAATTCCGTACCACCATAGACCTCAGCCGCCCGCAGGGTGCCCTGGCCCAGCAGCCGGTAAAAATCATTTTCGCCGCGACCGAGAAAGACCGCAGCCTGCTGGTAGGCATCGCTATCGCCAAATCTGAGACGGACCACCGTCTGTTTTTCCGAGATGAGTCCCTGCTCGGTGGCCTCAGTGGCCCAGGCCAGGGCCACGCCGCCGGACATGGCATCTAGGCAGACCTTTTCCATGACATCAAGGATACGCAGGACATCAAAGGGATCCGTCACTCCCAGCATGGTCCCGGCCGCGAAAATCGGCTCATAATCGTAGGCAACCTGGTGGTAGTGGTAGCGGTTGTCCTTGGCCATTTTTTCCCGGATATAGCCGATATGGATACAGCCGACAGGACAGCCGGAACAGGCCCCGTTGCGCAGCAGGGTGGCATCGGCAAAGGCCTCACCGGTCAGCTTGCTGATCTTGGCATCGCTGGTCTTCTGCAGGTTGAACCAGGGCAGGGATTCGATATCGTTGAGCCCCTGCAGGTTGGCCGCAGTGCCGAGGTTGTAATACTTGTGCATCATATCGGTGGAGGTCACCTGGCCGTGAATCTCCTTGAAGATCTTGGGATAGAGGCTGCCGACCGGCTGCGGGCAGTCACCATCCCCGTGGATGACAATCCCCTTGAGATTTTTCGCACCCATCAGGGCGCCGCCTCCCATCCTGCCGAAATGACGATAGGAATCGACATTGATAGAGGCCATGGCCGAGCCAATCTCACCTGCCGGGCCGATACGCAGGATGGACCGGTGTCCTGATCCCTCTCCGAACATCCGGCGGAGCAGTTTTCCGGCACTATCGGCCTCCATGCCCCGCATGAAGTCGACATCCTTGACTTCGAGGTGGTGGGTGCCGATGCTCAGACAACTGAGCCGTCTGGCCCTGCCGACAATAACCAGGGCGTCGAGATCGGCAAAGCGCATGGCAAGCGCTGTGCGGCCCCCGGCGTGACTCTCGGTGTACTGATTATGGTAGCTTGATTTGAAGGAGCAGACGGTCTTGCTCATCAGAGGGAAATAACCGGTCAAGGGACCGATGGCGAAGATCAACGGCTGCTCCTCGGCATTCCAGGGCTGGTCCACCAGGCCATACCGTGAATAGAGCAAGGCTGCCAGTCCACTGCCGCCTGCCACCTGATTGCGGCCGTCGAGTTGCTCGATCCTGCCTTTGCCTGTTCCCAGATCGACACAGAGAACCCTGAACTGTTCACTGATCATGCGCTCACCTCCTCTGTCACAGCGATTTCCCGCAATTCAAGGCAGTTTTGAGGACAGAACTCGACACAGCGACCACAGTGAATGCAGACAAAGACCTCCCCCTGCCTGTTCTGCGAGATCGCCTCGACAGGGCAGGCCGCAACACATTGCCCGCACTGAATACAGAGCTTCTTCCTGACGATCACCCCGCCGCCGGGCCGCTGAGCCAAGGCCCCTGTCGGGCAGGCAAGGGCGCAGGGTGCGGGATCACAGGCCAGGCAATGGATGGCCATGAAACCGGTGGACAGGCCGCCGGAAGAATGGATCCGTATTCCGGCCGTTTCCCAGGACAGCCGCTGATGGATCAGTCTGGCGCAGGCCAGGGAACAGGAATGGCAACCGATACACTGGTCCATCCGAGGGGTCGTGAGCTGTTTCATTTTTCCTCGTTTTTGCTGAAAAATCTTTTCGCCGACCCGGCGTGCTTCAGGGCCGACAGGTTTTTTCTTTTTTTGCGATTTCTGCAAGCCACCGGGCAGCTGCACCTTGCCCGCTCACGTATGTCAGAATAAGCAAACTGGTTCGATAAAGCAATCCGACTGCCTGAGATGATAGAGCAAAGGGCAACTACCATGTGCTTTTCAATCATTGCTTTCCGGCAGGCTGGCGGATATCCCCTGAAACGGCCTGTTTTTCCTTAATTTCTCCATGATTTTGTTTGACATAATGGTACAGTTTGAATATCAATTCGTTGTAATATAACCATCAATTTCCCGAGGAGAGTGTCCCGTGTCCGGAAATTTCAAGAATCTGTTCGTTCTCCCTCTGCTGGCACTGCTCATTTTTTTTGCCGGCGACCTCACCGCCACAGCCCAGATCGTCAACCTGCCGGTCACCATCGATTACCCCCTCCTCCAGAATCTCATCGTCAGCAAGGCCTTCCATGAAAAGAACGAATCGGTGATCCTGGTAAATGAGGGTGCGGGTTGTATCTATCTCGCCCTTTCTCATCCCAAGGTCATGGAGGAGAAAGGATTTATCCGCCTCGAAATAGAGCTTTCCGTCCGTGCCGGAACACCGCTGATGGATGAATGTCTCGCACCCCTTGTATGGAGCGGCTATCTCGTACTCTATCAACGCCCGGAAATCAACAATCAGACCTGGCAGTTGTCTTTCAAGACGTACCGCTCCGCTCTCTTTGGGAGCAACCGGCAACCGGCGGAAATTGCCGGCGTTCTTTGGCAGCTCATCGAATCGCGAGTCTTCGACTATCTGAACTCCATCACCATCGATCTGGCCCCCCCGGTCAATAATCTCAAGGCCTTCCTCATGCCCCTCTTCCCACCTCAGGTCAAGCAGCAGACCCAGGCCATGCTGGATAGCCTGCGCATCGGCGAGACGGCCATTACGCCCAAGGCCGTCACCGTACAGATACTTGCCGATGTGCATGAAGTCTACAGACCTGAAGATGCCCGCTTCACCGAAACCCTGAGTGATGTCAAGCTTGATGAAGTGGTGGCGGTCTGGGAACAGTGGGATTCCCTGCTCAGCCTTCTTACTGCCACCATGGCCAAGGACCTGCTGACCCCCGAGGAGCGGCAGACACTCATGGATGTCCTCCTGGAGACCCGCTACACCTTTGTCGAAAATCTCGACAACAAGGCGATGAGCCACGATTTTGTCCGGTCTCAGTTCTCCAACGCCTGGAAGCAGCTTTCCCCCATCTTCCGCAACCATCTCAGCCCCGGTGCCTCAGCGCAGAGTTTGGGCTACTTCTCCTTTTTCACCGCCGCAGATGCCCTGACCGTGCTCGACGGGCTGGGACCGACATTCGGCATTGAAATGAGCCGCAACGGACTGATCAGGCTGGCTAAAATGATCAGCAATGACCCTTCCACACTGCGTTACAGCTCAGGAGTCAACCCCGACCTGCAGCATCTCTTTGAGATCGATTCGGCCCCTGTCCAGGCCCCGGACCAGGAAGAACCACCGCCCGAGGAAAAGATCATCGAAGAGGACCTCCCCTTACCTCCTGCCTCATCTGCGCTGCCTGAGGAGAAGATCATCGAAAAGGACCTCCCCTTACCTCCTGCCTCATCTGCGCTGCCTGAGGAAAAGATCATCGAAAAGGACCTCCCCTTACCTCCTGCCTCATCTGCGCCGCCTGAGCCACCTGAACCATTCGCGCCACCTGCACAGCCAGAGCCCACGTCGCAGATTTTCAATTTCTTCTGCGCCCCGCTCTATGCGGCAGAGGGCAAGAATCTCGAGAAGATCGGGAATTGGAAGGTCCCGGAGACGAATATCGACGTCTACATCATGAAAGTGGTACAGATGTTGAACGCCCAGACCAGGACAACTCTGAAGCAAAAGAAACTGCCGCCCTCAATCCGCGCCACCTTCCGTCTCATGATACCGGCAATGGCCTGGCAGGAGAGCTGCTTCCGCCAGTTTGTGGTTCGCGACAACCAGCTGACCTACCTCCTTTCCTCCAACAACAGCTCGGTGGGCCTCATGCAGGTTAACATGCGGGTCTGGCGGGGATTGTACGACTTGCAGCGTCTGCGCTGGGACATCCGCTACAATGCCGCCGCCGGCTGCGAAATTGCTGCACTGTATCTGAAGGACTACGGTCTGCGTGAAAGAAAGGGGATGAAAAGACCCGACAACGAGACCATGGCTCGCCTGGTCTATGCCATGTACAATGGCGGCCCCGCTCAGTATAAAAAATATCTGGCACGCGAGCGATCCGGCAAGCTCTATGGCAGCGACAAGCTGTTCTGGGAAAAATACGAATGGGTGTCCACGGCAAGCTGGGACAAGATCAGCAAATGCCTGCTCGGGGGGTGAGACCACCCCTTGCAGCCCCGGCGGTATTCGCCAAAGCTCTGCAGAAGAAGAGCACGTAGAGACATATACGACAGGATGTATACATGGCAGAAGCCTCCTGTTGTGCCATGCCCTCAGTGCTTGTTTTTCTTCCGATTTTTTTTGGCCATCCTGTTTTTATTGCGGTTGGGGGCTTTTTTCACCTTCTTTTTGCCCTTGGGTTTGGCGATAGCCTGCTCGGAGTAGGCCAATTCCGGCAAAGACAGCGGCTCGTCGCCTTCCTCGCGGAAACAGGAAAACCATGAACAGTACTCATGGACATCCGTCGGCACACTTCGTTCCACATGGACACGCAGTTCGGCAAGCACCTCGTCCTTGTCCCGCGCCAGCTCCTTCTCGACCTCTTCCAAACCCACGTAACCGGGAGAAACAAGCCCCTCATCGTAGGCCAGGCGGATGGTCTCCATGGCCCCTTCAGGATGAATATCACAGAACAATGTAACGATATAGCTCCAGATATCCGAATCCTGATCATCCTCGTTGCCGGTAAACAGGCTCGAGAAAAAATCGATGACCTCTTGTCGTTTGAGCGTACCAAAGGCCACGGCATAGGTCAGGGCCTCAAGGGCCGCCCCCCGCACAAAGGTATAGGCCTCCTTATTGCAGGCCAGCTCCTTGATGGCATCGAAGGAGCCGTTGCAGGTCTGATAGAGCAGGGCAGGCAGGGTCGCTGTGACCATGTCGCCCCACAGGTTTTCCCGCTCCTTGTCCGGGACGCAGAAAGCCCGGATGATCGGCAGGTGGGCCGCCGGTTCCCGGAAATTGGCCAGCAAGACGGCGGCATAGACGTTGGCGTAATGATCTTCTTCGACATAGGCGGCCGGATCCCGCACCACATCCTCAAGTATGCCAATCAGGCGGGAGGTGATCTCTTCCTTGAGATTGACGGCCTCATCCACCTCGTCCCTTTTATATGTGCCATCGAAGACATCAAAGGCCTGAATAAGTTCTGCAATGCGTGTATTCATGGGTATCCTCTGTAAAATATAGTCCCTGGCCATTTCAGTTCACCTGATTGCATCGGGAAAACGGTTGGGCAAGGGGATGGTCAAACGACGGCCTGCAGGCCCGCCATCATCTGCGGAATCCGGGCCAGGTTCTCCCCGTCATCGGCATACACGGTCGAGACAATCTTGCCGTTATACATGACGGCAATACGGTCGGAAAGGGCCAGGGCCTCGGAGAAATCGCCGGTCACGAGCAGGATGCCGGCCTGTTCACGGGCCTCGAGCAGGAGCTTCCAGACGTCTTCCGTCGCGGCAATATCAAGTCCCTGGGTCGGCTGCTCCGCCACAATGAGACGGGGCTTACGGTAGAACTCACGGGCCAGGACCATCTTCTGCAGATTGCCACCGCTTAGCTGCCAGGCCAGGGCATTTAAGTTCGGCGGCCGGATATCGAAATCGTGCAGCAGGCGTTCGGCCTTGTCCCGGGCCTGATCGCGCCTGAGCCAGGGGCCACGGACAAAGCCGCCACGGGTGGTCAGCAGGAAATTATCGAGGAGATCGAGGCCCTGACAAGTGGCCAGACCCTGCCGATCTTCCGGGATATAGCTGAGGGCCAGATCCCAACTCGGGTCGGCAAAGAACTTCTGCCATTCCAGCCCGAGAAGACGGATATTGCCGACGGTCGGCCGTACCAGCCCGCAGATCATCTCGACCAGGGGTTTCTGACCGTTGCCGGCCACCCCGACGATGCCGAGGATCTCGCCCTGGCGCACTTCCAGATCGATATCGACAAGGGCCGGTCCGCTCAAACCTTCGACCTTGAGTACCAGTTGCCGGGGTTCAAGGGGCAGTCTCTCGACCTGCAGCAGGACCTCGCGGCCTACCATGCGCTCCGCCAGTTCGGCAGTAGAAGAGACATCCGCGGCCGCCACTCGATCGACTACCTCTCCCCGGCGCAGGATGGCAATGGTATCGGCAACCGACATGACCTCTTCGAGTTTATGGCTGATGAAAACTATGGCCTTGCCCTGGCTGAGCATCAGGCGCATGGTGGCAAAGAGATTCTCGGCTTCACGCGGGGTCAGGACGGCGGTGGGTTCGTCGAAGATGAGGACCTGGCTCTTGCGGTGCAGGAGCTTGAGGATTTCGACCTGCTGTTTCTCGCCCATCGACAGGCTGCCGGTCCGGGCGGCCGGGTCAATTTGCATGCCGTACAGGTTGGCAAGCGTTCGAACCTCGGCATGGATCAACCGCCAGTCCAGCCTGAAACCGCCGGAGTGCCCGAGGTGGATATTTTCCGCCACCGTCATGGCCTCAACCAGCTTGAAATGCTGATAGACCATGCCGATTCCAAGCTTGATGGCCTTATCCGTTGAAGAGAGCCGGATCGGCTCGCCGTTAAAAAAAATGGTGCCGGCATCCGGCTGGAGTTGTCCCGCTAAAATCGACATGAGAGTCGACTTGCCGGCCCCGTTCTCACCCAGGAGGGCCAGGATCCGACCCTGTTCGATATCCAGGCTGATTCCTCGGTTGGCATGCACCTCGCCAAAGGATTTGGATATACCCTCAAGCCTGATCAACGGAGGCTGGCCCGTCATTTTCCGGATCTCTCCA
>JANOIV010000081.1:0-9058 GCA_031407875.1 Desulfobulbaceae bacterium | reverse complement strand
TTTTCCTGTTCTATGAGACACAATTCGTCTCTCCCCTTCTGCCCCTGCAGAAAATCATGGCGAACAGGATATTCGTCTACAGCAATCTCGCAACCTGGCTGAACTATGCCGCCTCTTTCGGCATCATGTTCTTCTTCAGCCTCTATCTCCAGATTATCAAGGGCATGTCACCGAAAACCACCGGCTTCATCCTCATCCTGCAGCCCCTACTCCAGGCCGCCTGTGCTCCCATTGCCGGCAGACTGGCCGACCGCTACCGACCGGCCCATATCGCCACCGCCGGGATGATTCTCTGCACCCTCGGGCTGGCGGTTTCAGCCCAGCTTTCGGCCACCTCTTCCTTCACCATGATTTACGCGATTCTTATTCTCATGGGGCTCGGCTTCGGCTTTTTCTCCACCCCCAATTCCACCGCCATCATGGCCAGCATCCCGCCCCGGGATTACGGCATGGCCTCCAGTCTCATGGCCACCATGCGCACCACGGGTATGTTGACCAGCATGACCATCATCACCCTGTTGCTCGGCCATTTCCTCGGCGATCAGCCGGTGACAACCGAAACCGGCCCGGCCTTTATTGCCACGATGCAGATGGCCATGCTGCTGTTCAGCCTCATGGGCCTCTTGGCTATTGGTTTCTCGCTTGGCAGGATCTCTCCGGTTTCCCCGGAAAAAGAGAAATGAAACCACGATCATACGAAAGGCTATTCAGGCTTGACAGGAATCTGCAGTTGAGAAGAAAAGGGGGAAATCTTTTCCTTTTCGCTTTTCGCTTTTCGACTGTTATAATTGAAATCGTCACCGCCTGCAGCTGGCGGGAAAGAAGGAAACAAGCCGTGGTCAAAAAATAACCGTAACAGTGAAAGGCCGTGATCGGTATAAGGGGCTGTAACGAAATAGTCAGAGATGTAATGGCTATTTCGTTACGGCCCTAAAGGGAAACATGAGGAGAAGATGCAAGTCGCTATTGTCGCCTGCAGTATTTTGCAACGGGAACTCGAAAAAGCTTTGGAGAAATTGCAATGGACGCCAGAGGTTATCTACCTCGATGCAGCGCTTCATGTCAATCCGCAGAACATGCGGCGGCTCTTGGTCGAGAAAATAAACGGCATGGCCGATCGGGTCGATGCGGTTTTTCTCGGTTACGGTTTTTGCCAATCGCTGCAAGGAATAGAGGATGAATGTTCCATACCTGTGATTCTACCGCAGGTTGATGACTGCATTTCTCTTCTGCTGGGGCCGGAGCGATATGCCGAGGAAGTGAAAAAAGAGACCGGTACATGGTTCATGACACCCGGATGGGCTGAGGTGGGAGCGGAAATGGTTATCAAAGAACTCCATCTTGACCGGGTGACCAAATACGGCAAGGACCCCATGCAGATGGCAAGGCGGCTCTTCACCCACTATCGTCGTGGGCTGTTTATCGACACTGGTGTGGGGAACCGGGAAGCCTCTCTGCAGGCTGCCGGAAGGTTCTGTGCTGATTTCAACCTGCTCCTCGAACAGACCGAGGCCCAGCCGCACCTACTGGAGAGCTGGCTGAGCAAAGCCCATGCCCTTGCTGTTGGAGAAGGGCTGGCGAGCCGGAAGCCCTCGCCGTAACCCGCACTTCAAGCAACACACTCTCCCCCCAACCGGCCTCAAGCGGGACGCAAACATCCTCCTGCAGCACTTCCGCCGTAATGGATTCCCCACCCCTGGCGGCGACCATTTCCCTGGCCATGGCCTCTGCCTGTTCCCGGGCAAGCCGTATCGCCTCCCGCAGATGCGAAAATTTCTGTCGGTGCTCCCGACTGATCACTACATATCCGTCGGGTGTCACCGGACGGACTAAGACAGTGGTCGATGCGAAAACCTTGCCGGTAATCGCGCCGTAGGCATTCGCCACCTCCGCGTGGGGCGGGATAACCAGTTGGCTGGAAAGTCTCTGAGCAGCGGAAGGAAGATGGACCTGCACCGGTGCGCCGACCGCTATGATTGGTAGATGCAAGGGGAACTGCACCGACAGGAGCCGATCATCGCCGAGGCGAATCAACCTGCCGAGAAATGAGTGGATTTCATTGCTCCACGCAGCGGCGATTGCCCGATCATCCTGGAGGGCCTTGGCGGTGATACTCTGGACTAGGACGATATCCAGTTCGCGGCGTATCCTTTGCTGCATCTCCTCGGGTGGGCAACCCGCCTGGCGAGCAAGCAGTTGCAGTCCTTTGTCCGCCATGGACCTGTCCCCGAAATCGCATATCCCGGCAGTATGGAGCAGGTCCGTGGGAGTGAACCCCACCTCAATCAGCAGCCCCTGCTCGATGAGTTTAGCCAGGTCGAGAAATGGACTGATCCGGCAGTGAATTTCTTCAAGACTCTGGACCTGGCCGTCAAGGTCGCTCAGCAATTGCTCCTCCATGGCGGATAAAGGTCCTTTCGGTTTTTTGAGAAGGGTGTAAAACAGCCGGTGCTCGGGTTTCAGCTTTTTTTCGGGAAGCGCCAAGACCTTCACCAGTAGAGCTTCCATCCCCCGGCAGCAGGTATGCGCGCAAGAGAAGGG
Source organism: Desulfobulbaceae bacterium (assembly GCA_031407875.1). Lineage (GTDB taxonomy): Bacteria > Desulfobacterota > Desulfobulbia > Desulfobulbales > Desulfocapsaceae > Desulfoprunum. The sequence goes on along the minus strand of JANOIV010000081.1, from coordinate 6,517 downwards.
AATGACCCGCTGCGGGCCAATGTTCAGAAGACCGTCTGCACCAACCCGGATACCACTGTCGCCACCGAGTCCTAAGGTCAGCATATCCACGGCCCGAACCCTGGTCTGCCAGCCACCCACTCTGGCACCATCTTCCGAGATTGCGGCAAGGCCCGAACGGACCACGGCGATATCAGTGGTTGTGCCTCCCATATCGACGACCAGTCCATTGTCGATGCCGGACAGGCGGCAGGCCCCGGCAATACTCGCGGCCGGCCCTGAAAGCACTGTCTCGACCGGGCGATTCCGGCAGGATTCATTGCTCATCATCGAGCCGTCCCCCTTGACGACCATCAGGGGGGCATGGATATCCATTTCCCAGAGGATGTTCTCCACGGCATCAAGCAATTCCCGGATAACCGGCAGCAGGCGCGCGTTGAGCACCGCGGTTGTCGCTCTCTCCACCATTCCGACCGCCCCGGAGAGTTCATGGGCACAGATTGTCGGTTTACCGGTCAGATCGGCAATGAGTCGCCTCAGGGCGATTTCGTGTTCCGCGTTATAAATACTGAAATAGCTGGAGACGGCAAAGGCATCCACCTCGGCGTGCAGTCTACCGATCTCGCCGGCTGCGGCCTGATCGAGCGGCACCGTCATTTCCCCCCGGTGATTGTGGGCCCCGGCGATAATCGCCAGCTGTTCACATGGCAGTGACGCCTGAAGCCGGAAGGTCCGAGGCTCGGGTACCGTCATGACTAGCCCCACCCTGGCCCCCTTGCCCTCCACCACACAATTGGTGGCCAGGGTCGTGGAGAGTGCCACCAGACCGACCCGGCCAAACAGCTCTCCGTTCAACTGCGCCAGTGATTCCCGGATGCCGGAGCCCAGATTCCTGGGGGTGGTCAGCGCCTTGGCCTTCGAAACAACAGCGCCCGTGGCGAGTTCGACAATAACACTGTCGGTGTAGGTACCACCGGTATCGATGCCGATGCCGTACTGTTCCGGTTTACCGGTAATCGCAGTTGTCATGATTTCTTTTGCGCATTCTCTTTTGGTTGGTCGGTTTCCCGAAAGAGGTGATGCATGAGAGGAAAGGCGAGGAGGACATCAGAAGCTCAGACAGCGAACAAACAGCCTCTCAAAATCCTCCTGGCCGGAGAGTTCGAGGATGTCGACTGCCCCCACCAGGTCCGCCATCTCCTGCCGACACCGGGCGTTGGTGAGAAAAGTCTGGCCGCCGGTCTTCGAGGTATTGCCGACATAGTCGACCTTATCGCCGAGTTCGGCTGGAAGGATTTTCAGGGCCAGCAAGCTGTCCGTCGCTAAGTGATAGCCGAAGGCCCCGGCAATGAGGACCCGGTCCACCTGGTGCGCCTCGATCCCGGTGCGGGTGAGCAGGTAGTCTATGCCGGCCCGGATGGCGCCTTTGGCCAGTTGCACCTGGCGGATATCGTTCTGGCTCAGGGAGACCTCCGAGGTGAGGGCAAAAGCAATACTGCCGTTGTCTCGCAGCAGCCGATTCCTAAGAGACGGCGGAAGCGAGCCGGGAGAGGCGAAACGACCATTTGCTTCGATGACTTCCGAATTGATCAGGGTCGCAATCAGATCGATCAGGCCGCTGCCGCAGAATCCTTTTGCCGGTCCGGCGCCAATAGTCGAAAATGCAATTTCACTGTCCGTACCAAGGAAAACACGCTCCACCGCCCCCGGCCCGGCGCACATGCCGCAACTGATATTCATCCCTTCAAGAGCAGGTCCGGCGGCAGTGGAGGTGGCTGTCAGCCGACCATTATCCGCCAGGACGATTTCCCCGTTGGTGCCGATATCGACAAGCAGGCTGACGCCTTGCTGTCTGTGCAGCTGCAGGGCGAGAATGCCCGAGGTAATGTCCGCCCCGACAAAGGCGGAGAGGACGGGCGGCAGGTAGACCCTCGCCGGGAGAGCCACCTCCAGTCCGAGACCTGCGGCAACAAGATTCTGGTGTCCGCGAATCAGCGGCGTATATGGATATCTTCCTAAAGATTTCGGATTATTCCCGGTTGCCAGATGCAGCATGCAGGTATTGCCGCTGAAGACCAATTCGTAAATATTGCCGGCATCTATTTCTGCCCGGCGGGCCAATCGTCCTATCATGGTCTGCAGGGTGGCCATGAGCGTATGCTGCATGACGGCAAGCCCGTCATCTTTTGCGGCGAAACTGATACGCGACAGGACATCCTGGGCGTATCTGCTCTGCGGATTGAGCTCCGTCACCGAGGCCAGTTCCTCGCCGGTCTGCAGGTCGACCAGACTGGTCACCAGGGTTGTCGTACCGATATCCACCGCAACGCCGTAAAGGGCCCCGGTGGTATCTCCGGATTCTGCGCCGAGGTATTCCTCTCCTGCAAATATCAGGGTTTTGCCGCTGGCCCCGTCAAACCGTTTGTCCAGGAGCGGGGCATGGCTGAGGGCGGACCGGAAGCCATGCTCCAGAACAACCAGACGATCACCTGCCGGAGCAGGAATTTCGATCACCTCGATATCTCCGTGGACAGCGGTACGGCAGGCGGGATACCAGACTTCCTGCTGTTGCGTCGACTGCCGTGCCGATTGCTCGAGAGTGCTTACTCCCCCTGCCGATGCCTGGCTCAGAAGGACCTTGCATTTGCCGCAGACGCCCGTCTGGTTGCAGGGCGAATCGATAGCCAGACCGGCATTCCGCACCGCGTCGAGCAGGGTGGTGCCCGCGGCGACCGTTGTTTCCCTGCCTGACTGCAGAAATTTTATTCGGGGCATACGTGAACCGTTGAAAGAGATATCGTCTCTACCACCTGATCCGACCCGGCAGTGCTTCTTGATTGAAGGAGCCGAGCCATACTCCGGATATTGGCAAGCGGGGTCAGCGGAGAAATACCGCAGGCGGGGGAAAGGATGTCAACGCCCTGATTGAGACAGACCTCGGCGGCCCGGGCCACCTTCTCCGGGTCGGACTTTTCGAGAATATACGTACTGACATTGCCCATGGCCGCCTTGCCCGGTATCAATTGTCTGAGGCGATGAATTCCCACCAGCGAATCGACGCTGATTACCTTCGCCGTCAACTGGGACAGCAGATTGCCCGTGCCCCTGATATTCCCGCAGATGTGCACGATCACCCCTATGCCGTGTTCATCCTGAAAATGATTGGTCATGCGGTTCAGATAGGGCAGGCAGAATTCGGCAAAGGTCGCCGGACCCAGCAGGTCCCCGGTGGCACTGGGGTCGGCAATGCAGACCAGGTCAGCACCAGCGGTGACCATGGCGTCACCGAAACGAATAGCGTTGTCGACACAGATTGTGGTCAGCCTGTGGGCGGCCTCCGGGTTACGGCGTAAGGCCCGGTAGTAGAGCAGCGGATCGACAAGCGAGGTTGCCAGACTGATCGGACCGGAAATATTGGCCAGTACGGGAATATCCGGGTTGCGCTGCTTCAATATATGCACGGCTTGGCAGCAGATTGCGGCTCGGCCCCTTGCCGGGTCGAAGTTCTCCAGTTTGTCTGTGTCTTCCACACGGTCGATGGCATAGGCCACGACATGGGGTTCTCGGGTCAGATTGCCCAAGTCCACCCCGGCCCCCATTTCCTCGGCCTCCACCGTCATGCAGAAGGGAACTCCCAGATTTTCAATGCCGGCGAGTTCGACCATGCCTTCCGTCAACCTGGCCATAAGCGAGGCATCGCTGTGTGCTGCCGGCCATGGACAGCCAAGGAGTTCCATGGCCTCCTTGACGGCCATGGTCATCATGCCTCCGGGGCAGATCAGAGGGGGACGGTCCGTAGGCTCCTTGTTAACAGCTCTCAGAAGGCGTTCTCGATAGTTCATTGGCTATGATAAAGGGTTGTGGTTTATAAGATGTCCGGCCGGCCAGGTAGCTCTGCAGCTTTTGGCGATCGAGATTGAAGCCGATGAGGGTGAGTCGGGGTGAGGGTAGCGATTGTTCCTGCTCACGAATCGTCCACCGCCTGCCGACCAGTTGCAGCTGAACGATTTTTCCTCCGCCTGCCACCAATACGCCCTTGGCCCGCAAGATCCTGCCGAAGCTGCCGTTTTCCAGCAGATTTGCGAAATTTTCCAGCTCTCGCATGGTGAACTCGGTGGTAGGACTCAGGCTCAGATATTCCCAGGATATCGGCTGTTGGGGGAAGGCCCGAAGGGGACGATTTCGGTTTTCCGGCAGGCTCACGGGCAAGCTACCGTAAGAGGTGGAAACAACCAGGGCGGTGCAATTGAAAGCCTGGATTCGCGCAGTTACCTTTTGCAAATGTTCCCCGGTCACTAGATCCGTCTTATTGATCAGGATAATGTCCGCATTGCAGAGCTGATCGAGGAAAAACGTGCCGAAGGCATCCGGTTCGATATACTCGAGGAAGGTTTCGGCATCGACGATGGTCAGCATTCCTTCCAGGCGAATCAGTCCTGCGAGCGCCGGCCCGGTCAGGACCCTGATGATCTCCGATGCCTCAGCTACTCCACTTGGCTCAATGAACAGCCTTTGCGGCCGGAGCCGCTCGGCAATATCACAAACGGTCGCTGCCAGCTCCAGCTTCTGACTGCAGCAGATACAGCCTCCGGGTAATTCAACAACCTGCAAGCCATCGATTTGACTGATGGCTGCGCCGTCCATGCCCAATGAACCGAATTCGTTCACCAGCACGACCGTCCGTGGCCGAAGGTCTTGCAACCAGGCTTTGATAAAGGTCGTCTTTCCGGCGCCGAGGAAACCGCAAATCAAGGTAGTTCTCAGAGGTTCCGGTGCCGAGGTCATTTCTTTAAGTCTGCCTTGATTATTGATCGAAACGTCCGTATTTCCTGGCCGCGTTTATCAGGGCGTCTATATTTTCCGGAGGAGTCTCAATCGCCACCTCACACCCCGAACCGAGCACAAAACCGCAGGCGCTGCCCATTGCCTTGCCGCAGATTTCCTTGGCCTCGGCATCCACCTGCTCGGGGGTGCCTTTGAGCAGCGTGGTGGTACTGACATTGCCGACCAGACAGACCCTGTGACCGGCAGCCTCTTTTGCGGCGCCGATATCCACCGGTGAGTCGATACTCCAGATATCCCAGTCGGCTGCCAGCATCGGCTGCCAGTTCGGACGGGTATTGCCGCAGATGTGCAGAACAGCCGGCAGGCCGCCCCCGTTGGCATGGATATGATCCGCCATACGTTTCAGATAGGGCGTAACGAACTCCTGAAAATGACGTGGGCTGATAAGGCTGCCTGTGCCTATCGGTTCAACCACGATGGGCAGGGATTTGCGTTTCAGGATCTCGTCGATAAAGGCAATCCCGGCCTGGGTGCAGATCTCCAGCAGCTCGTGGACCCAATCCCTGTTCTTGTGAAGATCACGGACGAACAGCTCGATCGGGCGCAGGGCTGCGGCCGTGGTCAGCGGTCCCGCCAGCACTGTGGAAACGCAGGTCTGTTCGCCGATTTCAGCGACGGCGATATCGGTTGCCTGTAAATAGCAGGGGAGCCGTCCGTCCCTGGAAAAATCCGGCATGCGAACTTTCTTGATGTCTGCCAGCTGCCGGAGGAGGGGTTCGGCAATCTGCGGCGCATCCTCGGCAAAGAAGTTCATCTTGGTGCCCATGGCCTCGGCCAGGGTCGAGGTGGTGGAAAAGATCAGCACCAGATCATTGCCATAGCGCTTATAGGCAGCCACATGGGCTCTGCCCATCAGTTCGCCGTTGCGGTTATACTCGCCCACAGGCACCCCGAGGATCCGGGCGGCATGATTGAGAATTAAGGGAAAACAGGCAATCCGTTGCGGCGCGGTTCCCTGTAAATAGCAGAGAACCCGTTCGAGAGAGGTCTGATTGTCTTCTGGAATCTGTAACGCTGTTGTCATGTCGGCTCCTGTGATTACGCCGCCAGCGGCTGGAGGCAGCAAAGAGACTTGGCCACGACAACCGCCTTGGAGGCATTGGCGGCATAGCCATCCGCCCCGATACGGTCGGCAAAGGCCTGGGAAATGGGTCCACCGCCCACAAGCACTTTGAAGCGGTCGCGAATACCCTCCTCCTTGAGCATTTCAATGACGGTGGCCATGCCGTCCATGGTAGTTGTCATCAGGGTTGAAAGACAGATCATCCCGGCATTTACCTCTTTGGCCTTTTCCACAAAGCTTGTAAGAGGCACGTTGCGCCCCAGGTCGTGGATCTCAAAACCGGCGACATCGAGCATGATCTTCACCAGGTTTTTGCCGATATCATGGGTGTCGCCTTCCACGACCCCAATGACACAGCCGATCTTTTCGGCAGCAGTCCCTTTTTTCAGGTGCGGTTTCAAGACATCCAGGGCCAGATAGAGCGCGTCGGAGCAGATCAGCAGTTCCGGCACGAAATACTCCTCTCTGTCATACAATTCCCCGGCCTTGTTCATGCCGACGACCAGGCCGTTGGTAATGGCGTCAAAGGCATCAAGGCCGGCCTCGACAGCCTCTTGAGCTGCCGCTACCGCCTGATCCTCTTTCATGTTGAGGACATTGTCCGCCAGATCCTTCAGGATATCTTCTCGT
>JANOIV010000029.1:0-58597 GCA_031407875.1 Desulfobulbaceae bacterium | reverse complement strand
CGTGCCAATGATGGCGCCTATTTAGGTCTTGTTGAAAACTACTGAGAATTATGCAGATCGGAATCTCTTTTTTCAAAAGCAGAATCGCCCGCCGTTTTTTTGTATTGTTTCTTGGTTGTGCTTTTCTGCCCTTAGCCATTTTGGTTGGATATTCCTACCACAGGGTCGAGAATCAGCTGTACGAACAAAGCACTCTCCGCATGGAAAAGGACTGTACCGTCTACGGCATGGCTCTTATGGATCGTCTAGTCCATATGGACAATCTCATCCAAATTTATGCCTCATACCTGACCCGTGGTGAAAGCACTATTGACACCCCTAACGCACTGCGCGATCAGGTTACTACCATGTTTGTCGGTCTGGGCTTGTACAAGACAGGATCTGGCCTTAGGATACTATCTGGTCACATAGACCTAGAACCAGATTTTGATCTCTTTGATAACCTGCTCCACCAACAGGGAAAGCCCACTGTTTACACCAGAAAAACAGATACCCTGAGCAAAACTGTATATCTCCTTGTTCCTTTTACAGCTGCCGGTACCCAAGGCCTTCTTATAGCCCAACCCGTATCATCGGATTTCTGGGGAGTCGGGACAAATGACATGCTTCCGTCCATGACCGAACTGGCCGTTTATGACGAAAAAGGTCAGCTGATTACAGCAACACAAAACTCTCCCGGTACTGCGCTGCCAGCCATGGCCAATCGATCAGATAGCAGTAATTACTTGCGCTTCGAATACAAGGTTGACGGAGAAACTTACATGGCCAGCGGTTGGCCATTGTTTCTGAATTCCCATTTTAACGCTCAGACATGGACCATCATCCTCAGTGGTACTCGTTCAAATATGCTGAGCGCTATGCTTGAGTTCAAACGAACTTTTCCCCTGATTATGGCTCTCGCTCTTTGGAGCATCCTTTTCCTTTCGCTGTTTTTCATTCGGAAAACGCTAACCCCCCTGGCAATGCTCCGACAGGGAACCGAACGAGTTGGGAACAAGGATTTCAACAGTCGGGTTGAGATCAACAGCGGTGATGAATTCGAACAACTGGCCGAGAGCTTTAATACCATGACCAGCCAATTGAACAAGCAGTTCAATACCTTGGCTCTTATTGACGAGATCGACCGTTCTATTCTCTCGAGCTTGGATTCTTCAGTGATTATTCCCCGGTCTCTGCGCATGATTTCGGAATTTTTCTCCGACCAGTTGATCATGCTGGCGCAACGCTCGCCGGAGGATCTGAACCGGATGCGGTTGACCATTCTCAAGGGTGGCCACCGAAACGACCTCGACGAAGAATTTGTATTGTTAAGCAAAGAAGAACAAGAAATGCTTTTTACGGGAGAGCCGTTCAGGGTATTGAGTCGTGATATTTTCTTGCCCCATTTCCTGGCAAACAGAACAATCAGTGATTCTTTCCTCTTTCTGCCGCTAGATACAGAACGTCATGTCATCGGCGCCTTGATCCTGGACTTTAGAATTTCCGCAGGACAGAACAAAACGGAACAAATTGGTCAGGCTCGGCAGCTCGCTGACCAATTGGGCATAGCCCTGTCCAATGCCCATCTCGTCGCCGACCTTGAACGACTATCCCTTGGAACAGTCGAGGCCCTGGCCCGAACCGTTGATGCCAAAAGTAAGTGGACTGCGGGTCATTCGGAGCGAGTAGCGGACCTGGCGGTAAGAATCGGCCGGGCGATGAATTGGGGCAACCAGAGGCTGGAACTGCTGTTTCGGGGCGGATTGCTGCACGATATCGGCAAAATCGGTATACCTATCGCCGTATTGGATAAGCCCGGCAAATTAAGCGATGAAGAATACAACACAATCAAGACGCATCCGACTATCAGCGGAAAGATTCTTGAGCCGATCGAGGTGTACAAGGACATTCTACCGCTGGTAGTACAACATCACGAACGTTTTGACGGCAAAGGCTACCCAGATGGACTATCCGGCGAAAATATCGCTATCGGCGCCAGGATTCTCTGTGTTGCTGATGTTTATGATGCCTTGATCAGCCAGCGTCCGTACCGTGAAGGGTGGATCAAGGAAAATGTCCTTAACTTTATGCGAGATAACCGGGGAACCATGTTCGATCCAAGCGTGATTGATGTATTCCTAGCCATGGATATCTGAATAACTTTCCTTGGAACGGAAGGGCCGAGGAGAACATAGCCGCGTTGTCGCAAGTCGAATTTATTTTTGGCAAATAGAACCGAAATAAAGTGCTCATTGAGTATGAGAAATCCTTTCATGTATCCTCATTACCAATATTCGACCTCAAATCTTGCATAAATTTCTTTGCAAAAATACAGCTAGAACAAGTTGTTATTTGCTTTTAATCCCTAACCACCAGGTTGTTGCCACCCTTGGCAGTTCATTTTGTGGTCGCTCCGTGCTGGCGCAGCAACTCCACGACATCCCCGTGGTTCTGATCAGAAGCGGCGGATAAAGCACTGTCGCCGTATTTGTTCTTGATATTGACCTCGGCCCCCTTTGAAAGCAGCAACTCCACGACATCCCGGTGGCCATACCGAGACGCACCTATCAAGGCGGTTAGGCCGTAGTCTGTTTTGGCATTAACGTCGGCCCCTTTGGAAAGTAGCAACTCAGCAACATCTTTTTTGCCTTCCTGAGAGGCATCAATTAAAGCGGTCACGCCTTCCTTATCCTTGGCATTAACGTCGGCCCCTTGGGCGAGATACCTTTTGACGGCAGGCAGGTCGCCAAGTCGTGCGGCATAACACAAATCAGTAGGAGTTGTTGATTGACCGTACTGGCGTAGCAATACCTTGACTTCCTCATAGGAAGTAATTTCCAAAGCAGTCTCGCCGTTAATATTCTTGGCATTGACATCGGCACCTTGGGCAAGCAACAGCTCCACGATATCCTTGTAACCGTCCGCAGAGGCCAACATCAAAGCGGTTATTCCGCGCTTATCGTTGGCATTGACGTCGGCCCCTTTATCGAGAAGGTTTTTGACCTCAGTCAGATTGCCATGAGCCGCTGCTTCTAATAAATCGAGGAAGGGTTGGGGGGGCCTTTTTTCACACCCAGCAGTTGCCCACATAGTAATGACCAATATTAATATTGGGAGAATTCTCACTTTGCTACCCATTTGTGCTGATCATATGATATCCCTCTTTCGAAGCGACTTTTTTCTGACTCTTGGGGAGTGTAAGCCCAAAACCCCAAAATTTCCATGGCAATGAGCTTTGTCAAGTCTTAACCGATTTTTTGACGGAAAAGCATACAAACTGTTCATGTACTGGACGACATTTAACCCGACCACTATGGCTGTCTTTTAATGGTCGTTTTCAACAAACACAAATCTTTCAGTGCGTTACAAATAATGGTAAAGCTCGCGAAATTTTCGGGGATTAGGTCTTATTCGAGTTCCATGTTTTTTTTAATGTTCTGTAGATTTTGCTCTATATAAAATCTCTTCTTCGTATACCTCTATTGAATGACCAGCGCCAAGTGGGAATGATTCAGGAAGAACAGTCAAAATAATCGCCATAACGCTATCTTCATCAATGTGCTCTATCTCCAAATCAATATAGCCCCCGTCAATCCGCATATTTTTACCTGAACCTATGCCAAAAAAGACCCTTATTGTAATCACATCGTCAATTTTAAGGTCTTTGAGGCTGACACCGGGATAATCAGGTAATTCTTTGGGATAGTAACCGGGTATCTTGGCATTTTTGCGGCTAAAGACATGATAACCGTCTTCTTTAATATCGTTTAAGAATGCTGGTTCGTTTTGCCTGGAAGAGGAAAATTTGATTTTGGGCATTATATATAATAGGTGAGTATGAATTTACAATTTAGTAACTATCTGTGATAACGCATCATTTACACTGGGCACAACGCGAATTCCATTATAATACAGATTGCCTTCTGGTGATATTTTGGTCACGGAATCAGATTTTTAGTCTCACGTGGATGATTTTTTCGGTATTGATAGCGGTTGTTTCGCAAGTTGTGCAGATGCTGCTGCACCGTTCCACCGCTTAATTCGATGCCAAAATCACTCGATGCAGACGGAGGGGCGGTTGTAAACAATTGCTTAAGAATTTTATGCCCGACCTCACTGCGATAATGCGACTGCTCCCAAAAATATTGCATAGTATCTTTGCCGGTTGCCTGAGGAATTTCCTCGTTGGTGATACTATTAAAACCAGAAAAATCAATGAGCCGAACATCGCACCCTTCTTGTTTGCGTTCGTCAATGACTTTGACGAGTGCTTTTTTCCAGTTTTCTTTATCTTCCCATCGTGCTGTCCAATAAGATAATTCAGCTAACGCATGATTAGGCTGAATAAAAAAGCGGAATATTGTTCCCTGCCGGCAATAGTCATGCGTTACTTTATCTAACTTTTGCATAGTGGCGGTAACATTAAGAGGAATTGTTGAGGGATTACTTTTTTTAAGAAGTCCATCAAAAGCCTTGGCCGTGCCTCCTTCACCTATCATTATACGCTCTATGCATTGGGAAGATTTCTGTCCGTACGTAGCTAAAAGCGATCGGCAACTTTGCTCGGATGCGCCCAACAAAATTTTAACGGCATCCACAGTCATGGACATGGAAATGGAACGTTTAATGTTCAAAAAGGTGCGCCATAGTGGATAGAGTGATCCTTGGGCAACCAGCGTTCTGTCGAAATCCGTGTTGCCGATTTTTTCACTAAAGAGCCAACCATAATCAAGACCCCACACTACAATTTCAGGGCGATGAAAAACACTTGTATGATTCAACATGTTGATAGCATCGCCTAAAGTTCCACCGGCAAGAGCAAGATTGAAAACACGTTTTCCCGTAAACAATTGAAAATCTGTCGGTAAACCAATTTCAGCGCGTGAACTGCCAAGAAAAATGACCTCGGGCCGGTAACGATAAGCCGCATAGGTTTTTACCCATGGCATAATTTTCTGTTGTGCCGGGCTAGGCCTCTCAACCAACTTCGTATCCCATTGATGGATCAAATAAGGGTCTACCAGATAATTGAACGTGACAATCCCTGCCAGCAGTAACGCCGCTGCCAAGCCTAATGTCCAAAAATAAATCCGGTAATTGATAACAAGGGGTGAGTTAGACATATTTGTTTAGAATTGAGCATAAATAAAATCTTGTGTTCGCTCCATGCTCAAAATACACAAGGCAAAGATGAGGCCTGTCACTAATCCCCATCGTAAGCTGGGCGACCATTTCAAGCGATATATTGAAAAAGAAGGACAGCTTTTATCATAACAACTGTCAATATAAAGAAATATCTCATTAGTATTGGGCATATAAAAAGCAATACATGCACTGATAACAAGCATAACATAACCGAATGGGTTTATTTCAGTCACAAAGGAAACACCGTTCATTCCAGCCATTCCTGCCAACACATCTAATGCGGAAGCTACATTAGGTGCACGAAAAAAACACCAAGCAATTATTACAGCAAAGAACGTAAGCACCCTATATGCAAAACCAAATACGGGAGTGGCTGATTTAGTCCTTTTACTCATCAAAAATTGCCACCCATGCTGAACACAAAGATAAAACCCGTGTAGCCCACCCCATATGACAAAAGTCCAATTGGCGCCATGCCATAAACCGCCTAACAACATTGTCAACATTAAATTGCGATAACGTTTTCGCAGGCCATGTCGGTTTCCACCTAAGGGTATGTAAAGATAATTACGCAGGAATCTTGAAAGTGACATATGCCATCTTAACCAAAAATCACTGATACTGGCGGCTTTATAGGGGGAATTGAAATTAAGCGGTAATTGAAATCCCATTAACCGCGATACACCTATGGCCATATCGGAATAACCGGAAAAATCGAAATACAGCTGAAAGGTGTAGGCTAACAAGCCTACCCACGCCTGAATAAATTGCGGGTTATGATTGGCGAAAACAGGGTCAACCACAAACACCAAATTGTCAGCAATCAATAATTTTTTGGCTAAACCAAATACGAAGAGAGCAAGGCCTACAGCAAAATTATTTGCACTGATCCTGTAATTAGCTGCGTCAGCAAATTGTGGCATCATTTCTTTATGATGCAAAATAGGACCGGCGACAATATATGGAAAATAGGATGCAAACAACACGTAATTGGTAAAACTCATTTCTTTTACCTTATTATTATAGGCATCTACTAATAATGATATCTGCGTAAAAGTAAAAAATGAAATTCCAATCGGCAGGATAATATTCAATAGAGGTAAATTATCGCCAGCCACATCATTAATAGATAAAATGAAAAAATTTACGTATTTAAAATAACAAAGTGATATTAAATTAATGATAACAGATATCGTTAACCATCTTTTACGTTGTGATTCATGTGCATAAATAATATGCCTGCACATCAAGTAATTAAATGTAATTGATGTTAATAATATCGGTAAATAACGATAGTCCCACCAACTGTAAAAAAACAGTGACGCCAAGACAAGCCAAACTGCTGCCAAACGATTATTCCTGCTACCAAGAATAAAAAAACCAGCTACGGTAATGGGAAGGAATATAAAAATAAATGAAAACGAGCCAAAGACCATAAATTTCCTTATTGACTACAACCCAGCTTCCCCATTCCCCCTGAGATCGTTGAAAAATGGTGTGGCATTAGCCTTGGATGGGAATTTTATTACTGTTATCGAGGTACATGCTGCTCTAAGAGGTTATGGTGGCCTCAACCTGTCATAGATTTTACTTACCATATATCTACCACATCAGATTAGACTCATAAACATGGGCGCCTGATACGGGTTGTTGACGAGCTACTTTCACCATAAAACGGGCAACAACTTCACCTTCAACAGGCTTATATTTTTCCAGTCCAGCCAATAGAAACGGTTTAAGTAATCGACTCAGTACTATTGCCACCCTTTCACCAAATCGAAATTCTTCTCGTGGACCTAGCAGTAGTGACGGCCTTAGTATTCGTAAACATGGATAGCCCAGCCCTCTTAAAGCATCTTCCATTTCGCCTTTGACCCGATTGTAAAACACTTTTGAACCATTATCAGCACCCATAGCAGATATAACAACAAACTGCTCTGCTCCCTGTTTTCTCATCACTCCAGCTACTGTTACAACCAGAGAAAAATCTATCTTTTTAAAAGCTTCTTGTGAGCCTGCCTTTTTCATCGTGGTCCCTAAACAACAATAAATATCGTGGACATATATAGAGGAGAGAGTTTCTTCAAGGTTTTCTTCAAAGGTTGTTATGACTTCATGAAGCTTCGAATGCTTGAACTTTAGAGGTCTTCTTACAAGAGCAATTACTTCTGAGTAGCATGGATCATCTAAAAGTTCCTGTAAACAATATGCCCCTATCAGTCCTGTGGCTCCCACAATTAATACCCTGCGATTGGTCATTGTGACATCCTTGATTTTATAAAACTACTATTCTTGGATATTCTTCCATCATCTTTTCCCAAAATCCACGACTCCAATCAAATGGCACCACAAGTATCCAGCCATCAGGAGTAGCCTCAACAACGGCTGCCACAATCTTTCGACCATAACCTTTCTGGGATGATGCGATAGAGTTAAATTGAATGGTTTTAATGGCTGGATCAATAAGCAGCTCCACACCTATAACACCTTCTGTTCCAATTTTTGTGATTGGTTCCTTTTTCTTATTCTCGCTAAACAGATTGGAGGCACCAGCCTGTCATTATAGATTTTGATATATGAGAGTATGTCGATGCCAGAGAGACTTCTTGCAAGTTCAAGATATATTGGGTGAATCGTTTTGACCTTTGTTGCTTTAAAAATTCTTTGTTTGTCTACAGTGGATTGTTTAGATGAGTCGTTCATATCTTGCAAACTGATCCCCCAGGGTGGTTTCTTTGTACAAGGAATGATTCAAATCCTTGCAGCAATAGCATCCCGGGGACTCCTTGCGTTCTGCAACAGAGGGTTCGAGGCCAAATGGCTGGTAACAGCTTATAATAACATATTTTTCTATCCCACGTTTACAAAACTGGTTGAAGTATAAACAATAATGGCTGTTATTCTTTCTGTTATAAAAATATGTTGGCTGTATCGAAATTGCCTTGATGGTGAAGAGGGAACATTGTATTAAGGAATCGGTTCAACAAACTCATCATCAGTTTTCGTGTAAGTTTGGTGTAATAGCCGTTTGCACGACCTTCATTTATTGAACGGATTTAGCACATTCAACTTTTGATCAATCTTTGCAACTAACCGAAAAAAGTGAAAAGGCCAGATATTCAAACGATAATTTTTCTTGATCCACGCAGACCCATAAGCCGAAGGTCAGAGGTTCAATCCTCTATCCGCTACCAAGCATATTTCAGGGACTTACAGCACTCGCTTTAAGTCCCTTTTTTTTGGTTCTTTTTGCAAGCCCTTTCGCCGTTTCCCCGGCTTAATTCAGTAATCATCGACGGCTATCCTTTCGTAAAGTCCCAGTCAACAGAGAGGAAACGCCAACCGGAGATCAGACATGTCAGAAACAACGCCAGAAAAACAAGGTCCCACCTCCCAGCCCCCCATGGTCCAAGCCATGGTCTGGTACCGTGAAGAAGATTGGGCCACCCTCAAAACACTCTTTACCGACACCCATCTGCTGCCGAAAACCTATAATGACTGGCTCAACAGGGCCGAAGAGATGAAGGCCCGCGTGCAGGCCGGTGGAGATATCGTCATCAAGGTCTTTATCGATCCGGAAACTTTCCCCGCCTGGTGTGAGCAAAAAGGCCTGAAGATGGATGCCGAAGCTCGCTCGCAGTTGGCAATAGAAGTGGCCCAGGCCCAGTCATTTGGCCTGTAAGAGCTTCTCCATTTTTCACAGAGCTCACTTCTCCTCCTCATAGCCAGTGTCGATCGGGAGTCCCTTTTGTCGTGCGAACGTCGTGGCCAGGGTATCACAGCGTTCATTCCTGATATTGCCGGCATGCCCTTTCACCCACCTGAAGGTCACCGGTAGGGATTCGCTGAGCCTGAGGAGATCTGCCCAGAGATCGGCATTGAGGGCTGGCTGACCATCGGATTTGCGCCAGCCTCTGGCCCTCCACCCTTTCGCCCAGCCTTTTTCAATCCCGTTGACCACGTATCTGGAATCCGAATGGAGGAGGATTACAGCACACACAGTCCCTTCGAGTTCCTGCAGGGCCACAAGGCAGGCCATAAGTTCCATCCGATTGTTAGTCGTCAGGCGAAAGCCGCCGCTACGTTCTTTTATCTCTACCCCGTCCACGATGACAATGCCGTAGCCACCGGGACCGGGATTATTGATGCAGCCACCATCGGTATAGACTGCAACACCGTTTTCTCTTGAGGGGATATCGGCAACCTGCCGGTCCGGCTCTTGCTGTTTTCCCGGTAATCGTCGACTATACACCGGGTCTTCCAGCCACTCATCGGCCTCAACCCGCGAGGCAAAACCCTTGAATTTTGCCCCGGCAAACCCCTTCACCTGGGCCTCAGCCGCCGGCCAATCGCTATAGATACCGGGAGTCCGCCCGACCGCAACCGCATAAAATTTCTTTTTCGTCATTATTACCTTTCTGAGATTTCACGAAAAATGCAAAGAAACCAAGGCTCTTCAGCGAAATTTATGAGGCTCATTTATTCTAAGATAGAATGTAGAATTGTTTTACAGAATCCCCCACCTGATTAATCTCAATCAGCCAGCTCAGTTGGAGGGTTTTGCAAGATCTCCAACTGAGTGATAATTCCTGTTACCTGATTTCCTTTTTCATTGAAAACCAGCCTGTTAAAACTCAACATATTGGCCATGGCGATCCCACGTCCGTGATTATGCATTGCTCTTGTTGGATCGACATCAAGATACCGCCTCCAATCAAACCCTTCCCCCTCATCGGTTATCTGAATATAGCACGCATCCACTTTTCGTTCAAAAACCACCGTTACTTTTTTTGAGCTGTAAAAAGAATCCGCCAGCCGACTGTTTTTCTCTTCTTGCCACCTGTTGTCTTTAACCAGAGCACTTTTGAGTTCGTAATTGATATTGAGATTTCCATGTTCGACTGCATTAATGAACAGCTCAGAAATCCCTGTCAAGGCAAGATCGGGGTCCGGAAAAAAATTCGCTATTAACCTGCTTGGCCGCGGAGGAAACAATTGAAAGAAGCGTTTCGGGAGCAAGAGGTTTGGTGAGATAATAAAAAAACTCCGGCCTTGATGCCTTCACTGATCTCCGAAGGACGGTTCGCAGCAGTCTGCATGATGACAGGGATAAATCTCAGAATCTTATCCGCCTTCATCCTTTCGCAGACTTCAATACCATCCATTTCGGGCATCATTCGGTCCAACAGAATGATATTGATAAATAAGTCAGCTGAGAAGCACGATGTGATACATTTAAGCGACTCTGACCACCACGAATAAGGAGCAATTACAAGTTGAATACCGGGTTCATATTTCAAATTACTTACCCACACCACTAATTTTCATATTTTTTCTACAATATCATATTGTTAAGATTTTTTTACAGGGAATCTGTTTAGGCAGAGATTATCACATATCCCAGCGTCAATCCAGCCCCGGAAACAAGAATAAATGGAAATGATAGAAAAAGGCAAAGAAGGGCAGACAAAAAAAGCTGCACCACCGGACGGCGATGCAGCTTAGCAAGAACATTTCTACAGACTGTAGAAAATCAGCAACCTTTTATACCTCAGCCACCGATTTTCTTCGTGCCGGATTTCTCCGTCTCGGGCACACCTTCTTTTGTCAGCGCGCCGGCAATGGCATCGCGGGAAACCTTGATCTCCACACCTTTGGCTATTTCCAGAGTGATGACGTTATCGGCCAGGGCGATGATGAGTCCGTGGATGCCACCCTTGGTCACCACCTTGGACCCTTTCTTCAGCTCATTCAAAAAGGCCTGGTGCAGTTTGGCCTGTTTTTGCTGAGGGCGGATCAACAAAAAGTAGAAGACAACAAAGATAAGGACAAGCGGGATAAACGAACCGAATTGGCCAAGGATCCCGCCTGCTGCTGCGCCGGCCGCAGGATCAGCTGCGAAAGCAATTCCTGTCATGATTACTCCTCCAAGAAAATTTAGAATACGTCTTTAAAAAAAAGGATATCCATCTGTATGCGCGAACAAATCGCCCAATTCTGCTGGGTCAATGATAATCACTGATCTCCCAGCCTGCTATAAAAATCTTTGCGAAACTGTGCGAATCGGTCCTCTTCAATAGCCGAGCGAATTTCTGCCATAAGATGGATATAATAATGCAGATTATGGATAGTATTGAGCTGATAGCTGAGAATCTCCCGGCAGGTGAAGAGATGCCGCAGATAGGCCCGCGAATAGTTTCGGCAGGTAGAGCAGGAACAGCTCTCGTCGAGCGGTCGCTGGTCATCTCGGAACCGGGAATTCTTGATCACCACCCGGCCCCGTGAGGTAAAGAGCGTGCCGTTTCGGGCGTTGCGGGTGGGCATGACGCAGTCGAACATATCTATGCCCCGCCAGACCCCCTCCACCAAATCGGCGGGGGTGCCGACGCCCATGAGGTAGACTGGATAATCCACGGGCAGGCAGGGTACCGTCGCCTCGGTCATCTCATGCATCAGATCTTTGGATTCACCGACACTGAGGCCGCCCAGGGCATAACCGTCAAAGCCGATATCGATCAGGGCCTCGGCTGCTGAGCGCCGTAGATCGGGAAACATCCCGCCCTGCACGATGCCAAAGAGCAACTGCTGGCGTTTGCGGTGGGATTCCCGGCAACGTTTGGCCCATCTGGTCGTCAGGTCGGTCGACCGCTGGGCCTCCGGCCTGTCGGCCGGGTAGGGAATGCAGGTATCGAGACACATCATGATATCCGAGCCGAGACTCTCCTGCACATGGACGGCATCTTCGGGGCTGAGAAAGAGTTTTGAGCCGTCGATATGGGAGCGGAAGGCGGCACCTTCCTCGGTGATCGTCGCCAGGTCCTTGAGGCTGAAAATCTGATAACCGCCGCTGTCGGTGAGGATTGGCCCCTGCCAGTTCATGAAGTTATGCAGCCCGCCGAATTTCTCGATCAGCTCATGTCCCGGCCGGAGGAAGAGGTGGTAGGTGTTGCTCAGGATAATCTGGGCCTGCATCTCCAGAAGATTCTCCGGAGTCACCGCCTTGACCGTCGCCTGGGTGCCCACGGGCATAAAGACCGGGGTCTGAATGATGCCGTGCCGGGTCCGTACTTCGCCTCTTCTGGCGGCGCAATCGGAGGAACGGCAATGGAGGGTAAAAGGTGTTAATTGTTCCATCGTTGCTCGCTTTGCTCCCGTTCGATATGGCCAGTCTGCATTGCGGCCTGAAGCGCCGCAGGAAACTGCTCAGTATTGTAAATGTATGAGGCGCAGCCAAACCTCTGCGACACCTTCCTCTCGTCGCCTGACACCCGTCCCACCGCCCGCCGGGGCCTGATCAATTCGTCATACCGGGACCGGCACAACAGCGAGCGGATAATACAGGAGAGCTCCAACCCCGTAAACAGATTTCCTCACCGCTGATATCGGGGATATCAGCGCAGGCAGACGAGCATCCCGGTTCTTTTCTTTTGCTTTTAAAAGCCCTTCTTAGCATACTGTAAGGAATACGCTCATCATCAAACCTCAGGCACAGCTCAAATGTTATGAAGACCATAGTCATCCTCGAAAACGAGATCGTCGAACTGGAGTCCCTTGTCGGTATTTTCAAACAATGGCAGAATGAGATCAACATCCTGACTGCCAGAGAAGAAAAGGCCGCCATCAATATCATTTCCACAAGACAGGTCGACCTTATCGTCTGCAATCTGTCTCTGCCGGAAAAAAAAGAGCTCGAAAAACTCGCCCGGCTCACCCATTCTTTCCCTTTCGTGCCCTGTATCGTCATCGCCAGCAAAGGGGCGGGCTCTTCAACCCAGGCCATGAAAATGGGGGCCAGCCGCTGTCTGGAGAGACCGATCGATGCAACCCAGCTCCTGGACCAGGTCAGTGAACTGCTGGAACTCAGCTCCAACGGAACCGTCAAGGGCATCCCCATCCACAGTTTTCTGCAGATGCTGGAAAATGAAAAGAAAACCTGCACCCTGCAGATCCACAGCAAGGATGATACCGGTTTCATCTATATAAAAAACGGGGCAGTGATCGGGGCCAAAACCGGGGAACTCAGCAACGAGGAGGCGGTCTATGCCATCCTGACCTGGGAGGAAGTCGTCATTGAAATCAAGTATCTCAACGCTCTCAGGGAACAGGAGATCGACAAACCGCTCATCTCTCTCATCATCGAGGCCTTCCGGCTTAAGGATGAGCGGAACAACCGGAATCAAACCAAACAACAGGGAGAAATGCCCCGTCTCCAGCTTAAACACGTTTCAACCGTCGGCAACCGCATCTCTCTTGATATCGGCTCGCGGATCAAGATGGAGTTCAACGGTGTCGATTCGGCCCTGGTCAGTACCCTGGTGGGTATGCTGCCCGACTATCATCTCATCGTCACCACACCCACACCCTATACC
Organism: Desulfobulbaceae bacterium; assembly: GCA_031407875.1. Lineage (GTDB taxonomy): Bacteria > Desulfobacterota > Desulfobulbia > Desulfobulbales > Desulfocapsaceae > Desulfoprunum. Next base: position 45,104 of record JANOIV010000029.1, on the reverse strand, counting down.
GCTGTAAAAAAAGCGCTTTCGGCCAACTCCCGGATCATCGTCAAATATGTGCACGAGGGCAGGCTCTGTATGTTCAAGACCCAACTGCTGAGAGCCATCGACTCGCCGTCCCAGCTCCTGTTTCTTGATTATCCTCCCGTCATTCACTACCATGAACTACGCAAGGCCAAGAGAGCAACCATCTTCATTCCCTGTACCCTGCATCCCCGGGAGGAAGGCGAACTGTACGGGGTGATTGTCGATCTCAGCACATCCGGTTGTCTCTGCCTTATCAAGACCCGTGGCAACAGCCCCATGCCACACATGGACATAGGTGACCAAATGCAGCTGCACTGCCTCCTGCCTGGATTCAAGGAAGAACAGGAGATTCAGGGCATCGTCAGAAATATCAAGAAAAACAGTATGGAGAACCAGGTCGGCATGGAGTTCTTCAACCTGCAGACTTATCTCAGCGAAGCGATTGACCGCTATCTTTACTCCATCGAAAATCTGGCCAACTGACAGGCACCCTCACACGCAGATTCACAGCAGCGTGCGGAGGGTTTTCTCCTGCTCTGCGATACAGCCAACAAGGGCAAACTGGACGAGTGCCCGCCGCAGATTTTCACCCTTCCGGCGCACCTTGAAGTAGGTGTCCCCTCGCAGGTGGTCGGTGAGAAAGCGCAGCCCCAGCTCAAAGCTGATCAGCAGGACGGCCTCATAGAGATACTCCCGGTCATACGGAGAAAGGCTCTCGCCCATCTCAAGGCTGTAACCCTCCAGCAAGGCCCGACAGGTGTCCATATCAAAACGGACCTTCAGAGGATCTCCCCCTTCGCCGCCCCTGTTGCAACAGGAGCGCAGACAATCTCCCAGGTCGTAGTGCAAAAGCCCCGGCCCCACAGTATCCATATCGATGAGACTGACAACCCGGTCCTGTCCGGCATCAAAGATAAAATTATCGACCTTGGGATCACCATGGATAATCCGGGTAGGCAGGAGTCCCTGCTCCCAGGCCTGTTGCAGCAGTGGGGCTATAGCCCTGTAGTTTTCCACAATGGCAAGGCAGTGACGTAGACCAGTATCCCGGACTCCCTGAAGACCACTGTTCAGGCGGTCAAATTCTTCGAGATAGCGCGGCAGGATATGGAAACCGGGGAGCGGCACCTGTAATCGTTCAACATCGAGATCGCCGATCAGGTTATGGAAGCGCCCGAGGAACAGGCCGATCTCCTTGGCCTGTGCCCTGCAGCTGATTCCGGACAGCGGTCTGCCGGCAAGATAGCTCTGGGCCCGCCATACTTCCCCGGCGTCATCCTGATACCAGGACCTTCCCTCCCGAGTCGGCAGAAGACCGGCGAAGCAGGAGTGTGTTCCCAGTTGTCGCTGTCTTTCTTCGAGATGCTGAACGACCACGGCAAAATTTTCGGCAACGGCTATCGGATCGGGAAAGACCAGGCGGTTGATGCACTGCAGGACAAAGGACTGATGGTTGGTCGTGACAAGATAGGTGGCGTTGATATTGCCGGCTCCCAGCTCCCGTATTGCAGTTCTGCCGCTGCCGCCGATAAACTGGCCAATGACCCACTCCAACTGCTGTCGGTTGGCGGGAATCATCGGGCAAACGTAGCCATGCCGTACCGAGCTGCTCCGAGAAGGGCGGCGTTCTTTTTCAGAATGAGATGCACAGGGATGGTGGCCATGAGTTTGGCCATTTTGCCCTTCCTGAGAAAATTCTCCAAAAAGCCTGCAAAGGAAATCTGCCCGGCCAGACGGGGCATGATACCGCCGCCGATATAGAGCCCGCCTTTGGCATAGAGCTTGAGGGCCAGGTTCCCGGCCTCGCTCCCGAGGATGGCAAGAAAGAGCTCCACGGTACGGCGACACAGGGGGCATGGAGCTGGACCGAGGGCCCCATTGACAATGACCGGCGTCCGGTCCTGGGCTTCCTGCAAAGCGGCCTGGAGGGACGCAGATTCAACCCCACGTCCTGTTTCCCGCAGAAACTCATAGAGGTAAGGGATCCCGGGGCCGGCAATGAGATCCTCGTAACTCACCGGTCCAGCCTTTTTCAGCATCATCCAGGAGAGGAGATCGGTCTGTTCCTCATCCACCGGGGCAAAATCGGCATGCCCACCCTCGCAGCCCCGCGGGAAAAAGATCGTCTCAGACTGCAGCAAGAGCCCCTCTCCAAGACCTGTGCCAGGGGCAATAACTGCGATCATTTCCCCGCAATTTTCCTCGCCCCGCTGCACTTCCAGGAGGTCGTCCCTGCCAAGCAGGGCGATTGAGGCACAAACGGCGGTCATATCATTGAGCAGGGCTGTACGCCGAAAACCAAATGTTCTCGTGATCTTACGGGCATCAACGGCCCAGGGGAGATTGGTGACGGTAGCGGTCTCCCGCTCCGTGACCCCGGCCACATCCAGGCAGGCATACTCAGGCCTAAGGCCCGTATCCCGGAGGAAAAGGGCAATAATCTCGTCTATCCCGCCATATTCCCTGCTCGGGTATCGACAGTTTGCCAGGGGCACGTAGCCCGGGTTCGCCATAGCGAAAACGGCCAGTTCACATTTCGTTCCACCTATATCTGCAGCCAGAAGCATCGTCATGAGTTGTGTCGTCCATCTCCGGGCCCCCTCTGGTTTAATCTGAAAACCGGGAGGCCAGAGCGGCATGTCAGGAATCCTTATCTGTCATCAATCGAGCGGATATCCCAGGCCTCGGTGCGGCTGTTGTTATCCGGGTTTTTGACAATTGTGAATTCAAAGATCTGTGATGCATCGAGAAAAAGGGCATCGTTGACATCGTGGGCCTTCGAACAGTGAAAGAAGACCGATTCCGGGATCAGCCCCTCTGGCCGCAAGCGGTAATAGCGCATAAAGCCGAAGCCCCGGTCGGGATTATAGTTGATGGGAATTCCCCGCTGCCTGTTTTCACCGGGCGTCGAGGCGAGTGGTAGAAGTCCGGGAACCAGAAAGCCGGAGAGGAAACTGTCCGCCGCCTCCTTCAACTCATTGCTGACATGGTTGAAACCGATAACCTCCACCCGACAGCCCATGTTCTGCAAGGCAGTGACCAAACGGATGAAATCGCCATCACCGGTCAAGAGGATGACCCGGTCAAGGTTTCTCGCCTGGTGTAGGGCATCGATGGCCAGATCCATATCGGCATTGGCCTTGGTGGTAAGGATCCCCTCGTCATCGACAAAATGCTTGACGTATTTTTTGATAACTCTGAAGCCGCACTGGCGCAGCACATCGTGATAACGGTAGAGCTTCAGGCGATATTCGGGATCCTCCTTGGTCCGGGCACTGTCCTCGGCCAGGTAGGAATTTGCCCGCAAAAGCACGGATTTGCCGGAACCGGCCAACTCCGCCAGGACATCGTAGCGCATACCGTAGCCACCGCAGAGCCTGATGTTTTCAGCATCAACATAAATTCCTGTCTTCAGCATACGCTCCCCTGTATCACCAAAATTTCCGGACTACTCCCATTCAATAGTGGCAGGAGGTTTAGAGGAGATGTCGTAGACCACCCTGTTCACCCCCCGCACCTCGTTGATGATCCGGCTTGAGATCACACCCAGTATCTCATAGGGCAGCCTCGACCAGTCAGCGGTCATGGCATCCCGGGAGTCGACGGCCCGCAGGGCGATAACGTTCTCATAGGTCCGTCCGTCGCCCATGACCCCGACGGTCTGAATCGGCAGCAGGACCGCAAATGACTGCCAGACCTTGCGGTACCAGCCGCTCTTTTTCATCTCCTCCAGGACAATGACATCGGCTTGCCGCAAGACCCGCAACCGCTCGGCGGTCACCTCACCCATGATCCGGATACCGAGCCCGGGGCCGGGAAACGGTTGACGGTAGATGGCCTCTTCGGGCAGGCCGAGCTCGAGCCCAAGCTCCCGCACCTCATCCTTGAACAGCTCGCGCAATGGTTCGATAAGGGCAAGTTTCATCACCTCAGGCAGGCCACCGACGTTATGATGGGACTTGATCGGGGCCTCACCGCGGAAGGAGACCGACTCGATGACGTCGGGGTAGAGGGTGCCCTGGGCCAGGTATTTGACCTCACCGATCTTGCCTGCCTCGTCTTCGAAAATCTTGATGAATCCAAGACCTATGCGCTTGCGTTTGACCTCGGGATCGACCACGCCTTTGAGCTCGCCAAGAAAATAATCCGTAGCCTCCACATCTACCACATTGAGCTTGCTCGTTTCTCGGAAAAAGCGCAGGATGGACTCGGATTCACCGGTTCGCATCAGGCCATTGTTGACATAGATGCAGGTGAGCTGATCGTGAATGGCTCGATGGACAATGGCCGCCACCACCGAAGAATCCACGCCGCCGGACAGGGCGCAGATGACCCGGTCCTTACCGACCCTGGCCCTGATCGACTCCACAGTCGACTCGATAAAGGAGTGCATGGTCCAGGAGGGCGTGCAGTTGCAGATACCGAAGATGAAATTGCGTAGCACGTCATTACCGATCAGGGTATGGGCCACCTCCGGATGAAATTGGACGGCGACAAAGGGTTTTTCGGTATGTCTGAGGGCAGCAAAGGGGGAATGGGCGCTGGTGGCGGTGGTGACAAAGCCCTCGGGCACAACCTCGACCCGGTCGCCATGGCTCATCCAGACCTGATGATGGATCTCGCCTGTCTCTAGGCCGGCAAAGAGCCCCTCGGTAGAGAGAATCGCCAGATCAGCCTTGCCGAACTCACGTTTCTCGGCCTTCTCCACCTTGCCGCCCAGTTCTTGAATCATGAGTTGGGCCCCGTAGCAGATTCCGAGGATGGGGAGACCGAGGGCAAACAGACCGGCATCGCACAGCGGGGCCTCAGGGTCATAGACCGAACAGGGACTGCCCGAGAGGACAATGCCGGTCGGCTTTAAGGCCTTGATTTTCGTGAGCGGAATAGAAAAGGGATGAATCTCACTGTAGACCTTCTGTTCCCTGATGCGCCGGGCGATCAGCTGGGTGGTCTGGGAACCGAAATCGAGGATGATTATTTTCTCGCTGTGGATATCCATGGATATACTCGATGGTTTCAGTTTTTTTAAAGGTGCGAAGGGTTGATCCTGCCGCACCGTCAGTCGCCGCCCTGGTCCTGATCTCAGGCGGTCCGGTAATTGGGGGCCTCTTTGGTGATGATGACATCATGGACATGGGACTCACGCAGACCGGCCGGGGAAATCCGGACAAACGTGGCCTTCTGCTGCAGATCAGCGATGGTTGCCGCCCCGACATAGCCCATGCCCGAGCGCAAGCCGCCAAGAAGCTGATAGAGGACGTTGACGATGGAGCCGCGATAGGGCACCTTGCCCTCGATACCTTCAGGGACCAGTTTCGAGGTGGCGGTGATCTCCGACTGGAAATAGCGGTCGGACGAGCCCTGGCTCATGGCCCCGAGCGAGCCCATGCCCCGGTAGCCCTTATAGGTTCGGCCCTGGTAGAGAAAGGTCTCGCCAGGTGTTTCATCGGTGCCGGCAAAGAGGCTGCCGATCATCACCGAATGGGCTCCGGCGCCGATGGCCTTGGTCAGATCGCCGGAATGCTTGATGCCGCCGTCGGCAATAATGGGTATCCCGTGTTTCATGCCCTCGCGAACACAGTTCTGCAGGGCGGTCATCTGCGGCACACCAACCCCGGCGACGATCCTCGTGGTACAGATGGACCCGGGCCCGACCCCGACCTTGACCGCATTGGCCCCGGCCTTGATCAGATCGGCCGTGGCCTCACCGGTTGCCACATTGCCGGCAATGACCGACAGGTGGGGGAATAACGCCTTGACCGCCTGGACGGCAAGCAGGACCCCGCGCGAATGACCGTGCGCCGAATCGATGGCGACAACATCGACCCCGGCCCGCACAAGTCTCTCGGCATGTTCTTCGATTTTAGGGCCGACCCCGAGGGCGGCCCCGACAATGAGGCGACCGAATTCATCTTTGGCGGCCAGCGGATATTTTTTGATCTTTTCCAGATCCTTGATGGTGATCAGGCCCTTGAGCTGGCCCTTGTCATCGACGACCAGGAGTTTTTCTATGCGGTGCTCATGCAGCAGGGCCTTGGAATGTTCGAGGTCAATGCCGACCTTGGCGGTCACCAGGTTCTTGCTGGTCATGACATCGGCCACCCGCAGGTCGCTATCCGAGACGAAACGGAGATCGCGATTCGTCACGATGCCCACCAGTCGGCCTTCGTGCAGGACCGGCAGCCCGGATATCTTGTAGGTGCTCATGATCTCCTGGACCTCAGCCACCGACTGGTCCTGCCGCACCGTTATCGGGTCGATGATCATGCCGGACTCGGACTTCTTCACCCGCTCAACCTCCAGAACCTGCTGGTCAATGCTCATATTCTTGTGGATGATGCCGATTCCCCCTTCCCGGGCCATAGCGATTGCCGTCCGGTGTTCGGTAACCGTATCCATGGCCGAGCTGATGAGAGGCGTATTGAGCTTGATCGTATCTGTGAGCAGGGTGACGAGCGACACTTCATTGGGCAGTACCTCTGAGGCCGCCGGAACAAGAAGAAGATCATCGAATGTGAGTGCTGTTTCAATAGTATCTGGTAACATAATCCCTCCTTTTCGGGGATGCAGACAGTTGGAACGCATCTGATACAGGCCGTAAGCTGACCCTGGCAGGACCAGCCGCCCTCAGATGTCAATCCTTCCTCATGCCTTCAATGAATGAAATTCAGTAAAGCATAATTAGAGTAAATCTCAAACCTTTTAGGGCCCGATACGAAATAACCATACCATTTCACAGGCCATGGATGGCCCAGTGTTGCTCGCGCCATGGACGGATGAAGAGCGACTGGCTCCCCAATGTTACGGTTATTATTGAACGACGGCTTAACACGTTCCCCCGTATCCAAATATCTAAATAATGAGTATAGTAGCAGAGTTGACTCTACGCACTGTATCCGGTTCATGCCGCAGCCAAGGAAGAAAGTATGCTTTTGCCAATCAACCCTGAAAATCCGCAACTCCGCCTGATTCAGCAGGTGGTGGAAAAAATGAAAAACGGCGCCGTTATCTGCTATCCTACCGACACCGGCTACGGGATCGGCTGCGATATCTTCAACCCCAAGTCCATCAAACGGATCCAGCAGATAACCGGACGGCCTACCCACAAACCCTTTTCCTTCATGTGCTCGGATCTCAGACATATCAGCGAATATGCCCATGTCTCCAATACCGCTTACAGACTTCTGAAAAAGTGCCTGCCAGGTCCCTACACCTTCGTCCTGCCCGGTACCAAACTGGTACCCAAGATCATGCTGGCCAAACAGAAGACCGTCGGTATCAGGGTACCGGGGAACCCTATCTGCCAGCTGCTCATCGCGACCCTCGGCCATCCGCTGCTCAATACCAGCGTACCGGCAGATGGCGACCGCCAGCCCTCCTGCGAACCGTATGAGATCGACGACTTCATCGGCAACAGGATCGATCTAATCATCGATGGTGGTCTTGTCATTCCTGATCCCTCCTCAGTAATCGACCTGACCCGGGATACCCCCGAGATCATCCGCATCGGCAAGGGTGATATCAGTCTTTTCCGCTGATAAGCGCCTCTTTCAGAGACTTGCTCATCGTGAAATGCAGTGTCCTGCGTTCGGGGATGTCCATCACCACGCCTGTTCGGGGATTTTTTGTGCTTCGCGGTTTTCGCTCCCGGGTTGAAAAGGTCCCGAAGCCCCGCAATTCAATGCGTCGCCCTTCGACCAGGGCCTGAATCATTGTCTCAAAGATAATGTCTACGGCCAGGGTCACATCCTGTTTCTGCTGGCCAAGCTCCCAGCTCACCCGATCAACTATGTCTTTTTTCAGCATTTTTCTATCACTCTCCGGTGTCCTTCCGACCAAACTGTCAGAGGGGGCACCTCCTGAAGGGTATAAAAAAAGGTTGTTCAGCCAGACCTTTTCCGGCGGAACAACCTTTCGCTTACACTCGCGTCTTTCCCGCCAGAAGCGGTTTATTCGCTATCTGACTGGTTCCCACCCTCAGCAGCGGCCTTCAACAGATCGCCGAAGGTTGAAGGGGCCGTCTTCTCGGATGGCTCCTTTTCCGACTGTTTATAGGATTCCAGACTGCCCTCATCTCCATCACCCTCAAGGGTCTTGACAGAGAGACCGATCTTGCGATCCTTGGCAGAGACGTTGATGACAATCGCCTTTAAGGTATCACCGACCTGATACATGCCGACAGGTGTCTTCACCTTGTCTTTGCTGATCTCAGAGACGTGCACAAGTCCCTCGATACCTTCCTCGAGTTTGACGAAGACACCGAAATCCGTGACATTGGTGATCGTGCCCTCAACAACAGTGCCGGAAGGATAGTTGTTGTAGGCTGCCTGCCATGGATCGGGAACCAACTGCTTGATACCCAGAGAGAATCTCTCGTTCTCCTTGTCGATCTTCAGGACAACGGCCTGAATGGTTTCACCTTTGGCGTATTTTTCGGAAGGGTGCTTGATCCTCTCGGTCCAGGAGAGATCGGAGACATGGATGAGCCCGTCAATGCCCTCTTCAATGCCGATGAATACACCGAAATCAGTAATATTTTTGATCTTGCCTTCGATAACGGAGCCAACCGGATAGTTCTCGGTCACCAAGTCCCAGGGATTGGGCTGGAGCTGTTTCATGCCAAGGGAGATGCGTTTGGTCTCGGTCTCGATGTTGAGGACCATGATTTCAACATCATCGCCAACGACCACCATCTTGGAAGGATGGCGAGGTTTCTTGGACCAGGTCATCTCGGAGACATGGATGAGCCCCTCGACACCCTCTTCCAGCTCAACAAAAACGCCGTAGTCGGTAATGGACACGACCTTGCCGGTGGTCTTCTGGCCAATGGGATAACGGTTACTGACTGTCGTCCAGGGATCCTCGCGCAGCTGCTTGACACCAAGGGACACCCGGTCATGCTCCTTGTCGTATTTGAGAACCTTGACCTCAAGCTCCTGGCCGACCTTGTAGAGCTTGGCCGGATGGGAGACTCGTCCCCAGGAAAGATCGGTGATGTGACAGAGTCCGTCCATACCGCCCATATCGATAAAAAGACCGTAATCGGTGATATTGGTGATTGCGCCGGTGATGATCTGACCTTCTTCCAAGAGGGAGCGCATCTTCTCGCGCAGCTTGTTGCGCTCCTCTTCCAATATGGCCCGGCGGGAGATGACGACGTTGTTTCTCTTGCGATTGAACTTGAGAATCTTGAATTCGAACGTCTGATTGATAAGCCCGTCAAGATCCTTGACCGGCCGCAGATCAATCTGCGAATAGGGCAGGAAGGCCGGAACACCGATGTCGACTGACATACCGCCCTTCACCCGGCTCTCAACCTTTCCTTCGATTGTACCGTCATCTTCCTGAATCTTGGCGATATCCTCCCAGACCTTGATGGCAATCGCCTTTTCCCGTGACAGAAGCAGGCCGCCCTCTTCCTTGCGGCGCTCAACAAACACCTCAAAGGTGTCGCCTATATTGATCTCGACATCACCATCAAGACGGAACTCTGCTTTGGAGATATAGCTTTCCGCCTTGTCACCGACATCAATAAGGAAATAGCCTTCAACACTGCCAATGATGGTACCCATTGCCACATCACCAACAGCAACAACCTTGTTGTTTTCTTCCATTTCAAAGAGTTCCGCAAAACTCAACTCTTCGCTGCCATTGTCTTGGGTTGATTGTTTCAATTCTGTCATGGATTTCGCTCTTCTTGTAGGCCAAACGGTAAAGGGTTACAATGCGTCCATCCCTGGATGGACGCATAAACAATTAGAGGTCGCATCCTCAGAAGAAAGCAACCTCCGCTCAATAGTAAAACAGTACTTTATAGCAAGTTTACGACTAACGGACAAGTTTTTCTTGCATGATTCAAAAAATACCGTCCCGCTCAATTTTCTCCGCCCCGTCTCGCATCTCTTCTACAGAGGGCCGAGGGCCGGAAAAACTTGTTCCCGAGATGGCTTCAGCCGTCAGGATCCCTCTATAACACTTCAGCCTTCTCCCCGACCACGTACAGAGGCCTTTGGTTTTCTCCTCTGTTGCCCCATTTTTTTATGCTGCTGAGGCGGTTCGGAAGTCTGTTTGACAACAGCCCCTTTGGCTTTGGGGGGAGGTTGCAGGAGCGATTCGTCGGGGACCACACAGTCCAGTTTTCTGCCGATAAACTCTTCTATTGAGGGAAGATAAAAGGCCCCCTCTTCGCAGGCGAAACTGATGGAGATTCCCGCAGCACCGGCCCTACCGGTTCGGCCGATCCGGTGCACATAGTCCTCAGGTTCATAGGGCAGGGTGTAGTTGACGACATGACTAATCCCCTCGATATGGATTCCCCTGCCGGCTACATCCGTCGCCACAAGAACCTTAACCTTGCCAGCCCGAAAGTTTTCCAGACGGCTCATTCTTTTGGCCTGGGCGACCTCCCCCGACAGTAGCACACAATCAACGCCGTTGCGCTGCAGGCGTTCGCTGAGTCTGCGTGCCTCATTTTTCATATTGGTAAAGACGATGATCCGTTCATCCTTTTTCTGTTGGATAAGATTGTAGAGAATGGTGTATTTTTCTTCGGTAGTCACCAGATAGACGATCTGGTCAACCGTCTCGACCGTCACTTGCTCCGCCTCTCCTACCACCAGCCTGGGCTGCACACACCACTGCGAGGCCAGATGCTTCACATCTTCCGAGACCGTTGCAGAGAAAAGCAGGGTCTGGCGCGCTTCTTTCTTCGGCGTTCGACCGATAATCCTCCGGACATCCGGGATAAAGCCCATATCCAGCATACGATCTGCTTCATCAATCACCATGATCTCGCAGTGATCGAGGTGAACCACATTTTTCCCGACAAAATCGAGGAGTCTCCCCGGTGTAGCGACAATGATGTCGGTCTTTTTCCGTCGGAGTTCCTCCATCTGCGCCTGATAATCGACCCCGCCGTAGACCGCAGTGATCTGCAGGCCGGTATATTTCGCCAAGGCTTTGCCATCTTTGGCAATCTGCATAATCAGTTCCCGTGTCGGGGCGATAATCAAGGCCCTGGGCGCATGTGTTGCCTCGCGTTTTTCGGTGCTGCGCAGCAGACGGGCCAGGATGGCAATGAGGAAAACAGCGCTCTTTCCCGTGCCGGTATTGGCCTTGCCGATCAGATCATGGCCGGCCAGGACATCGGGCAGGGCCTTTTCCTGGATAGGCGTACAGTAATGGAACCCCAGATCGGCTATACCATGCATGATCTCATAAGGCAGATCGAAATCATGGAAGCGGCTCTGACCGGCAACTGGGATAACCTCAAACTGTTCCAGGGTCCAGAGGCTCTTTTTCTCCTGTTGGGTCTCCTGGCGCTGCTGAGTCCTCGGCCGTTTTCCCGGCGTTTCCCGCCTGGCTTCCGAGTTGGAATGCGGGTTCAGGGCCGGCTTGAGTTCTGCTGTGTCAAGCGGAACCGCAGAGGAGGCATTCTCCTCCAGCGGCAGGCCCCTGCCCAACAGTTTCCTCGATTTCAGCCTGCTGGCCCGGGCAAGCTTTCTGATCTTTCTCCCAGCGGAGAGAACGAATTTTCTGATCATATTTCCAAGATCTATCCAAAGGCGGAATTGCACATACGTTGACAATGAAACTCTTCATCGGGAGGGAGTCTGCAGGCATTGGCCGGATGACCGACGCCGAACTACGCCGGCAGATCGGTATACAACTTTCCGGTTTCCTCCATCCTGCAACAGATAGAGCATCCGGCTTCTATCTGTCAGACAATAACCAACTTCGGAGGGAAAACAACCGGTATTACGGGGCCATCCTACCTGCCGGCAAGACGCAACTCCTCCATAAGCGGCCCAAAGAGTGATTCGTATTCAGGAATTGCCTTTCTGAGCAGGAGAGAAAAATGCGGGATATCCCCATCGTTGACAACTAAGTTTGCCGAACAGGCCAAAGCCTGCAGATCATAGAGGGTTTGAAACCCTTCGCCGACGAGGACATAAAAGATATAGCGACGTTTCGACATATTCATCGCCTTCATAGAGCGATGAAAGATTGTCGATTCGAGATCCCTTTCTTCAAAGTGGCTGTGCAGAATGACACTGGCATAATTGACAAACTGCATCTTGGCCATCCCCTCTTCAGGCGACGCCGCCATCTCAACCCTGTAGCCCAATTTCTCCAGATCATTGATGATGGTCATCCGGCCCGGAACATCAGGCATAAGGACCAAAGCCCGGGGCACCTCCTCTACCGCCTCCTTCTCCTCAAAGGCACCGTTTTTCAGCCAGGAAATATCCGGTGGATCCGGCGGACGAACCCTGCGACTCCACTGATTTTCCGGAGATGGCTTACCGCCCTCGGCCTGAAAACCGGACCGTACTCCCGTCGAGACGTCAATGGGAAATGGCTTTTCGCATTGCACACACTTCACCCGGATCTGCTGCCCCGGCTCCAGAGTATCAAGACTGTTCTGGATCTTGTCGCTGATCTTCAGTTGTTTTCCGCAGTGCGGACAGCTCACTCTCATCTTGCCCTCTCCACCGATATCAGGTCTTTGAAATAGCCGGCACGAGGAAGTTCCTCACGGCAATCGCAGCGTTCCTAATGGAAAAATTTATTGGCTTTCTCTGTATCTTCTTCCTCCATGGCCAGACCGGAAAGAGAGGTGGTCGATTCACCCCGCTCGGCCTTCAATTTGTCGAGACCACGGTTCATCTCATTTTTGTGGGAACAGTAGGTCAGCGCTGTTTTCTCGATGATCAGACCGCGGCTGAAGAGCTCGAGAATATGCTGATCAAAGGTACGCATCTGCTTGGCCGAGCCCTCCCTGATGATATGATAAAAGGTCTTGTCCTCGGTTTCACCATTCATGATAAGGTCCTTGACCCGCAGACTGGTACAGAGGATTTCCATGGCGGCAATCCGTCCGCCCCCGACCTTCGGCATGAGACGCTGGCTGACGATCCACCGGATGGTGTCCACCAGCCGGTTGCGGATCTGCGGCTGTTCCTCCTGCTCGAACATACCGAGCACACGATTGATGGTCTGGCCGGCATCGATGGTATGCAGGGTCGAGAGCACGAGATGCCCGGTCTCCGCCGCGGTCAGCCCGATCTCCAAGGTTTCCCTGTCGCGCATCTCGCCTACCAGAATGACCTTCGGGGCCTGCCGCAGGGCAGCTCGCATGCCGACGGCAAAGGAGCTGAAGTCATTGCCCAATTCGCGCTGGTTAAAGGTGGCTTTCTCCTGGGCATGGACATACTCGATCGGGTCCTCAAGGGTGACCACATGCACCGACCGCTCATTATTGATCCTGTTGAGAAGAGCGGCAAGGGAGGTCGTTTTACCGGTACCGGTGGCCCCGGTAAACAGGACAAGACCGTTCAGTTCTCGCGCCATCTTTTCAAAGGCGAGCGGGAATTGCATGTTCTCGATGGTCGGGATCTCGGTCTCGAGCTTTCTCAGGATCGTGGTATAATAGCCCTTCTGGGTAAAGATATTGACCCTGAACCGGGCCTTGTCACTGAGGGCATAGGAGAGATCACAGGAACCGTGCGTCACCAGATCAGTCAAGAGCCGCCGATTATTGCCGATCAGGTTCAAGGCAAAGGTCTCGGTCTGAAAGGGCGTGAGTTCATGGACAGGCGGCTCAATCTGGACCGGCACAAGCTGGCCAGCCGACTCGACCTGCAGGGTCTTTCCCACCGTGATATTAAGATCCGACACATTGCTGTGCGACTCAAGCATGGTGGTAATCCAGTAATCGATTTCTGTCTTTTTCATAAAAATCTCCTGAAAAAATGTGCAATACCACTTATTTTCATAGTATATTGTGGACAAAGAAACAAGAAATACCACTACATTTTAATAAAATATCTACAGGACTCCGTCAGGCTCAGGACCGGTTCTGCAGGGATAACAAGGAGTAACTATGGCAATTCCACTGCGCAGCGCAACAACGACCCAGGGCAGAAGAATGGCCGGGGCCCGCAGTCTCTGGCGGGCCAACGGCATGACGGAAGAGCAGATCGGCAGACCGGTTATCGCCATCGTCAACTCCTTTACCCAATTTGTCCCCGGCCATGTCCATCTCCACGAAATCGGCCAGCAGTTGAAAAAGATCATCGCCGACAAGGGCTGTTTCGCCGCGGAATTCAATACCATCGCTATTGACGACGGTATCGCCATGGGCCATGCCGGCATGCTCTACTCCCTGCCGTCCCGTGAACTCATCGCCGACAGTGTTGAATACATGTGCAATGCCCACACGGCCGACGCCATGATCTGCATCAGCAACTGCGACAAGATCACCCCGGGTATGCTGATGGCCGCCATGCGTCTCAACATTCCGGCCATCTTCGTCTCCGGCGGGCCGATGGAGGCAGGCGTTGACGGCGACAAGCGGTACGATCTGGTTGACGCCATGGTCATGGCCGCCGACCAGGGAGTTGATGACGAGGAGATCGACCGGGTCGAACGCTGCGCCTGCCCCACCTGCGGCTCTTGTTCAGGCATGTTCACCGCCAACTCCATGAACTGTCTCAACGAGGCCCTGGGCCTGGCCCTGCCGGGCAACGGCACGGTAATGGCCACCCACAGCGACCGGCTGGGGCTCTTCATGCGGGCCGCTGAACGAATCGTCGAAATGACCGAGGCCTGGTACGAACGGGAGGACAGCTCCGTCCTGCCACGTTCCATCGCCAGTCGCGCCTCCTTCATGAACGCCATGACCCTTGACATCGCCATGGGTGGCTCGACCAACACCGTCCTCCACCTGCTGGCCATCGCCCACGAGGCCGGTGTTGATTTTACCATGCGGGATATCGACCTACTCTCACGAAAGGTGCCCAACCTCTGCAAGGTCGCCCCTTCCTCGCACTACCACATGGAGGATGTCAACCGGGCCGGCGGCATCATGGCCATCCTCGGCGAGCTCGACCGGGCCGGTCTCATTGATACCGGCGTCTGCCGGGTCGACAGCGCAAGTCTGGCCGCAACGCTTGCCGCCTGGGATATCATGAGGGACTCGCACAGCGCTGTGGCTGACGCCCTCTTCCTCGGTGCGCCGGCCGGCAGACGCAATCTGGTCCTCGGCTCGCAGGATTGCCGCTATGCCGTGGCCGACCGTGACCGGACATCCGGCTGTATTCGCGACATCGCCCACTGCTACAGCAAGGATGGCGGTCTGGCTGTTCTTTACGGCAATATCGCCGAAAAAGGCTGCATCGTCAAGACCGCCGGGGTCGATCCCTCGATCTTCGTCTTCACCGGTACGGCCAGGGTCTTCTCCTCCCAGGAGGTGGCCTGCGAGGCCATCCTCGCGGGCAGGATCACCGCCGGCGACGTGCTGATCATCCGCTACGAAGGACCCAAAGGTGGCCCCGGCATGCAGGAGATGCTCTACCCGACCTCCTACCTGAAGTCAGTCCATCTCGGCAAGGAGTGCGCCCTGATCACCGACGGCAGGTTCTCCGGCGGAACCTCCGGTCTCTCGATCGGCCATGTCTCGCCTGAGGCGGCAGCCGGTGGGGCCATCGCCCTGGTGGCCGACGGCGATATCATCGAGATCAATATCCCCGCACGCACGATCAATGCCAAGGTCGCACCGGAAACCCTGACCGAGAGGCGAAGAGCGGAAGAAAAGAAGGGTAGGCTGGCCTTCAGCCCGACCGATCGCAACAGGACCATTTCCACCGCCCTGAAGGCCTACGCCCTCTTTGCAGCATCGGCGGACAGAGGGGCGGTACGCATACTTCCCGAGGACTGAGCCATGAAAACCATAGACTGCAGGGGGTTGAACTGCCCCGAGCCCGTATTGAAAACCAAGCAGGCCCTGGAAGAGGGCCGTAGTAAAGAACTGACCGTCATCGTCGACATCATGGCCACGACCGCACGCATTATCAGCCCCTACTGAGAAGCTGCCGGAAGACATCCTTCCCTGTCACTCTACCTGGCCGGTCGAGCAGTTCGTCCAACCAGGCCAAGGTCCTTCGATTCCCGTCCCGGTCAAAATTGTCGGACAACCTGTTCATATAGCCATGGAAGCAGGGTACGGTTGCGCAGGCGATTCCGAATTTTTTCGGCATAGGCCTCGACACCGCATTCCTGCAGAGAAATATTCTTATATGTATCTTCAGACAAATATACTAGAATAATAAAAGGTACTTTTTTTTTAACAGCTTCTCTTTCTCCAGACAAGGGATGACCTCGTGAAACCGACACAGACAGAGAATCCGGAATATTTCCATAAAGTCATAGACTGCCAGTACGCCTGTCCCGCCCATACCGCCGTCCCCGAGTACATCCGCCTGATCAGCGACGGTCGTTACGATGACGCCTATATGGTCAACTGGGTCTCCAATGTCTTTCCCGGCATTCTCGGCAGGATCTGCGACCGGCCATGTGAACCGGCCTGTCGGCGTGACCGCATAGAAAAAGAACCGGTGGCCATCTGCCGTCTGAAACGGGTGGCCGCCGACAACAAGGATGCGATTATCAAGCGCCTGCCCAAGGTGCCGACCGCGAAAAACGGCAAGAGAATCGCCCTGATCGGCGGCGGCCCCGCCTCCCTCACCGTCGCCCGCGACCTCCTGCCCCTGGGCTATCAGGTTGATCTGTATGACAACCAGCCGGCGGCCGGCGGCTTCATCCGCACCCAGGTCCCCTCCTTCCGGCTGCCGGTGGAGGTTCTGGACGAAGAGGTGAATTATATCCTCAATATGGGCGTTACCTGTCACTTCAATCACTATGTCAGAAGCCTGAAGGCGATGCTCGACCAGGGATATGACGCGATCTTCATCGGTACCGGCGCACCCCGCGGCCGGGATCTGCCCGAGTTGCCGGGCCGCAGGGAAGGCGATGCCTACATCCATGTCGGTATCGACTGGCTGGCGGCCGTGCTCTACCGGCATGTTACCAACATCGGCAAACGGGTCCTCGTCCTCGGTGGCGGCAACACCGCGATGGACTGCTGCCGGACCGCCCGGCGGCTGGGAGGAGAAAAAGTCCGGGTGGTGGTGCGCAGCCCCCGCGCCGAGATGAAGGCCTCCTCCTGGGAGATAGAAGACGCCCTGCATGAGGATGTGCCGGTCATCGACAATCATGTGCCTCTGGAGTTCGTGGTGAAGAACGCCCGCCTTGTGGGTATGCACTTTGACCGGGTGGAGGGCAGATTGGATGCAGAGGGTCGACGCAAACTCGTGTCCACCGGAGAAGAACCCGTCTTCATGCCCTGCGACGAGGTCCTGCTGGCGGTAGGACAGCAGAACGCCTTTCCCTGGATCGAAAAAGACATCGGCATCCAATTCACCAGAAAAGGCTTGCCGCTACTCGATGAGATCACCCATCAGTCGACCCTGGAAAAGGTTTTTTTCGGTGGCGATGCCGCCTTCGGTCCCAGGAATGTCATTACCGCCGTGGCCCAGGCCCATCAGGCGGCCATCTCCATTCACCTGCTCTGCCAGGGAGAAGACCTGCAGAAAAGGCCCCACGCCAAAGTCAATCTCATGGGTCAGAAGATGGGCTATCATGACTGGATCTATGACAGCCAGGTTACCGATGACGAACGCCAGGCCGTGCCGGTGGTCTCCAAGGTTAAATCCCTGAAGGATCGCCTGCTTGAGGTGGAGCTGGGTTTTGATAAGGAGAGGGGACATAGGGAGGCCAGACGCTGCCTGAACTGCGATGTCCAGACCGTCTTCATCGTCCAGACCTGCATCGAGTGTGATGCCTGCGTCGATATCTGCCCGGTGACCTGCATCAACTTTATTACTAACGGTGAAGAAACCGATCTGCGCTCACGGCTGCTCATCCCCGCCGAAAACCTGCAGCAGTCCCTCTATGTCTCGCCGATTCTGCCCACCGGCAGGATCATGGTCAAGGACGAGAATGTCTGCCTGCACTGCGGCCTCTGCGCCGAACGCTGCCCGACTGCTTCATGGGAAATGCTGAAATTCACCTACGACTCAGCCCAGGCCGGAGACAAATGAACAGAATAGAACAGACCAACGACTTCGTCGTCCGCTTAGCCAATGTCAACGGCACCGGTTCCGCCAGTGCCAATAACCTCTTTGCCCAGGCCATCTTCCGCATGGGGGTACCGGTCAGTCCCAAGAACATCTTTCCGTCAAATATTCAAGGGCTGCCGACCTGGTATGAGGTCCGGATCAACGAGAAGGGCTATCTCGGACGACGCGGCGGTACAGACCTCACCGTGGCCGTCAACGGTCAGACCCTGGTACAGGATTATAACGAGGTCCTGCCCGGCGGCTATTTTCTCTACGATTCCACCAAAAAGTTGCCGGAGACCTGCAGACGCGACGACATAACTATAATCGGCATCCCCCTGACCGAACTCTGTAACGCCGCATTCTCCGACCCGCGCCTGAGGCAGCTCCTGAAAAACATCATTTATGTCGGAGCCCTTGCCTTTCTCCTTGATATTGATTTCTCCATCTTGACCGATTCAATACAAACCCAGTTCCTGAAAAAATCCAAACTGGCGGAACCCAATCTGCAGGCCCTGGACATCGGCTTTGCCTATGCCCGTGACAACTTCCCGGACACCTGCCGTCTCTCGGTACAACGTAGCGACCGCACCGGCAATACCATCCTGATGGACGGTAACAGCGCCTTGGCGCTGGGCGCCGTCTATGCCGGGGCAACGGTAGTTGGCTGGTATCCGATCACCCCTTCCACCTCGGTCATCGAGGCCTTCGAGCGCTATGCCAACCTCTACCGAATCGAGCCGGAAAGCGGCCGCAAACGCTTTGCCATCATCCAGGCTGAGGACGAGCTGGCCGCCATCGGCATCGCCATCGGCGCTTCCTGGAACGGGGCACGGGGCTTCACGGCGACCTCGGGTCCGGGTATTTCGCTCATGAGTGAATTCCTCGGCCTTGCTTATTATGCCGAGATTCCGGTGGTGCTGATGGATGTCCAGCGCGCCGGACCGAGCACCGGCATGCCGACCCGCACCCAGCAGTCCGACCTACTTGCCACCGCCTACGCCTCACACGGCGATACCAGAAATATCCTGCTCTTTCCCTGTGACCCGAAGGAGTGCTTCGATCTCGCCGCAGAGGCCTTTGATCTCGCGGACCAGCTGCAGACCCCGGTCATCGTCATGAGCGATCTCGATCTGGGCATGAACAGCCATATCTGTGCCCCGTTGGCCTGGGACGACAGCCGCAGATACAATCGAGGTAAGGTCCTCGATGCCGCAGCCCTTGAGGCCAGGCAGGAAAACTGGGGCCGCTATCTCGATGTCGACGGCGATGGCATCTGCTACCGAACCTATCCCGGCGCCCATCCGAGTAAAGGCTCCTACTTCACCCGCGGCACCTCGCATAACGAATACGCCGCCTATACCGAGGACGGCGGCATCTACGCCCGTGGCATGCTAAGACTCCTGCGAAAATGGGAAACAACCAAAACGCTCATGCCGGCTCCGCACGAGAAAACCCGTAATCCGAGCTCACCCCTGGCCGCCGTCTTTTTCGGAACCACCACCCATGCCGCCTACGAGGCTGTCGATCTTCTTGGCGAAGAGGGGTTGGAGATCAACACCCTGCGCCTCCTGGCCTTCCCCCTGCGACAGGAGGTGATCGATTTTATCAACCGGCACAGCCAGGTCTTCGTCATCGAGCAGAACCGCGACGCTCAGATGCGCATGCTCCTCATCAATGAGGGTCGGTTTGCGCCCGAAAAACTCCATTCAGTCCTGCATTTCGACGGTATGCCGATTACCGCCGACACTATCGTCAACCAGATAAAAACCCTTCTGCCACAGCTCAAATTGACTAAAAAGCAGAAAGAGCGTCTCTCAGGAGTCACACCATGACCTTTGCCCGCCCGAGTTTCCGCCACCCGAATCAACCCGCCAATTCCCTCGGATTCAGCCGTAGCGATTATGAAGGCGCTATTTCCACCCTCTGTGCCGGCTGCGGCCACGATTCGATCAGCAGCGCCATCATTCAGGCCTGTTTTGAGATACCGATCGAACCCCACAAGATCGTTAAGATGTCAGGCATCGGTTGTTCCTCCAAGACTCCGGCCTACTATCTCGGCAAATCCCACGGTTTCAACACGGTACACGGCCGCATGCCCTCGATCGCCACCGGGGCCAATATGGCCAACCGGGATCTCCTCTATCTCGGGGTCTCGGGTGACGGCGATACCGCCTCCATCGGCATGGGCCAGTTCATCCATGTCCTGCGGCGCAACCTGAATATGACCTATGTGATGATGAACAACGGCTGCTATGGTCTGACCAAGGGCCAGGATTCGGCCACCGCCGACAAAGGGTCAAAGACCAAGAAGGGCAGCCCCAACCCGTATGAATCTATCGATCTCTGTGAGTTGGCCATTCAACTGGGGACGGGTTTTGTCGCCCGGGGTTTCTCGGGAGACAAGCAGCAGCTCGTGCCCCTCCTGAAGGCCGCCATGTTGCATGAGGGTATAGCCTTTCTTGATGTCATCTCCCCCTGTGTCACCTTCAACAACACCGCCGGCTCAACCAAGAGTTACCAGTACGTCCGGGAGCATATGGAGGCCACCGGCACCTTCGATTTCATTCCCCTGCAGCAGGAAATCCTCACCCACTATGAAGAAGGAACCACCCAGGCGGTTACCATGCACGACGGCAGCATCATCTATCTGCACAAGAACGACAGCTCCCTCGACGTTACCAGCCGCCGTAAGTCCCTGGACTCTCTGGAGGCCGAGAGGGAAAAGGGGCGGCTCCTCACCGGCATCCTCTTTCTCGACCCGGAGAGCCGCGATACCCACGATATCGTCAATACGTCGCTGAGCCCGCTCAATACGCTGACGGAGGCCGAACTCTGTCCCGGCAATGCGGCGTTGCAAATCATCAACGAAAGACTGCGCTGACCAGGACCTGGCCTCATCCCCTCTACGCTATCGATAACCTCTATCCATCCTGCCTTCATGTCACTTCTCAACATCCTCGGCATGGCCATTGCACTGGCCATGGATGCCTTCGCGGTCGCCCTGGCCGTCGGCATCAGCCTGAAAATCGTGAGCTACCGCCAGGTCTTCCGTCTGTCCTGGCATTTCGGTCTGTTCCAGGCCCTGATGCCGGTGATCGGCTGGGGCGTCGGTTCGGCTGTCCGTTCCTCTATCCAGGATTATGACCATTGGATCGCCTTTGGCCTGCTGGCCCTGGTCGGCGGCAATATGCTGAGGGAGGCCCTCAGCGGGGAGGAAGAAGAGGCCGATACCAGGAAGGATGCAACCCGTGGCCTGACCCTCGTCGTCCTCTCGCTGGCAACGAGTATCGACGCCCTGGTCGTGGGTTTTAGCATGTCGCTGTTGCATATCTCGATAGTCACCCCGGCCCTGATCATCGGCCTTGTCGCGGCTGGTTTCACCATCACCGGTCTCTTTCTTGGCAAGAAGATGGCGGGATGCAAAAGACTGAGCAGCTCTGCGGAGATTCTGGGGGGCCTGGTGCTCTGGGCGATAGGACTCAATGTCCTGCACGGTCACGGGGTATTCTAAATGCAGCTGCAGATGATCGCACAAACCAAATCCGGCTATGCCTCACAACTCTTCAGCCGTATTGCCCGGGCCCTGCGTCATAACCTCTTGCCCGGTGTCATCCTGCAGACCATCGCCGTTGCCCTGGTCCTGGCCTACTTCGGTTGGCCGGCCGCGCAGCCGGTGTTTCTCTTTTTCACCGGCCTGAAGATGCACTACGGCCTCTTCTATTCCCTGGTCGCCACCTCGATCTTCGGCGGCATCATCCCCTTTTTTCTGCTCCGCATGACGGGCCAGATCCACGGGCAAGCCGGCAAGGAGTTCATTTTTTACACGGTGTTCTGGGCCCTCAAGGGCGTCGAAGTCGACCTCTTCTATACCCTGCAGAATCACCTGTTCGGCTCCGGTCACGATCTTAGAACCATCGCCTGCAAGACCCTGGTCGACCAGTTTCTCTATGTCGCCTTCTGGGCGGCCCCCTGTCTGACGCTGGTCTTTCTCTGGAAGGAGCAGGGATTCAGCCTGTCCAAGACCCGCCGAAAACTGAACAGGGAATTCTTTATTCTGCAGATTCCCACCGTCGTCATCTCCAACTGGCTCATCTGGATTCCGGCGGTCAGCATGATCTACCTGATGCCACCGAGCCTGCAGATCCCCATGTTCAACCTCGTTCTCTGCTTCTTCGTCCTGCTCCTGGCCTTTCTCAGCCGAGGAACATAGGGACACTCCCCCTATTAAGTTCCTCGGTAAAATCGATCAGCAATCAGGTACACTGCTCGCATGAGAATACACACTACACGTTCACCAGATCGACACCCGAGAAGAGCCCATGCCCTCAGTCGAATCAGCTATTTTTTATAGAAAAATAAAGCCCGTTGCAGTTGTCATTCCCGGGCAACCAGAAATCCAGTCTACGGAAAACTGCAGGATAATTCCGGCTTACCGCCTGCGCGGCACCGGCACAACTCGAGGCTTTCTCCTCCTGCTTCTCCTCATTACCGCTCTTCTATTGTCCGGCGCCGGTACTGCCGGGGCCTCCATCCAGGACACCGCCTATGAGAAAACACTGGCGGTCTTCAAAAAGCTGCCGGGGCTGACGACAGAAAAGCTACAGGCCAATGAAAAACTCCTAAGGTCCCTATCCTACACCCATTTGCGGGCCTTCAGGGCCTTCTGTAACCTGCCTGGGATGAAAGCTGAAGAGGCCGTCGAGATCCTGCGCCGCTTACCGCAGGAGAAAATCCAGTATGAGCATATCCCGCTGCTAGAACGGCTCGCCCGACTGGACGGGACCTCTGCCCTCCTCTGCTGGCAGCTCCTCGCCAGGCTGAAATCCGTCAGCTATGTCAGCAGCAGGGCACTGGCCGGTCTGGCAGATATACAAGAACTCTCCGCCACCGAACTCTTCCGCCTTATCGACCGGGTCGAACCCCTGAATGAGCCCGGCCGCTGGGCCGCTGGAGCCCTCTTCAAGGTACCCCGTATCACCGGAGCAGAGGTCAGCCGGGGGCTCGCTCTGATCGAGCGGCTGACGGAGCGACAGCGCTGGGCGGCCGAGCAGCACTGCAAAATCAAGGGTATAACGGCTGAAGAGACCCTCAGGGACATGGGCCTGCTCCACGCCCTGACGGACTCCGATGCCTGGAATGCCCGCGGCCTTTTCATGCTGCCCGGCATGACCCCAAAACTGGCTGGATCCTGGCTGACCGACTACTTCAGTATCCCCGACAGGGAGCGGGAAGACCGGTTTCAGCGGATGGCAGTAGAGGACAAGGCGCTGCTCCTCAAGGTCTTTGCTGCGGCCTCCGACTATCCCCTCTGGAGAATCAACAACCTGCACGATATTACCGATTCCTTCGGCCAGGAGATCAGCGGCGGCACCCTGGCTGGATATTCAGGAAACGGCCTGAACGGTCTCTTTCAGCGCCTGCAGCTCGCCGTGCAGCGCAGCCATGCCCATGAGATGAGCCGATCCCTCAGGGCCGGCAACCACAGTGCCACCATCACCGTCTTGCGCCGGGCGACGGCGGCCGCCAGGAAACAGACGGCTGTCGATCTGACCAGCGCCAATATCTATGTCCTCCTCGCCCATAGCGGCGACCTGTACGACTCCTCCTTCCGCGATATCCTGGTGCCGGTCCTGAAGCAACGCCTAGCCGGGACCTTTGGCGACGACCTGCTGTCCTTCCTCCTGGCCACGGATCCCGGCAACCTCTTCACCTCCGATTTCATCGCAAGTCTGGCCCAGAGGGGTAAACTCACCGTCTTCTTCCCGCAGGACGCGGAAAAACAGCAGCAGGTCCTTGACCTCGTGGGCCGCTCCGCCCTCCAGAACGAATTCAGCCTCATCCTGTTCTCGGCGACCTTTACCAAGCTGCTCGAAACCATCACACCTGCCGCCCGTTCCTCTCTGCTTTCGCTCCTGCTCGATGCGGGGCACAGCAAAAATTCCCTGCTCTCCCGTCAGGTTCGGGTCATCCTGCAGTACTTTCACCATGAGCACCCGGCCCTCTTACCGGCAGCGGAGACCCTGCGGATCAGAAAAATGCTCAAAGAATTCGGGACCATCGATCTGGGCCAATATGCCCGCACGCCCTTCCATGAATGGAAATCGGACGGTCAACTGAAAAGCCTGTCGGTCTTCCAGAGTGACGACGATGGCCGGACCTCCTATCTCACCAACTGTCAGACCCTGATCGCCGGCGGCTACCGACCGGAAATCTCGCAAACCTACCGGCTCGACGGCCTTGACAGCAACGTCCTGCGTGCCGCTCAGCCTCTCGTAGCAGGACTCTCTCGGAAGCCCGGCGGGCTGACGCGCCTCCTTCAGCTGTCGGCGAATCATCCTCTGGTCGTCGACTGGGTCAGAACAGTGGGCGGCCTGCGCCTTGCCCATTCCGTCTTCATCTACCAGGGCAAGGCCACTCAGCAGCAACTCATCAAGCAGTTTCTCAAGGGTGACAATGAGATGTTCGCTCAGCGCGGCCACAGTTACTGGCGCCGGGAACAGCTCATCGACCCGATCCGCGACCTGCTCGAATCTGGGGCAGTCAGCGCCCTCGATCTCGCCAGGAAACAGCGCTTTCTCAGCATCGGCTCCTGCGGGGGGATCAGGGCTTATACCGATCTCAACAGGCTGTTTCATAACCATGTGGACATCCTGGCCACCATCGGCACCGGCAAATCCTCGATCAACAATCCCTACAACCAGCAGTTTTTTGAGATCATCGCCCGCAATTCTGCTATGCTGTCATGGCAGGAGGTGGCCAGGAGTTCCGCTACCATCTTTATCCGCAATCTCGGCGAGGACTATATACAGCCCGGCTCACTGCCGGCAATCCTCCATAAAATAATGGACTTAAAACCTGTTAGCCATGGCACTGATAAAACGCACTGAACTTCCAGGGCACTTGAAAGACCTCAAGGACGGCCCGCCGCTGCAGATCTACCTCTGCCTCGGCGAGCGCTATCTCGGCCGGGAGGCCGCCGATCTCCTGCAGCAGGCTATTCTCTCGGGCGCGCCGGGGACAGTGCACAGCATTGATGGCGACCAGGAGGACCCCAGCCAGACTCTCGCGAAGCTCAACAGTTTTTCCCTGCTTCCCGGCCGGCAGATCTTCCGGGTCAGCGACAGCCGGATCTTTCATTCCAAGACAGTCGCCTTGGCGATCTGGAACAAGGCCGTACAGGCCAAAGATGCCGGCCGGCCCGACTCCGCCCGGCGCTCGCTGAGAAGCCTTTTACAGCTGGCCGCCATCGGGCCGGGAAGCGCCTCAGCCTTCTCCGAGATCGCAGCCGACCAGTGGCAGAAACTCTTCAGTTTCGCCAAACCCTCGGAAAACCTCGCCTGGGCCGACGACTTGGTCGCCGGGACGGGCGCTGCCGAGCCGTCCTCCGACAAAGCGGCCGGTATCACCGGAAAGTATATCGCAGCCTTCGAAAAAGGGCTGCCCTCCCCAAATATCCTCATCCTGACTGCCGAAGAGGCGGACAGACGCCAGCGGCTCTTTACCGCGATCAAAAAACATGGTCTTGTCATCGACTGTGCCGTGGCCGAAGGTTCAGGGGCTGCCGCCCAGAGCGAACAGAAGGACATTCTGCGGGAGATGGTGCAAAAGACCCTCAAGGAATTTGGCAAGAAAATCGAGCCACGGGCCTTCGATATTTTTTTTGAGCGGGTCGGTTTCCATCCGGTGGCAGTCGTCATGGAGACTGAAAAATTGGCCCTCTATGCGGGTGACAGGCCCCTCATTACCATCGGTGACCTCGATGAGATGGTGGGCCGGAGCAGGGAGGACGCCCTCTTTGAACTGACCGACGCCTTCGGCAAGAGGCAGCCCGGCAGGACCCTGACCATTCTGGGCCGGCTCCAGGACAACGGTACCCACGGTCTGGCCATTCTCTCGACTATGCGCAATTATCTGCGCAAGCTTATGATCTTTCGCTCCCTGCAGTTTCGCTCGCAGCCCCTGTGGCACAAGGGTATGAACGCCAGACAGTTCCAGTCCGACTATCTCCCGGCCCTCAAAGAGAGTGGAGAATGGCCCGAACTTCTCAAAGGCCATCCCTATGCCCTCTATATGAGTTTTACGACAGCGGCCGAATATTCCTGCACAACGCTCAAACACTGGCCCACCCTGCTCCTCCAGGCGGAATACCGGCTCAAGGGCTCGCCCCTGCCCCAGCGCCTTGTCCTGGAAGAACTCTTCCTTACCATGCTCGGGGAAAAACCAGCCGGTCGGCAGGCCTGACCCGACGAGACCCCGCCGAGCCCAAAGACAGGCGCTGAAAAACCAGAGAGGGAATGACCGATGTCTTTCTGCATTGAAAATGTCTTTTTCGTTATTATTTTAGTCAGAGAACAAACCGGTCGGTAGAGCAAAATACGCTAATTAGCAGGAGAATCAACCCGTACCCATGGCAGAAAAGAAAAATTCGCCCCAGGGCTCGGTGGCCACAAAGGACTGGGTCGAAATCATGGAGCCACCCATGTACAAAGTGCTCCTGCATAATGATGACTACACATCGATGGAATTTGTGGTATCGATACTCATCGGGGTGTTCCATAAGACCGCCCCGGAGGCCACCCGGATCATGATAAATGTGCACGAACAAGGTATTGGGATCGCCGGCATCTACAGTCGGGAGATTTGTGAAACTAAGATTGACAAGGTGCACAACTTGGCCCGACAGGAGGAATATCCCTTGCGTTGTTCCATGGAAAAGGCCTGATGCCCCGGCACAGAAAATAAACCGCAGACGGACGATACGCATATGCTCAGCAAAACATTGGAAAAGGCCCTTATCAGGGCAATCAGAGAGGCGAAAAGCCAAAATCATGAATATGTGACCGTGGAGCATATGCTCTACGGTCTGCTCCATGACGAGTTGACCTCGTATATCATCAGCGAATGCGGAGGCTCGACGGAGACCCTCAAAGAGAAGCTCGAGCAGTTTTTAGCCGCGGAGATCCCGAAACTCTCCTCGACCGGCCCGAGTGAACCGGCCCAGACCATGGCCTTTAACCGGGTTCTACAGCGGGCTGTGGCCCATGTCCAGAGCTGCGGTAAACACGAGGTGGACAGCGGTGATGTGCTGGTTTCGATCTTCTCCGAATCAGACTCGCACGCCGTCTTCTTTCTTAGCTCGGTCGGGGTTGGCCGGATGGCGGTCGTCAACTTCATCTCCCATGAGCTCCCGGAGGGACTGCAGAAGGAACCGCTGGCCAGACCACCCGAGGACCAGGAGACCAGGGAGCAGAGCGCAGACGAGAAGTCCCTGAAGGATTTCACCGTCAATCTGGCCGTGCAGGCGGCTGAAGGCAAGCTCGACCCCCTGATCGGCCGGGATCTGGAGATCAGCCGGATCATGCAGGTCCTCTGCCGCCGGAAAAAGAACAACCCGCTGCTGGTCGGTGAACCGGGTGTAGGCAAGACCGCCATGGCCGAAGGTCTGGCCCTGCGCATCCATGATGACAAGGTGGCCCGCCTCGAGGGCCGCAAGGCCACTGTCCCCGATCTCCTGCAGGATGTGGAGATCCACCTCCTCGATATGGGCGGTCTGGTTGCCGGCACCAAGTACCGGGGTGATTTTGAGAAACGACTCAAAGGTGTGATCTCGGCCATCGAGAACAAGGAGAACGCCATCCTCTTCATCGATGAGATCCATACGATTGTCGGCGCCGGGGCCACCAGCGGCGGCTCGATGGATGCCTCGAACCTGCTTAAACCCGCCCTGCAGTCCGGCATCCTGCGCTGTATCGGCTCGACCACCTACGAGGAATACAAGAATCAGATCGAAAAGGACCGGGCCCTGTCCCGCCGCTTCCAGAAGATCGATATCGAAGAACCGTCAGTGGACGACACCTGCCTGATCCTCAAGGGGCTGCAGGCCCGCTATGAAAAACATCACCAGGTCCATTATTCGAAGGGCTCGATCAAGGCTATGGCCGAACTGGCGGATCGTTATATCAACGAACGCTTCCTGCCGGATAAGGCCATTGATGTCATGGACGAGGTTGGTTCCCTGTTCCGCCTGGAGGGCCGGATCGGCAGCATGGTAAAGGTCACGGATGTGGAGAAGGTGGTCTCGCGGATCGCCAGGATCCCAGCCAAAAGCACCACCACCTCGGATATCGGTTCGCTGAGAGAGCTGGCGCCCAGGCTGCAGCAGGTGGTCTACGGCCAGGATGAGGCCATCGAGACCGTAGTAACCGCGGTGAAACGCGCACGGGCCGGGCTCGGCAACCCCGACTCGCCCACCGGCAGTTTCATCTTCGCCGGTCCCACCGGTGTCGGCAAGACCGAGGTCGCCCGGCAGCTGGCCAAGGTCCTCAATATTCACTTTGAGCGCTTCGACATGAGTGAATACATGGAGAAACATGCCGTCTCCCGGCTCATCGGTTCACCTCCCGGCTATGTCGGTTTCGATCAGGGCGGCCTCTTGACCGAGGCCATCCGCAAACACCCGCATTCGGTCCTGCTCCTTGATGAGATCGAAAAGGCCCATCCGGATATCTACTCGATCCTCCTGCAGGTCATGGACCATTCGACACTGACCGACAACTCCGGCAGGAAGGCGGATTTCCGCAACGTTATTCTGATCATGACCACCAATGCCGGGGCACGGGAGCTAACCGCCAGGGGCATCGGTTTTGTCACCAGCAAGAAGGGCAAGGACCAGTCGGCCATCAACAAGATCTTCGCCCCGGAGTTCCGCAACCGGCTCGACGCCATCGTCTCCTTCAGCTCCCTGAACAGTGAGGCCATGCAGAACGTGGTCGATAAACTCATCAAGGAACTCGAGGGCCAGCTCGCCGAGAAACGGGTGAGCATCAGTCTCTCGCAGGCGGCCAAGGCATGGCTCGCTGAAAAGGGTTATGATCCCGACTACGGGGCCCGGCCGTTGCGCCGCCTGATCATGAAGGAGATCGGCGATGTGCTGACCGATGAGATCCTCTTCGGCGAACTGGCCAAGGGCGGAGAAGCCCAGATCGATCTGTTGGATGCGAAGCTGACCTTCATCTATGTACGATAGTGCCAGACACCCTTAACAGAAAGGCCGTTCACCCGAACGGCCTTTCCCCCTTCCGACCACGAGGATTGATGCGATGACAGACTGCCTCTTCTGCAAAATTGTCGCCGGCCAGATTCCGGCAAATATTGTCTATGAAGACGATGAGGTTATGGCCTTCCGGGATATCGCCCCGGTGGCGCCGCAGCATTTTCTGATTATCCCGAAAAAACACCTGACCGGACCGTCGGCCATCGGCGAAGAAGATGAACAGCTCATCGGCAGGCTCATGCGTATTGCCGCTCAGGTCGCAGCGGAGAACGATATCGGCGAAGCCTTTCGCCTGGTCCTGAGCAACGGGGCCGGCGCCGGACAGCTGGTTTTTCATCTGCACATGCATATCCTGGGTGGCCGACCGCTACACTGGCCGCCGGGCTGAGCCTGCCCCATCCACGCAGGCAAGCTTCTTCATCCGCCACCAAATCATTTCCGAGAGCGTAATTCCATTTCCAAATCAAGATGAGAACGCGAAGGCAAACGAGCAGCGACGAGACTGTACATACAAGCACAGCGAGGGGCCGCACAGCGCAGCCGGACAATGACGCTTGATTTGGAATTGGCATAACTGCATCCACTACCCTGAGGCGACTGCTCCTTGAACTCCTGCTCTATCAATGGTATGGAGATCTTCATGCAGAGTGAACAGTCCCATACCTTTATGAGAGCAGTCTCGGATCTTTTCTCGGGCAGTCAATCGCTGCAGCTATTCCTCCTCTTCCTGACCATCACTGGTTGCCTCCTGCTCTTCCTGATCGTCCTCCTTGTCCGTCATCGCGCCCAAGGCCGGCAACTCGAAGGCCTCACATCAGAGCTGGTAGAGGCGGAAGTGAAAATTCTCGATCTGGATCACCTCACTGTCGACTACAGACTGCGGATTGTCGAGCTGGAAACCCTCCTGGCAAACGAGAGAAAGAATGGCGGGGAAAAACTGACCCTGCTCGAAGAGGCCCGAGACGAGTTGCGTCTGCAGTTCAGCTCTCTGGCCCAGCAGATCTTCGAGGAAAAGAGCGAGAAGTTCGGCAGCCAGAACAAGGAACGGCTCGAGGCCATCCTCCAGCCCTTCCACGAACAGCTCACCTCATTCAAGAAAGAGATCAACGACATCTATCTGAGCGACACCCGGGAGCGGATCTCCCTGAAAGAGGAGATCCTCCATCTTCGTGATCTCAATGTGCAGATCAGCACCGAGGCGATCAATCTCACCAGGGCGCTCAAAGGCGACAAAAAGATCCAGGGCAACTGGGGAGAGTTGGTCCTGGAGAAGGTGCTGGAACAGTCCGGCCTGCGCCGCGGTCATGAATACGACTGCCAGGAAGGATTCCGGGACCGGGACAACCGCCTGTTCAAACCCGATGTCATCGTCCATCTCCCCGAGGGGAAAGACATCGTCATCGACTCCAAGGTCTCACTGGTCAGCTGGGAGAGGTATGTCAACGGCAGCGATGAGGGTGAACGGTCTCGCGCCCTTGCCGATCTGGTCAAGGCCATCCGCGAGCATCTTGCCTCGCTTGGCGGCAAAAATTACGCGGACCTGGGCGGCATCAGATCCCTTGATTTCGTCATCATGTTCATGCCGATTGAGGCCGCCTTCGTCGCGGCCTTCCAGCATGATGACCAACTCTTCGCCAGCGCCTTTTCCAGCCGGATCATCGTCACCACCCCGACCACCCTGCTGGCGACGCTCAGGACCGTGGAAAATATCTGGCGCTATGAACACCAGAGCAGGAATTCCCTGGAAATCGCCAAACGGGCCGGGATCATCTATGACAAGCTCTGCAGTTTTGTCGAGGATATGGAGAAGATCGGCAGACAGTTGAACAGCTGCCACCAGACCTACGACGCTGCCATGTCAAAACTCAGCCAGGGGCGCGGCAATCTCATCGCCCAGGCCGGTCAGCTCACCGAACTCGGGGTCCAGGTCAGGAAAGAACTCTCCCGCTCCGTGACCGAGAAGGCCGACATGGATCTGAAAAACTGATACTAGCCACACCGCGAAATTCCTCTCACGCGGGGTTCTTCTCACCGCGGTACCGGCATCCGTATCCACATCCCTTGCCGAAATCATGGGGCCGCCATTGCCGGAATTCATTGGATGGCGTGGGCCATCAGCCGCAGGTACTGATCGTGCATGGTGGCCCGGTCTTGGAGGAGCTTGTTTTCCACAAACCCGCAGGTTTTTCCCCGGCAATACTCCCCTTTCGTCAGGTAGTTGAGGATGATTTTAGGGATATCGTAGTGGTGAATGGGAATGTATTTCTTTACTTTACCATCCTCGATGATCAGGACACGGTTGAGATGAATGCTATCCTTCCTGTTATTGAGATACCCGAGCTTCTCGTAGGTGGCCAGACCCTGTAGAGGTGGCAGATGGTCACTGACCACGATGATCAGACTGTTTCTGTCGATTTCGATCAGCTTTTTGACATAGTCGGCAACGGCCTGGGAGCGGTAGAAAAACTGGTTGGCCACCCTCTCGAGTTGCGGATCCCTGAATCGGGAAACGAGTTTCAAAACGCTGGGCCGCTTCTCCTTGTTGAGAATATGGGGCAGATGACCATACATGGTCAACACATAGTTGAACAGGGGCGGCGCATCCTCGTCGGTAACGGCATCCTTGATGAACTGCAGATTCTGGTTGAACAGGACTCCGTCAAACATATACATCTCACCGGTCGTATCACCCGTTGAAAGATAACTGCCTCTATCGCCGAGTAACTCTTTCGGAAAATACATCTCGCCAAAGCCAATCCCCTTATAGGCGTTTATTGCATTGAAAAAAGTGGGTTTGAAGCCGTTTGAAGCAATGGTCCGGTAGCCGGCCAGCTTCAAGGTGCCGGGCAGACAGTAGGCGGGGACACCGGAAAAGGAATTGAATTCGACCCCGGCCAGTTCCTGAAAGGCCGGGACACCGCAAAGCACCTCGAATTCGGCCTGGGAGGTCTTACCGCCGAAAACCGGGGAGACCGAAAAACCGAGCTTGTTGCCGAACAGCTTTCTAAAGTCCGGATGCGCAGGGTCCTTGGTGTAGGTAGCAAACTTGAACAGGGTTGGATCGACAAAGCTCTCCATGACCACGACATGGACATCCCTCTTTGAGCCTTTCTCCTTCAGCCAGTCCGCGCGCTGCCCGGCCTCTTTTTCATAGACCGGACGATCACGGAAAGAGTCGGTTTTGGCAACGGCGATCTTTCTCTCGGCCTCGCGGTACCACAGCATCGCCAAACGCCCGTTCTGTTCGACGGGTATCGCATCCGACCAGCTGACAACCCCCCGCCCCACTTTTTTAAAGGCCAGTAGGGCCACCTGAGGGGAAATTTCGACAAAGCAGACGAGAAACGCCAGAGGTAAAATGCCCAGAACGATCACGGCCACCCGGCGGTAATTGATGGAGTAGAGAAAACCGACCAGGGGAATGGCCCCGACCAGGATGATCAGGACCAGATACTTGAGGGCAATCACATTGAACAGCTCGGTCACCTCGGTAAGTTCGATAAAACGGAACACCTTGCCCAATAACAGATAATAAATATCCTGACCGATGTAGGCGAGAAAGATCGGGGCGGCGGCCAGAAAGGGTTGCCAGCGAGAGGGCCGGACGATCGCGTTGAGATACCAGTAAAGATAGAGAATCAGCCAGATATCAAGGTATTGGCGGGTAAATACCTTCCCGCCCTTGAGCCCCCCGAGATGCTCAATAAGCAGGGAATAACAGAACAGGACAAGGAGAAAGACGCTGTAACGGTTACAGAAGAGAATTCGGAGGTGGCGGATAAAGAACCCCGAACCCCGGGGAGCAGAAGGAAGACTGGAATTGGGCATGGATGCAGGTGTGCTGAGACAATATTGAAGAGAGAGCAGGGAAATTGAAAAAGTGCGCTCACAGAGGACACCAAGCGAAATATTCACCTGAAAAATGACCTGTCCCGACATCCTAGCGTATCGGTTTTCTCTCTACAACATTAATCTACAGAGGCCGAGACTCAGTCTGACTCTCACGAAGAGTTGGGCTCGAATAATTCAGACAGTTATATTTTCTCTCTACAACATTAATCTACAGAGGCCGAGACTCAGTCTGACTCTCACGAAGAGTTGGGCTCGAATAATTCAGACAGTTATATTTTCATTTTCGTGAAAATCCGTAAGAGATGTTCAGAATAATCTTCACAGGTGGAAGCTTATCCGAACCGGTGGGCAGTTTGACGTTTGCGGGTTTTTTATATCTATTCCTCAAATAATGGCTCCTTCCCCCTTTTGGATTCTGCTGTAATTGGCATACTCGGTCGATATTTAAGCTGCATACCTTTGAGAAAATTACGCAAGATCTGATCCTTGCAAGGCCGGTAGTGTTTATGGTCCGGCTTACGAAAAAACGCACTTAGTTCATGTTGGCTCATGGGCAAATCAGCCAGTTCCATAATCTCGATTATATTTTCGCCCTTCAGGTTTAAGGCGATTTTTAATTTTCTAAAAATAATATTGTTCGTTAAACGCCGCTCTGGTTCGGGTTGTGGCCCTTCTTGTCTGCCTCGTTTATCGATGATCAGACCATTGAGGAAAATCGCCAGCCCAGTGTCGCTGCAATTCTGGTAGGCTGGATCGTCATTTTTTTTCAACCAATCGCTGATCTGTCCCCGCGTTACCTGATGATCAGCTAAGCCGAAGACAGCAATCATTTTCGCATCGCTCAAGTCGAAGGTATAGCGGATACTGCGCAATATATCGTTATTATTCAAAAGTACACCCTGTTCCCAACTGTTGTTGTGGCACAACGACTGTCTGCCTGGTTACCTCGCAACCTTAACAGGTTTTTCAGCTTTCCGGATATGTTTGATTTCTTTACATGCGGCCGCCTTATTCCGTTTCAAGGGGCGCTTTGAATATATGATGCCAAATCCTATGCCAGTAAATGGCCTGCGAGGATCAATGAAGAATCCCCCTCGATTTTATATGGAAGGCCTTCCCCTAAATTCAGAGGGCCGTTTCCCCCTATTCCAGATGCTCATGAAATATTTTCATTGCGGGAAATAAACAGGGAAATCGTTTAATATAAGCAAATATTAGATATTGGCATCTCAATTCGTGAAGCTTTGGCATGAGCGGCAGACACCGGATTGCCGACCGGGCCAGACGCTCGGTCAAGAGGCCGCCTTCACCCTGCTGTTCGCGGATCTCGACAGGCAGATCGGCAACCCGAATAAGGCTGACCCGAACGAAGGTGATCAGACGCTGGATGATATGTTCGAGTTCTCTGACATTGCCGGGGAAATCATATTTGCCAAAGAGGGAGAAAAGTGGTACTCGGACTTTTCAGGAAGGGGGGCATTCTCTCTGTCTCTCCAGCGGATAATGGCCATCCATCGTGTACAAAACCTAGGACAGGAGACTGTTGTGCTTTTACATCACCGATTCATTGAGATTGCCAAAAGGTTGGATGGCAAACTGGCCATTCACGATTTTTCCACCAACAAGGAACTCAGCTACGGCAAGACCCTGATGGCCAGCCTCCTCCTTACCCAAGTCTGCCGCAAACTCGACAAAGGCTTCGTCGGCATCATGATCCCCACCTCGGCCGGCTGTGTCCTTACCAAGATCGCGGTGCTGATGAGCGGTCGGACCCCGGTGATGATCAACTACTCGACCGGGGCCGAGCAGAACGCCCGCTACGCCCAGAAAAAATGCGCCTTCAAGACCATCATCACCTCCAAGGCCCTGCTGGAAAAGATCGAGTGTCCCTCAGTTGAAGGGATGATCTATATCGAAGACATCATGGCCAAACTGACCGGCTTACAGAAGATCGCAGCGCTCCTCAAAGCCAAGCTGCCCGTGGCCCTGCTCAAAAGACTGGTGCATGGAGGCGAGGTGGACGATACGGCCGTTATCCTATTCACCAGCGGCAGCGAAAAGGCTCCCAAGGCCGTACAGCTGACCCACAAGAATATCTCCGCCAATATCGAATCCGTCTCCATCCCTTATCAGTTCAAGGAAGATGATATTTTTCTCTGTACGCTGCCCTATTTCCATGTCTTCGGTCTGACGGTCAATCTCTGGCTGCCCCTCTATCACGGCATGACCCTGCTGACCTACGCCAACCCCCTTGATTTCAAGAAAATCTGTTCCATCGTCCGGGAAGAGAAGGCCACCTTCATGGTCGGCACTCCGAGCTTTTTCTGGGGCTATCTGCGCAAATCCGAGCCCGGCGACTTCGCCAGCCTACGGATCGCCATGGCCGGGGCCGACAAATGTCCCGAGGCCTTGAGGGAGGGTTTCAAGAAGAAACATAACATGGTGCTCTACGAGGCCTATGGGGCCACTGAATGTTCTCCGGCAATCTCCGGCAATACCTGGGAGGACAATAAACCGGGTAGTGTCGGCAAGCCTTTTCCAGGTGTCCAGGTCCGTATCGAACACTATGAGACCGGTGAGCCCTGCGGCCCCGGCGAAGACGGTCGGATCCTCATCAAGGGCGACAATGTCATGAAGGGTTACTTAGATGATTTCGAGCAGACCACCCTGCACATCCGCGGTGGCTGGTATGATACCGGCGATATGGGCAACATCGATGCGGATGGTTTCCTCTGGCACGTCGGGCGCCTGAAACGTTTTGTCAAGATCGGCGGCGAGATGGTCTCCCTCGTCAAGATCGAGGATGTTCTGGAGAAAACCCTGCCCGAGGATGTCGAATGTTGCGTGGTCGAGATTCCCGATTCCATCAAGGGGGCCAGGATCGTCGCCGTGGTCACCGCCCAGCTCGACGAGAAGGCCACACTCAAGCAGATGGCCAAACATCTGACCCAGATCGCCCTGCCCAAGACCTTCCTGATCATCGAAAACCTGCCAAAAATGGGCAGCGGCAAGATCGACTTCCGGAGCATCACCGAATTGGCCAGGACCAAGTTATCATCCCTGTAAGATCCGGGACGGCCGTCCTCCTGCCTAGAGAGAATCGAGGCAGGAGGCAAGTTCGTCATGGAACTCGTCCACCGTATCATACATGACCGTCGTCCCGGCGGAAAAATGCAGGAGAATGTCGTTCAACCTGTCCGGGATATAAGGATAGATCTTTTTCAGGTTGAAAACTCGGTCATGGGCGAGAAGCGCCATATCATCGACGCACAGACTGTTGAACACCTTCTCCCCCAGCTCAGGATTGCTCAAAATATCCTGGCCCCGGAAATTCTGTCGCCCGACGATATAGAGAAGGACATTGCCAAGTCCCAGAAGATCCATGGCATAGGGCCTCTCCGGCAGGTAGAAATCGTAGTCGAAATCTATCCAAATAAAGCTCCCATCCTGCCGATTGACAAAGATGTGATCGCGGCGGATATCGCCATGCTTGAGACCATGGGCGTGGAGGAGGGAAATCCCCTGCACGGAAACGAGAAAGCGTGCCAAGACACTGGGCATGTGCTTCTCAAAATATTCCAGATGGTCTTCGCAAAGATATTGAAGATACTTATCCAGACGTTTGCCCGGCACGACATCAAGGATACGGACAAGATTATCGGCATCGTCAAGGACTGAATAGCCCTGCATGAAGGCGGGATTGCCCCGCACCAGCTCAATGACTCTGGCCTCTTTTTCCGGGCTGCGGTAGCACTTCACCTCCAACTCCCCCAGGCTGATCGAGTAGGTCTCATAAAACACCAGTTTCAGGAGGTACAGCTCGCCGCTCTCCAGGTCGTAGACCTTCGGCACCCACTGTTTCGGCTGATCGTCAATACCGAAACGCCCCTCGCGGGTATAGCCGACCACCAGAAAATAGCGATTATCGACAAGGATGATATCCCCATAGTCGATGCTGGTAAAATCGCTGGTGTCCCGCCAGATCCGCGGTTGCCGCCGGATGCTCCGCATGGCGGGGTGGGCCTGCAGGCGAGGCAGTATGCGCAGAGGAAAATAACTCCAGTCAATCATCGGCCCTACCCCACAATCCAGGCGGTGAAGTCGTGACTGTGACGGGCAAGGGCGTTGGAGATGGATCCGAAAAGAAATTCCTCCGCCTTGGATACCCCACGCTTGCCGGTGGCCACTGTGCCGAACTGCCCTTCCTGGCGAATATCCAGAACCATCTGGCTGATGGTCTTGCCCTCGGCCATACAGATTCGCTGGCTGATATTCCTGCCGTTGATCCCCGCAGCTTCAAGGACGTTCAGGGCCTCGAACAGAAAAATCTCCATCCGCCCTTCCCGAAGCATCTGATACCTGTCCAGCTTGCCGCCCTGTACATAGAAATCGGGTGGTGGTTCAGGATACACATGCAAGAGACAGATATGCGCATCGGCAAGACCGGCGGCCATGTAGCCGACATAGCGTACCGCCCGCATGGATGTCTCGGATTTATCCACCGCAATCAGAATCCTGTTCCAGGTTGTCATATTTCCCTCTCGCAAAAATGAAAAAGATGCCCCCTTTTCTACAACTGCTCAAGCCCCGGTCGCCATTTTTCCAGGAGCCTGATCAGCTCGACGATCGTCTGATGGGTCGGCACCGCCACACCATGCTCTTCGGCATAGCGGCAGATTGCCCCGTTCTGGGCATCGATCTCGGTCGGTCGCTCGTTGAGGACATCCTGGAGCATGGACGACAGGTTATTGGAACTGCGCTGACAGGCCTCAAAGAGCAGTTCATAGAGATCGGTATAGACCAGATCGATACCACAGGCCTCGGCCACCCGTCGACCCTCGTCCAGCAGCCGTTTCATGAGGGTGATCGACTCCATACGGGTGGTCAGGCAGCCGTTCGGTACCTTGAGCAGGGCGGACAGCGGGTTGATCGCTGAATAGATGATCACCTTGCACCACAACCGGCCGATGACCCGCCTGGCCATTTGGGTCTGGATCCCGCAATCGCTGAAGACCTGGCTGATCTTTTCCAGTCTTGGGGTCAGTTCACCGCTCAGTTCACCGATATAGGTCTTACCCGCCCCGCCATGCCGTACCGTGGACCCGCCCAGAGAGGTTCCCGACATGAAGGTGAAACCGACTAGGATCTGCTCGACCGGCACAATCTGGCGGATGATCTCGACATTGCCAAGACCGGTCTGGACAACAAGCAGCGGACAGCTCGGCGATACCAGATGGGCGATACCCTGGGTTGCCATCCGGGTGGCAAAGGACTTGACCATCAGGAGGATCAGGTCGCACTCTTTGATGTCCGCGCCGTCACTCATGGCCGTGACCGGCACCAGGGTCACGGCATCTGGATCGTCTTCACCATGGGCCATCACCCCGATACCCTGGCTCTGCATGGCCCCTACAACCTCATCGTCAATATCGATCAGGCTGATCTCATTGCCGCCCTTGGCCAGAAAAGAACCAAAAAGTCTGCCGATTGCCCCGCCGCCGACAATTACAATTTTCATAGTCACTCCTCTTGTGTCTCGTTATATGCTACCTGTCCGGTGACCGTTATTTGAATTTAACCGACCTCTTTTTATTGTATAATGCCTGAGACAGGAAAGTAAATGGCTGTTAGCGGTGTTTTCCCTCCTCGTATCAAAACCTTCCCGGCTTCTCTGGCGCCACGGCCAGGGAGAAAAAACCTTCTGGATTTTTTCCCCGTAACCTTGTACTCTCTCTTCTCAGATTAATTATTATGTCGATAGGTTATACCTTCTCATGAGCCCATGACACCTCTTTCTGCGCCGAAAAAGAAAAGCAGCATTCACACCCTGCTCCGCACCCCCCTTTTCGATATATTCCAGCTCCTCGTGCTGTTTTCGGCCCTCGTCTGGCTCTTTGCCACCGGCTCCCGAGACCTCAGCTATCACTGGCAGTGGTACCAGATCCCCAAGTATCTTTTTATCCATGACGCCCGGGGCCTTTCTGCCGGTCCCTTGCTGCAAGGCCTGCTGATCACCCTGCAGATCTCGGTAATGAGCCTGATCGTATCGCTGCTGATCGGCCTCATCACCGCGGTTTTTCGGCTCTCGGCCTCGCCCGTCGCCGGTCTTTTGGCCCGGTTGTATATTGAAACCATCAGGAACACGCCGCTGCTGATCCAGCTCTTTTTTATTTATTTCGTCCTTGGCCCCCTCTTCGACCTCGATCGCCTGCCTGCCGCCATCCTCTCTCTCAGCCTCTTTGAAGGCGCCTATGTCGCCGAGATCTTCCGGGCGGGGATCCTCTCGGTGGTACGGGAACAGCATGAAGCAGCTCACAGTCTCGGCCTCAGCCCCTTTGCCACCTATCGCCATGTCATCCTGCCCCAGGCAATCCGTACAGTCCTGCCCCCCTTGACCAGTCAGGCGATCTCTCTTATTAAGGACTCCGCCCTGGTCAGCACCATCGCCATCTACGATTTGACTATGCAGGCCCAGTCCATCATTGCCGAGACCTTTCTAACCTTTGAAATTTGGTTGACCGTCGCGGCGCTCTATCTGACCATCACGATTGCCCTGTCCTATGTTGCCGGGGCCTTAGAACATCGGCTGAAACTGCCCTGACAGGTATACTACCCATCCATACAACAACAGGAGAATACGATGAAAAAAACACTGACCCTCTCATTGATCTTGCTGCTCAGCACCATAACGGGACTGGCTGCGGCAGCCTCCACACAACAACAACTGACGGCAGAGAGCTGCATTGAGCAAGTTCTCAAAAGGGGTGTGCTGCGGGTGGGTATGGACATCTTCCAGCCCTGGGCCATGAAGGACAAGAACGGCAAGCTGATCGGTTTTGAAATAGACGTGGCGACCCGGTTGGCCGCAGACACAGGCGTCAAGGTCGAGTTTGTGCCCACCGCCTGGTCCGGCATCGTTCCCGCCCTTTTGACCGGAAAATTCGATATGATCATCGGCGGCATGGGCATCACTCCGCAACGGGCACTGAAGGTCAATTTTTCCGAGCCCTACGACTATTCCGGCATGTCTCTTGTCGCTCATAGAAAACTCGCCGCAGGTTTTACGACGCTTGCCGATTTCAACAAACCTGAGGTGCAGATCGCCGTAAAGCTGGGGACAACCGCCGCAACCGCCGCCAAGAAGTTCGTCCCGCAGGCTACCCTGAGAATGTTTGATAACGAAACTCAGGTCTACCAGGAATTGCGCAACGGCAAGGTCAATGCCGTCATAGCCAACGCCCCTCGGCCGGCCTATGAGGCCGTTGACTACAAAGAGACCCTTTTCATGCCATTTACCGAGACTTTCGCCAAGGAACCGATTGGCTTTGCCCTGCGTAAAGGTGACCCGGACACCCTGGCCTATGTCAACAGCTGGATTTCCCTGGTTCATCTTGAAGGCTGGCTGCAGGAACGGCATGACTACTGGTTCGGTACCAAGGACTGGGCAAACCAGATCCAGTAAGCATCCCGAGCTATTGCCCGAGATATTCCTCAATCGGCGAGAGACAGGAATCTGCCTCTCGCCCCTTACCAGACGGCGGCCAACGGACCTTTCAGCCAACAATATATGCGACACACCACAAAACGCCTGACCTTTCTCGACTGGTTGGTCCTCTTGGGTCTATTGGTCCTGGCCGGTACCATTATCCACAGGCTCATCTACAGTCTCAATTATAAATGGAACTGGGCGATTATCCCCACCTACCTGATCCGTTTCGACAGTCAGCAGCAAAGCTGGATGGCCAACGCCCTGCTCCAGGGTTTTTTCACCACGCTCAAACTCAGTTTCTGGGGAATGCTGCTCGCCATCTTTCTTGGCGTCTTCATCGGTCTTTTGCGAATTTCACCGCGACTTGCCCCACGTATTGCCAGCCGTACCTATGTTGAATTCATCCGCAATACGCCACCCCTGGTCCTGGTCTTTCTCTTCTACTATTTCGTCAACGATCTTATCCTCTC
This sequence comes from Desulfobulbaceae bacterium, assembly GCA_031407875.1. Taxonomy (GTDB): domain Bacteria; phylum Desulfobacterota; class Desulfobulbia; order Desulfobulbales; family Desulfocapsaceae; genus Desulfoprunum. The sequence continues at coordinate 4,259 of JANOIV010000029.1, read as the reverse complement.
CCGATTCCAGATTGAGACCTTTTTCCGGCACAGCGCTCCAGCGGTTCAGAACCTCCTGGCCTTCTTCGCCAGCGAACCGGAACTCATATCGCCTTTCATCTCGGGCGCAATGACCATCGGCCTCTTCCAGGGGGCCTATATGAGTGAGATCGTCAGGGCCGGGATCCAGTCTATCCCTGCCGGTCAGTGGGAGGCCGCCCGCGCCCTCGGCCTGAAAAAATGGCAACTGATGCGGCTGGTCATCCTCCCCCAGGCCATCCGCATCATGCTACCGCCCTTGGCCGGCGAATTTATCAATACGATAAAATATTCCTCCATAGTTTCGATCATCTCGATCCAGGAACTGACCTTTCAAGGCCTGCAGATCATGGCCTCGACACAGGCAACCATCGAGATCTGGCTGACGATCACCGCCATGTATCTCCTCCTCTGCCTCAGCCTCTCTGTAGCGGTCCACCGGCTGGAAATCCATCTCAACAGAAACTTGCCCTGAGCCATGATGCTACGATATAATGAAATATTCGGAGACCTTCCTTTATCCTGTCACTCATTGGAATAACCATGCCGACCCTGCCATCGCCTTTTGCCATAGCCAATGTCCGTCTGTTCATCCTCTTCAGGATCTTTTTCAACTCGCGATTCTACTATCCGGTATTCACGATCCTCTTTCTGGACTACGGTTTGTCTATCGAACAGTTCTCCCTGCTCAATACGGTATGGGCCATCACGATTGTCTGCGCTGAAGTCCCTTCCGGAGCCCTGGCCGACATACTCGGGCGGAAACAACTGCTTGTGGCGACTTCCCTGTGCATGATCGCCGAGATGATGATTATCGGATTCGTCCCACTGGGTAACGGCAACCTGATCTTCTGGGCCTTTCTCATCAACCGGATACTCAGTGGTCTCGCCGAGGCCATGGCCAGCGGAGCGGACGAGGCCATGGCCTACGACTCTCTCGTGGCCGAAGGCAACCCGGATGACTGGCCACGGGTCCTCAGTGTGCAGATGCGCCTACGCTCAGTTGCCGCCATCGTCTCCATGGCGATCGGGGCTCTCGTCTACGACCCCGTCATGGTCAACCGCCTGCTGGCCTGGATGGGCTCGAACCTTCAGGTTACCCAGCAGACGACTATGCGCTACCCGATCTACCTGACCCTTCTGCTCAGCTTAGGGGCCTGCTTCGTCTCGCTCAGAATGCAGGAACCCACAACGGACCTCCTCCGGAAGGCACCGGCAACCCTGCTCCGCACCCTCAAGGCAACCAGCCAAATGACCCTGGAGGCTGGCCGGTGGATCCTACAGACACCCTTTGCCCTGGCCGTCATCCTTCTCGGCATGGGCTATGACCATATCCTGCGCATGGTCGTGACCCTGACCAGCCAGTATTTCCGCCTTATCAATCTACCGGAGGCCAGTTTTGGTCTTATCGGAGCGGCCTTGTCAGTCATAGGAGTCGTCTCTCCCAGGATCGCCGAGAAGATGGTCGAGGTCTTTTCTCCGGCCCAAAATGTCCTCTGGCTCGCCGGACTGACCCTTGTAGCCCTCCTTGGCCTTACCGGATTCTTTCCCTATCTCGGCCTTGTGCCCGTGGCCGTCATCTTTTTCCTGATGATGCTGGTCTCATTTTTCAGCAGCCATTATCTGAATAGAATTACGCCATCGCATCAGCGTGCGACAGTGCTGAGTTTCAAAGGAATGGCCTTCAATCTCGCCTACGGCCTTATCGGTGTCTTCTTTGCCCTGCTCGTTCGGCAGCTGCGGCTTCAGGGCGCGGCGGTCCGGCACCCGGAAGGAGTGGGGCTCAGCCTTGCCGATGCAGCCTTCAAAGGGGCAATCTACTGGCTTCCCTGGTATTCTCTCATCATTCTGGGCGCCATTATCCTGTTCTGCTTCTTCAAACTCCGAGGATCAGAGCAGATCAGACAAAAAGGCTAAAAGTTTAGCCAACACACGGAAAAAAGTGCCGGTCTGACAGAACCTATTTTTTTCAAGCAATACCTCATTTTTGCTGCAAATATTTGCGGTTTTCCCGACAATCGCTGTATAGTGGAGTAACAGTGATTTTCAGTAATACCTGCTATCGCGTGCAACCAAGCGAAGATCCATTTTCAACAACAACAGCAACACCCAGGATAAACTTACTAACATGCTGAAACGATTCTCAATATCACTAGAAGAAAATCTACTGGATATCTTTGACGAACACATTAAGGCACGAAGCTATACCAATCGCTCAGAGGCCATCCGTGATCTCATCCGTAAAGCCTTCATTAAAAAGGAATGGCAGGCGGACAAGCCGGTCATGGGTGTCATCAGCCTGGTATACGACCATCATCAACCCAACCTGCAGGACAAGCTCACCGAGGTACAGCACGACTATCACCACCACATCATCTCTTCAACCCATGTCCACATGGACCATGACAACTGCCTTGAGGTCATCATCGTCCGGGGCAAGGCCAAAGAGATTCAGGAACTGGCGGACCGAATGATCGCCCTGCGCGGTGTGCGGGACGGCAATCTGGCCATGAGCAGCACCGGCAAATTTCTGCACTGACATTCCAACGGAGCTGCCCGGGTCGACCAGACATGAGGGTGAAACCCTAGGGGGTACAGATGATATCGGCGTAGCAGACAGAAAGGCTTTGCAAAAACGACAGAGTCCCTTCGAAAAGGCAAACAACAGCAGGCCTGGAGCTCATGACAAGCACCTGTTTTCTGAAACAAGCCATTACTCTCCATCTTGTCAGGATCTTCTCCCGTAGATCGACAAAACCTCTGTTCTCCCTTTCTCTGACCTTTTTCCTGATCAAGCTCTTAGTCAGCTCAACAGCCCTCTGCGCGATGAAAGTGGAACTGCCGCCATTGACCACCCCGGGACACGCCGGTTGGCAGGAAAAACGCTTTGTTGGCCGGACGGTGTACAAGGCAGTGCGGGAAAATGGCCGGGACATGTTGCACGCTTCCAGTTACGGCACTGCCTCCGGTCTCTTTCTTGAACAAAAGATAGACCTGCGACGGACTCCAGTTCTGAACTGGTCGTGGAAAGCGGAAACGATCATGCAGGGACTGGACGAGCGGCAGAAAACCGGTGATGACTATCCGGCGAGGGTCTATGTGGTCGCCAAAGGTGGACTGGCCTTCTGGAAGACCAGGGCTCTCTCCTACGTCTGGTCAAGCAGCCAACCCGCCGGAACGCTCTGGCCCAGCGCATTCGCCGCGAATGCCGTTCTCATTGCCGTACAGAGCGGAAAACAGCACCTTGGTTCTCTAGTAGAAGAAAAACACAATATCCGGCTGGACTGGAAACGGGCTTTTGGCGTGGATATTTCAGCTATTGATGCAATCGCCATCATGACAGACTCGGACAACTCAGGGCAATCGACATCAGCCCTGTACTCCACCCCCTGGTTTTCTGAGAAATAAAGTATATAAGCCAGATCTACATCGGTCGCTTGTCAACTTCTTCAATCGGAACCACATACGCACAAGTCCCATCTTTCCAATACATAAACACAGTCCACGGTGACTGTCCCCCAAACAAGATTGTCCTTTGATTCATGCTTATACCCACTTTCCCCCAGGGTGTGCACCGCGGTGCAAACGGAAGACATTGGAAACTAAAAAAGCCCGCAAACCTTTACAGGTTGCGGGCTTTTAAATTTCCTTGAACTTCTTTAATCTAACAACTGGTGCCGAAGGCGAGACTCGAACTCGCACGACCGTGGGCCACTACCCCCTCAAGATAGCGTGTCTACCAATTCCACCACTTCGGCACTTCAGTTTATTATTGCTTTTTATCCTGTGCTGTCTTTTCCACTGCCTTTACAGAAGGTACAGCGACTGGCAGCTCTGCTTCTTTTGCCGGAACAGCCTTTACAAAGGGTACAGCGGCTGGCAGCTCTGCTTCTTTTGCCGGAACAGCCTTTACAGAAGGTACAGCGGCTGGCAGCTCTGCTTCCTTTGCCGGAACAGCCTTTTCTGCGTTTTGCTTGGTACTTGCCTTATCCATCTGCACCGGTTGCTCTTTCACCAGATCACTCATGACTGATTTTGTGCTGGTGTGTGATGAAATATACGCCAGTGAAACAGAAGTCAACATAAAAATGATGGCGACCGCCGTTGTGATTTTATTGAGCAGCGGCAGAGGCCCTTCCGATCCGAAAAGGGACTGACTGGATCCTCCGAAGGTTGCACCGATATCAGCACCTTTACCATGCTGCAAGAGAACAATGCCTATCAAGAAAAGACAGACAACG
>JANOIV010000002.1:0-28069 GCA_031407875.1 Desulfobulbaceae bacterium | reverse complement strand
GAGAAAGATATCGCTGCCGATAACATCCCCAGCGCCTATGGCACTCAGGTGGACCTCTTCCCCGTCCTGCTTTCTGACCAGATTAACGGTGCCGCGATCAAAGAAAAAGAGCGGGGCCTGCATATTGCCGTTTGCGACGATTATCTCATCAGGCTGATATTTCTTATGGTTCAATGCTGCATGGAAGGCGGTAAACTCTTCGGTGGTCATCTCCTCGTAGAGTTCTGCCCAGATGGTGAAATGATTGGCGATGAAGGGATCGACCAGATTTTTTTCCGCTTCTCGGATGATATCGGCCTTGCTGGGACGGTCTGATTCTTCGACGACAACCGGTTTTTCTTTTTTCTCCGGAGCTGTCATGGGCACAAGGTTGGTCGTCTGTTCCTCCTTTGTGGCAAAGAGACTGTCGCTGAGCTGGGTATCAAGCTCGGCCTCAGGTGTCTGAGGTGAAACAGGAGCAGACGGGGGCCGGGGGCCGGGCCCTTTTGTCCCCGTGTTTTTGGGTTCCAGGTCCACGAGGGCGTCTTGCCGAGGGTGACGCCATATATGCGGTCGTGTCGGTGCGTTTTTGAGTTCCAGGCTCACCAGGGCATCTTCGGCTGCCTGCAGGATTCTGTCCCCTTCACCGAAACGCTGGGTGCGCTCGGCCAGGAGTTCTTCCATGGCCTGAATCGCCCGTTGCGAGGGGGTGAATTTGATCTTGGTACAGATGGCTAGAAGCAGCTCATCCTGAAGGTGTATGGCGAATCCGTTGCGTTTCTCCAGCAGGTCACAGAGGGCGTCACCGACATCCTTGCCGCCCATGTTTCCCAACTGGATGACTACCTGCTGTTTTAGCTCATCATTGATATAGGCCAGAGCCTCGATAAGCCGCTCGCGCAGCTGGTTACCGCCCATCCTGCTGATGCAGTTCAAGACCTGCTGCTGCACCCTGATATCTTTATGGACGAGATAAGGTTTGACCATGGCATAGAGAGTGGGATCATCCATGCGCGAAATGATGATAATGATATTTCTGATCACATACCAAGGCGGGTTTTTTTCCAGGCAGCGATCAATGACCGGAATGATCGCCCTGCCGGTGGTCGGGATGAGCTCGATGAGGGAGAAGCGCTTTTCCCGGTCCTGGCACTCCATCAGGGCCTGGACGAGAACGATGGCTGCCTTGCTGCCGAAATGCACAAGCAGGCACTTGGCGATGTCGCGCCGGTCTTCCTGTTTGTCGAGATAGACATTGACGAGGTTTCGGAGAAAGGGTTCTTCGGCAAGTCCGGAATGGACCTTGGTTATCATCTTCCGGATGAGATTGTTCTTCTGGATAATCCCCGTCTGAATCTGGAAGAGGACGATGATCAGATTCTCGGCCTGATACCAGAGGCCCATCTTAAGCATCCTCTGCAGTATCTTCTGGAGTTGGGTGCAGACGAATTCAAAACCCGTGAGGTATTCGGTCTCGATCTTCAGCCAGTTCACCAGAAGACGGGAAACCGCCTCAAGGAATTCGGCACTTTCCTTCTCCTGCGAGACTTTTTCTGTAAAGACGGAGAGAATGAAGACGGCCCGTTCCCGGTGCAACCTGTCGGCACTGCAGGCGCAGAAACCTATCTTTTCGAGGACCTTGATGATGTTTCCTTCGTGCCCTTTCTTATAGATGGTGAACAGGTACTCTAATAGTTTATCAACGAATTCAAGGTTTTCCAGGACAGTGAAACGATTGTTTTCGAGATCGACGACACCGCGCTGAAAACGGAGTAGCATCCGCTTGTTTTCAGTACTGTCCAGGAGGTGGTTGGTATGAGCGATTACCTCGCGCTGCTTTTCCCTGTCTATATCCATATGAGCACCACGTCACGTGTAGGCGAACTGTTTCAGTCAGTCCTGGCGAGCCTCGCCATTGTGCCTGTACTTGTTCTGTATTTTTTGTTTGTTCTGTATCTGTTCAGCCAGGAGATATTGGCCCATATCTGTCAAAAAATCTTACTAATGTCGTTCAAAACTGTTGTCGATCGGGTACGAGCCTCCTGAGTCTTTCTCTTTTACGGTTCAGGCGGATACCTGCCGACGTCAGTGACTGTTTCAGCGCAGGGCCTGTTTACAGCGGTTCCAATTTGCTCGATGGTGTTGGGTTTCTTCACATACTGTCCTGCGCCAAGGGCCTGGATTTTCATCACCTCATCGGTTTCCGCAAAGCCAGTGGCGACGATTGCCTTCTGCCCGGGGGAGTTTGAGCAATGATCGCGGCATAGGTCTCACATCCATTAAAGCCCGGCTCCATGACCATGTCAAGGATGACCAGATCCACGGTGTTGGTCTTGTGAGACAGGCAATGGCCTCTTCGCTGGAGGCGACCGTCTGCACAGTGTAGTGGAAGAGTTCGAGAATCTTCATGGCGATATCTCTCTGATGCAGTTCGTCGTCAACGACGAGAATCGCCTGCCCCTGTCCGTACAGTTTCTCAAGCCCTATTGCCGCCGGATGTATTTGGTTCGCATCTTCAGTTGCCGGGAAAAGCAGGGTGAAAATCGTTCCCGTTTCCTGGCTTTCGACGGTAAGTCCCCCCGGTGATCGTTCACCGTATTCCAGACCATGGTGAGACCGAACCCGGTGCCGCTCAAGTCCATGGTTTTTTTAGTATAGGACGGTTCAAAGATATGTTCAAGGTCATGCAGTGAAATTTCCGGGCCATTATAGAAGCATAGGCGATCATCCCCCGGGTCAGAGAAAAATTCGCATTGATTTTGGTTTCGAGTCCAGCCCGAATCTGGCTTACCCTGTTGATTGTTCGGTATACAGGGTTTCAAGATACCGCTGGCGTTCCAGATATTCGAGACCGATAAAGAGAAAAATTACAATTAGAAAGCAAGGAGAGCAGTGCTTCGGGGTATTGGAGCATGTCTTATCTTTCACATTCGGCAATACCGGCCTCCATGCACTTACCGTTTGAACGGTGCGGATTCGGGGAATGGTCTACGTACGCTGGAGCCCTTTAATCATACATCCGACGACAGGAAAAAAGGGCAAGGAGGTGTCTTTTTCAGACCTATATGACAGTAAAATAACACAGAATTTTGTACTTTATATCAGAACCTGGAAAGCCTGCAGGGAAATCCGACTGTTCAACAGTCAGTTGTTCGCTCATCAGGAGTACTTCTACGACCCTCTCCCTTGTGACCTCTGTTTACAATGGCGATCAGGGCCTGCGCCAGTAAGGCTGCAACAAAATTTATCAACACATCCCGAACATCACCAACCCTATTGGGTCGGAGCCACTGGATCAGTTCATCCCCAATGCCGGCCAGGGTCACCAGCAGGATTACCAGTCCATGCCGTGGCAGTCCTTGGAACTGGTCTGACAATGTCTTGTTGCACAAGACACATAAGAGACCATACTGGAGGAGATGAAAGCGCTCCTCGGGGATAGTCAGCCACCACAGCCCGAATCCGTAGCCAAGGAGTATCGGCAGAAGCGGTAGGATGTGCCGCCGACTGAGGGCATGTCGGAAAACCAGCAGGATCCCTGCCAAAATGAGGGTGAGGCCGACCGTCATGAGAACGTTTAACGCATCGCCAACGAACTGACGAATCAGGCTCGACAGATCACGCATCTGGCCTGATGTCGTATAGATAGCCAGCACATAGGCAGTAGAAAGGATGATGTAGCGTCTATGGTTTGACATAGTGCCATCCCTGCCCGTCAATTCTGATCTCCAGATCGCCCTGTCGGTCGGTCCGCCAGACCCGGCCGCTGTTCTGCCTGATGACCTCTAGGGTATGGCGGTCAGGCGCGCCGATGGGGTTGTCCTTGCCGACACTTACCACGGAGAGTTCTGGGTTGATACCCTTCAGCCAGTCCTTCAGGTGCCTGTCTTCGGCCCCATGATGAGGGACTTTGAAGATATTCACATCCCGTTGCTCCGCTCCGGCATTGAGGGACTGCCGGCCTGTGGCTCCGAGATCGCCAGGCAGGAGCAGATTTACCGAGCCGACATCAATCGTCAGAACAAGGGATGTGTCATTGATATTTGGAGGTTCCCCCTTGGCCTGATCTGGGCCCAGGACGGTGCAAACCACACCACCGCATTGCCAGGTGTCGCCCTTTTTCAGAGGATGATAGGGGTATTTGGCCCGCCACTTCTGATAGGAATGGTAGTACATTTCCTGGCTATTGACGACGCCATTATCATTGACTTCTCCTATTGTCAGATCGACAGGCAGACTCAGCGCCCCGCCGAAATGATCCTGGTGCGGATGTGAGATGATCAGGCGGTCAAGGTGGGAGATCCCTTTTTCTGCAAGAGAAGCACCGATATTCTGACCGTTGCCCGGGGGGCCTGTATCAATCAGAACTGCGCATCGGTCGGGCTGGTGGATCAGCAGCGCATCCCCTTGTCCCACATCGAAAAAGGTGAGAAACACCGGACCGGCAAGCCCTGCGGCGTGGCCTGCTGGAGAGTTGACAAACAGGACTAAGAGAAACATGAGAAGGCAACACAGCGCAGGGGATTGACACGATCTTTCATCCCTAGCGCGGCGTGGTTGGCGGACTATCATCTGTCGGCAGATTTGTGGGGTGGTGTGCATCTCTTGGGAATGTGAGATATATTGCCTGAAGGCAGGGTAAACGCTACTTAAAAAATCCAACCTGTTGCACAATTTTGTAATATTTAATCGAATGATTTGTGTTTTTCTGGTAAATATGTCTTCTAAAAGTTTTTCCTCTCTCAATATTATGAGTTGATCACCCTATGCATGATAATCAAGAAATAACATCGAAACTTAAAGATATTACCACGCTCTACGAGATTACAAAACAATTGGCATCCTCTTTGGATCTGAACGACTGCTTACAAAAAACCATGCAGATACTTTCTACAATGAAGGGCATGGAAAATGGTACAGTTACAATTGTCAACCCTCTTACAGGAAAGCTTGAGATCGAAGTAGCCCACGGTATACCTGAAGAAAGCAGATTGCTTGGTCAATACAAAATTGGTGAGGGAATCACCGGAAGGGTGGTTGCCACAGGTAATCCGATTATAGTCCCCCATATCGCAGAAGAACCTCTTTTTCTTAATAAAACCGGGGTAAGAGGCGATCTTGCGGAGCAACAACGGTCTTTTTTGTGTGTTCCAATTAAAACCAGAAACCAGGTTATCGGCGCCTTGAGTATCGATAGATTCTATGAAGGTGGCCTGACAGAGCAGGCGAATAACGACCTGCAATTTCTGACCGTGTTGAGTGGCCTGATCGCCGAAACTACGGTTCGTATCCAAAAGGTCAACAGGGAAAAAGATTTTCTCCACACAGAAAACCTCAAACTTAAAAGAGAGTTATCTGAGAAAAACAGGATAAATGACATTGTCGGCAACTCAAGCAGAATGCAAGATGTTTATGAAATGATCCATCGAGTTGTTGATTCAAACGCCACAGTTCTTTTGCGAGGTGAATCCGGGACGGGAAAAACCCTTGTTGCCAAGGCCCTCCATTATAATGGGAAACGTAAAGATAAACCGTTTGTCGTTGTCAATTGCTCGGCACTTCCTGAAACACTCCTTGAAAGTGAGCTCTTTGGCCATGAAAAGGGGGCGTTTACGGGAGCTAATGAGCGAAAAATTGGCCGATTTGAACATGCCGAAGGTGGCACTCTCTTTCTTGATGAGATAGGTGAGATTAGTTATTCTGTTCAGATTAAACTGCTCCACGTTGTCCAAGAAAGAACCTTTCAACGTCTCGGTTCGAATAAGCTGCTCAACTGCGATGTACGACTGGTTGCAGCTACGAACAGGGACCTGGAAAAGGCAGTAGCTGAACATAAATTCCGAGAAGACCTCTACTACAGACTCAATGTATTTCCCGTATACATGCCCCCACTGAGAGAACGGCGTACCGATATACTTCTTCTTGCTGAATTCTTCCTCGAAAAATATTCAAGAGAAAACGCAAAAGTCATCAAAAGGATATCCACCTCTGCTATTGATATGTTAGCGCAGTACCATTGGCCTGGTAATGTTCGAGAGTTACAGAACTGTATAGAAAGAGCTGTTCTTGTCTGTGATGACGATGCTATTAAGGGGGTTCACCTCCCCCCATCTCTGCAGGTTGCCGATTCGCGGAGTGCAGATAATCCTCTTTCCCTCACCTCGACGGTAGAAAACTTTGAAAAGGAGCTTATTGTTGAAGGCTTGAAAAAAAATAATGGTAACCAGACAAAAACTGCTAAATATCTTGATACAAGTCTGAGAATTATAAACTACAAAATCCATCAGTATAATATTGACCCGAAAAAATACAGGATCTGATTAGATGAAAATTCTCCTCCATACCTGTTGTGCACCTTGTGCTATCTATCCAGTTTCTGTTCTCAAAGAACAAGGGTTTGATGTGACGGCATTTTTCTACAATCCCAACATTCATCCCTATCTGGAATACAAAAAAAGACGGGACACTGTAATTTCATTCTCTGAGGCAAATGGCATATCTCTCATCATAGAGGGCGACTATCAGCTGAATGATTTTCTCCGATCCGTGGTTTTCCAAGAACACCGGCGATGTACAATTTGTCAGTCGCTGAGAATCACCAAGACTCATGAGGTCGCCAAATCTAACGGCTTTGACTTTTTTACCACCAGTCTTCTCTATAGCCTCTATCAGAACCACAATGAGATCAGAGATCAATGTGAGGCATTGTCCAAACAATCAGGGGTTCCGTTCTATTATAAAGATTTCCGAGTAGGCTGGCAGTATGGTATTGACGCTTCTCTTGCCCAGGGACTCTACCGTCAGCCCTATTGTGGCTGCATCTACAGTGAACAGGAACGTTATGACAAAACTTTGAGATCAAAAAGGAATAAAACACATGCTGAAAATGATCGTTCTGGCAACGAAGAACAAAAATAAAGTGTATGAGTTTGAAAATATACTCAAAGACTACAACATTGAACTGAAGAGTCTTTCTGATTTCGGACCATTACCCGAGGCTATAGAAGACGGGAGTACGTTTGATGACAATGCTTACAAGAAAGCCTTGCATTATGCCAAAATTCTCGGACTTCCGGCAATTGCCGATGATTCTGGTCTGGTTGTTGAGGCGCTCAACGGAGAACCCGGCGTCTTTTCTGCCAGGTATGCTGGTGATAACGCAACCGATGAAGAAAATTGTTTGAAACTCTTGGGTAAAATGAAAGGGGTAAAGGACAGGATGGCTTCATTCCACTGTGTTCTTTCTATTGCCGTTCCGTCTGGCCCGGCCTTGACATATGAAGGAACTTGCTCAGGAGAAATTATCGAGACATTTCGTGGCACTAATGGTTTTGGGTATGACCCTTTGTTTTATTATCCTGAGTTGGGAAAGACATTTGCTGAATTGTCAATTGAGGAGAAAAACAAGGTGAGCCACCGCGCCAAAGCCCTCAGGGAATTTGCGCTGGAATTCCCTGAGGTCTGCAAGTGGCTTGAACAAAGACTTGATGAGGAAAAACCACCAAAACCAGATCATAGTCAATTTGAAGACAACGATTGGTCCGTCTGAGTTATTTGATGAGGTGGTTCGTTTATTCCACCTTCAGTTCCCTTGCCAGTAGATCGACAACAGCAAGGGAACAATCCTTATTTTCATAAAGTATCTTGTATACTTGTTCAAGTATCGGCATTTCAATGTTTAACGGTCTGGTCAGATCATATACGGACTTGGTAGTTCGAACTCCTTCAGCCACCGTCTGCATTTCCTCTAAAATCTGGTCCAGTTTTTTGCCTTTTCCCAACTGAATCCCCACCGTGCGGTTCCGACTGAGATCGCCTGTACATGTCAAAACAAGATCTCCCAAACCACTAAGACCAAAAAAGGTCCCGGGCTCTGCCCCGAGAAAAACACCCAACCGTGTGATTTCCGCCAGTCCGCGGGTAATGAGAGCGGCCCTGGTATTAAGACCATAGCCGAGTCCGTCACATATCCCGGCAGCCAAAGCGACGATATTTTTTAACGCTGCACTGATTTCAAGTCCTATGACATCTGTACTTGCATAGACCCGAAATTTATCGGTGCCAAATATTTTCTGCAGCCTTTGGGCACAATCTATCTCCCTGCAGCCGATAGTTACGGCAGTTGGTATACCTAGGGCGACTTCCTTGGCGAAAGATGGTCCTGAAAGGACGGCGGTTGTAATTTTCTTTTGAATTTTTGAAGCTTGAATAATCTCTTCCATGATCTGAGTCATGGTCTTGAGAGAAGAATTTTCGATTCCTTTAATTGCCGAGACAACAATTGCTCCCGGTTTAAGATAAGGAAGCATCTCCGTAAAAACATCACGCAGACTGTGTGATGGCACAACCACGCATACAACCGAGGCGTGTCGTACAGAATCCTCGAGATTATCGTTGAGTTGGATGTTTTTACTGAGGAGTATGCCGGGCAGGTATTTCGAGTTGTATCCTGTTGAAATCAGCTCCTCAATATGACTTTTCCTGTGTCCCCAGAGCACAACAGAATCTGCTTTTTGCGCAAGTACAAGGGCAAGGGCTGTTCCCCATGAACCGGCACCGATTACCGCAATTTTTTCACTCAATTTCATCTTCTTCGCCGCCCTCTGAGGTGTCTTTGGCAACTGTATCCATTCCTACAACCTTCTCGCCTTCGTCAAGGTTGATCATCTTCACACCTTGGGTGCTTCTTCCTATGACCCTGACCGCTGAGAGGTCCATGCGTATCATCTTACCGGAATCTGCAATGATAATGATTTCATCATCATCTTTGACTTGTTTGGCGTCAATAACATTGCCATTTCTCTCACTTGCCTTGATACCGAATACACCTTTTCCACCCCTTTTCTGTACCCTGAACTCCTCAATAGGGCTTCTCTTTCCATAACCGTTTTCCGTGACTGTCAGAATGGAATATTCAGAAGAGACGACTATGGCACTCACCACCCTGTCATCACCCCTAAGTCGGACCCCCCTGACCCCGGCCGCTGATCGACCCATTTCACGGATATCTGATTCATGGAAACGAATACACATGCCCTTTTGGGTATAAAGCAGAACTGTGTCATCACCGTTGAGGATATGGGCTGCGATAATTTCATCCCCTTCGTTGATCGTAAGGGCTTTCTTCCCTCGGCGTAAAGGACGCTTGAACTCCTGCATATCAGTTTTCTTGACTCTGCCTGAACTCGTCACCATCATGATGGTTTTTTCAGTGCTCTCTGTCTCTTGAGAAGACACAGGGAGAATTGCCGCAACCCTCTCACCTTCGGCGAGATTAAGCAGGTTGACAATGGCCTTTCCTCTCGCTATACGACCTGCCAGCGGCAACTGATAGACCTTGCGCCAGAATACCTTGCCATGATTGGTAAAAAACAGAAACATATCGAGTGTTGAGGCCACATAGAGGTTTGAAACAAAGTCCTCCTCTATATTTTTAACCCCCGTGACACCTTTTCCACCCCGGTTTTGAGATCTATAAAGACTGACGGGATTTCTCTTGATATAGCCCGAATGCGTTACGGTTACAGCCATATCCTCGGGAATAATCAAATCTTCCGGGAGAATTTCGTCGACTGCGTCGATAATTTCAGTTCTGCGCTCGTCACCATAGGTTTCACGCATTTCCACAAATTCATCATTGATAATCTGCATAACGAGTGTTTCATCCCCGAGAATTGTTTTCAGGCGTTCGATTTCAAGGAGAACCTCGTTGTAATCCGAAATGATTTTTTCTCTTTCCAGACCCGTGAGACGCTGCAAACGCATATCAAGGATGCTCTGTGCCTGTATCTCAGAGAGCTCAAACCTGCTGATCAAACCTTCTTTGGCCTCCAGTGGGTTTTTCGAGCCCTTGATCAGTGCGACAACCTCATCAAGATTACTGATGGCTATATTGAGTCCTTGGAGGAGATGGGCCTTTTCCTCAGCTTTGTTGAGTTCAAAAGAGGTCCTCCTATACACTATGACCTTGCGGTGCATCACAAAATACTCGAGAATCTGCTTGAGATTGAGTATTTCCGGTTTACTATTGACAATAGCCAGAAAGATGATCCCAAAAGACTTCTGCATCGGCGTCATTTTATAGAGCTGGTTTATAACAATGTCTGCCACCTCGTCTTTACGTAACTCCAGAACAATACGCGTGCCCTGGCGGTCGGACTCATCCCTGACCTCAGAAATGGATTGTATCTTTTTGTCTTTGACAAGTTGAGCGATCTTTTCAACGAGAACGGCTTTATTCTGTTGAAAGGGAATTTCAGATATGATTATTGCTTCTTTTTTGGAATCCTTTAAACGCTCTATGTGGGTGAGGGCTCTCATGACGACAATGCCCCTTCCTGTCTCATAAGCCTCACGGATACCGGCCCTGCCACAGATAAGCGCACCGGTAGGGAAATCGGGACCGGTAATGATCTTCATGAGTTCACTGACGGTAATATTGGGGTCTTCTATAATCGCAATCAACCCGTTCATCACCTCGGTGAGGTTGTGTGGTGGTATATTGGTTGCCATACCGACTGCAATTCCCGAACTGCCGTTAATCAGAAGAGTGGGAACCTTGCTCGGCATTACTGATGGTTCTGTTAAGGAATTGTCGTAATTGGGCACAAAATCGACGGTGTTTTTGTCAAGATCACCAACCACTTCCCGATCAATTCGGGTCATACGTGCCTCGGTATAACGCATGGCGGCTGCAGAATCGCCGTCAAGGGAGCCGAAGTTACCCTGTCCGTCCACAAGGGGATAACGCATGGAAAAAGCCTGAGCCATGCGGACGATGGTGTCATAGGCAGCGGTATCGCCGTGTGGATGATATTTACCGATAACATCGCCGACGATACGGGCTGATTTGACATAGGGGCGATTATAGAAAACACCTAACTCCCGCATGGCAAATAAGGCGCGTCTGTGGACCGGTTTCAAGCCATCCCGCACATCGGGCAGAGCCCTTCCGACAATGACACTCATGGCATAGTCAAGATATGATTTTTTTAATTCTTTTTCTATGCTTACGGTGTTTGAAATATCATTTCCCATAACTCTGTCAGTATCCCTGTGTATTCATCATTACAAAATGAAAAAAGTTGTATTCCTTGATCGGGAACATTTGGTCATCAAATATCGAGGTCAACAACCTCAAGTGCGTGATTCTGGATGAATTCTCGCCTTGGCTCAACCTTGTCTCCCATGAGTGTTGTGAAGATGTCATCAGCCTGTTCCGCATCGTTTATGGTCACCTGCACAAGGCTGCGATTCTCGGGATTCATTGTTGTTTCCCATAACTGATCAGGGTTCATTTCACCAAGACCTTTGTATCTTTGAAGATGGCTTCCCTTGAAAGATTCATCGCGGACAAACTGGAGCATCTCTTTCCAGTTGGCTGCGGAGACAAAACTCTCCTGACCGCTTGCGCCACCCTGAACAACGAGGGTAAATGAGCACTGAAGATACGGTCGTATGCTTTCATAAAGGGACAGGGCTGTTCTGTATTCATTTATAAGAGGTAACTGAGGTCCAAGGGTCATTCGAACCTGGACCCTTCCTTTCACTGCGATGTCCACTTCGTAACAATCGGCTCGCCAACGGCAAGAGCGGATTGTACCTATTACAAGATTTTTTTCTGAGAGTTTTTCAACCAGATTGCGTAAAAAAACCTCATCGGTAAACTGGTCGGCGGATCGAATTTGATTTTCAAGAAGGAAGAGAAGCATATCCTCCCAGATATTCATACGATTCATGAAAGAGACAATTCTCTGATAGACGGAAATTTTTTCCAACAGGATGACAAGATTTTCACCCTGAACCTCATCATCGTCTTTTCCATCCACCTGAATCCTTATCTTTTCACTTGCCTGGGAAAAGAGATATTTATTGAGATCAGCCTCTTCGAGAAAATATTTTTCCTTTTTTCCTTTTCCCAGTCGGTAGAGAGGAGGTTGTCCTATATAGACATATCCTCCTTGGACCATCGGCAGCATCTGACGGTAGAAAAAAGTTAGAAGCAGTGTGCGTATATGGGCGCCATCGACGTCGGCATCGGTCATTATAATGACTTTGTGATAGCGCAGTTTATCAAGATCAAACTCATCTTTACCAATTCCACAACCCAGTGCCCCAATGAGATGTTTGATTTCTTCACTCTCCAGAATACGATCGAAGCGGGCCTTTTCCACATTCATAATCTTGCCGCGCAGTGGCAGTATCGCCTGAATAGACCTGTCTCTGCCCTGTTTGGCCGAACCACCGGCAGAATCACCCTCGACTATGAAGATTTCTCTTTTTGCTGGATCTTTTTCCTGACACTCGGCAAGTTTTCCGGCCATCATCAGACTTGTTGACCCTTTTTTCCGCGAAAGATCCCTGGCTTTTTTGGCAGCCTCTCGTGCCCGGGCTGCTTCTACAACCTTGAAGAGAATTTTTTTGGCTACGAGGGGATTCTGTTCAAGAAAGACAGTCAGTTTTTCAGTGCAGACTGACTCGACTATGGATTTGACCTCGGAATTGCTAAACTTCGTCTTTGTCTGACCCTCGAATTTGGGATCAGGGACATGCACGGAGATGACACAAGTCAGTCCCTCGCGTACATCGTCACCGCCCATTTTTTCCCGCAGATTTTTCGGGATGATATCATCATTGGCATATCGGTTGATACATTTTGTCAGGGCTGCTCTGAAACCAGCCACGTGGGTGCCGCCTTCCCGCGTATTGATATTGTTTACAAAAGAAAAAAGTCTTTCAGAATACCCATCAAAATACTGAAACCCTACTTCCACCTTGACTTGATCGCGTTCCGCCGAAATAAAGATGGGATCGGAAAAAATAGGGGTTCTGTTTCTGTTAAGATATTCGACAAAGGAAACAATCCCTCCGGAGGCATGGAATTTATCCTCGGCGCCACTTCGTTCATCCTTGAGATAGATTCGTACGTCTTTATTTAAAAAAGATAATTCACGAAGTCTGGTCTTAACCGTGTCATAAACGTAGGCCGTTGTTTCCAGGAATATCTCGGGGTCTGCCTTGAAAGTTATTTTTGAACCAGTCTTATCACTTTCACCAATTACCGTCAGTTCGGAATCTTTTATACCACAGCGATATGTCTGTTTATAGATTTTACCATTTCTTTTTATTTCAGCTGAAGTTTCCGATGACAATGCATTGACAACCGAAACTCCGACACCGTGCAAACCACCTGAAACTTTATATGTCGAATGATCAAACTTTCCACCGGCATGCAAGGTGGTCATTACCAGTTCCAAAGCCGACATGTTTTCGGTTGGATGCATATCAACAGGAATCCCTCGGCCATTATCTTCAACCGACACGGAATTGTCGCCGTGAATTGTCACTTTAATGTGGGTACAATACCCTGCCAATGCCTCGTCTATGCTGTTATCGACCACCTCCCAGATAAGATGATGCAGTCCTTCTTCTCCTGTATTGCCAATGTACATTGAAGGTCTGACCCGAACCGCTTCAAGTCCATCCAAGACCTTGATTTGTTCGGCACCATATACTCCTTTTTCTTCAGTCACACTCATTTCATTTCCCGGATAAAAATTGCCTTTGATTGAAACTACAGTTGCATCGGCATGATTATACTTAAAAATCCCTGATCATCCTTCGATCTCAATAAACAGGGGCTGTTGTTGCTGTTGATGAAGGCCTCAATACTTTCACACTCCATGACCTGCAGCGTCTCAATGAAATATCTACAATTAAACCCCATGACAAGTGGTTCGCCGGAATAGGAAACGACCTGTTCGTCCTTTGCATTGCCTAATTCGGCATTTTGCGATGAAAGAATCATTAAATCATTGGTTATATTTAACTTAATGGTGTGAAAATTGTCTTCGGTGAAGAGATTTATCCTTTTCAGGGACTCAAGAAAAGGGATCCTTTGTATTTCAATACTCTTTTCCTGTCTTATTGATTCGACAATGGCCGAATAGTTGGGAAATTCACCGCTTTTCAGGCGAATTATCATAATTGCCTTATCATCACGTAGAACAAGTTGTTTTTTCTCAAAGGAAATATCTACCTTGTCTCTTCCTTCACAGAATTTTTTCCATTCCTGAATTCCTTTTTTAGGTATCAGTGTCACAGCATTAAGATGCAGGTCATCAATATTCTCACTCACCTCTTTTTCCATGATGGAAAGACGATGTCCGTCAGAAGATATCATCTTTAAATAAGATATGTTATCCCTATCCTCTTTTTCAAAGAGGACGGAGTTCAATGAGTAAATATTTTCCTGCTCGTTAGCTATTGAGTAGATAATCTTATCAATGAGTTCGAGAAATATATAAGATTTAAATGTTATAAATGAAGTATCTGCAAATTCAGGAAATCCAGGAAATTCATCACTTGCCATTCCGGTCAGATTATAGGTACTGAGCCCTGCCGATATTGTGACCCAATTGTTACCCGTTTCTTCAATGGTAATGGTGTTTGTTCCTGATTCCCGCAAGATCTCAAACAGTTTTTTAGAAGGCAGTGTCAAACTCCCCTCTCCCAATATTTGAGCTGGAACCTGAAGTCTTAAACCAACTTCAAGATCAGTACCTGTAAGAATAAGGCTCCCTTGGGTGGTTTCGATAAGCACATTTGCCAAAATAGCCATTGTTGTACTTTTCTTGTTTGTTATGTTTTGCAGACTATTGAGACCTTCGATGAAATCATCTCTTTTTATTGTGCAGTGAAGAGGCATTTTCGACTCCTAGACTATTTTAGTATTTTTTTTTATTTGTTACTATTATACATCTTAAGATGTTGGTTAATCATTTAATCATCTGTAATACAAAGCTATTTTATAAACAAAAAACTATGGAAAAAGAGTCTCTTTTTGTTTAATCCGACTTATCAACACCATTATAACAGTCAATGAAAAGAACAATTAAGAAAAGGTCTGAAAAGTATGTTTATAAGTAGCCAAAGTTACCCATTTAATTACAGGAAGAGCTTTTAAAATTTTATTAAAAACAAACAGATAAATGACAAATTAGCAGCCTCATAATCTAGTGGAAACAGGTGAAAATTTCAATAAAATTATATGAAATCAGCAATTGAAAATATAAATCAGGCCTGTCTTGATTCATCAGTGACGAGTTTATTTGAAGAAGCCTTGAAAAAGGGAATTTTCCCGGGTGCCGCTGCCGGATACATTTTCCTTGAAGGGAGCAGAAAAAGAGGAAAAATTTGGACTTTTGGAACAACCGATTTATCACAGGAACACAAGATTACAACAGCAACTTTCTTTGACCTTGCCTCACTCACCAAACCGCTGGTCACAGTTCTATCTCTCCTGGCCGTAATGGAGGAAAAAGGGTTTGATGTCAAAACCCCGCTCAAGAAGCTCATAGGGCAGAGTATTCCCTCGTATATGGAGGAAATACAACTAGGCCAATTGATGGATCATAGTTCCGGTTTACCCGGGTACAGGCCCTATTTTCAAGAATTGATCAGGTTGGGTGAACAGCAGGATCGTAAAGAAAGGATTATTGATCGTATTCTGGGAGAAAATTTAGAGTATCCTACAAGTTATCGTCATGTTTACAGTGACCTGGGTTATATTTTACTCGGCAGAATAGTAGAAGATATAACCGGATCGCCTCTTGATATATTCTGGTCGGAAAGAATTCTCAAGCCACTAGGTTTACAAAAAAAACTCCTGTTCAAACCGGAACAGGTCATAAAGAATACTAGCCTATTTGCCGCAACGGAAAACTGTCCCTGGTTGGGGTTGATGCTCTCAGGGACTGTCCATGATGAAAACTGCCGGTCAATAGGAGGTGTTGCCGGTCATGCAGGGCTTTTCGGTACGATTAATGGTGTTTTACAACTCTGTGAGCATCTTTTAAGACAATTCAGAGATGAAGAGGAACATCCTGCATATTCCAATAAACAACTGCGAAAAATACTCCTACGGCATGACCATTCACCCTGGGCCTATGGTTTTGATACACCATCCACAAGAGGATCGAGCAGCGGGCATTTATTTTCTAGGCAGAGTGTTGGTCACCTCGGTTTCACAGGGACATCTTTTTGGATCGATCTTTCAAAGGGTATTTCCATCGTGCTGTTGACCAACAGGGTCCACCCCACCAGGGAAAACGAACAGATAAAGATTTTCAGACCAATGTTTCATGATACCATTATGAGACATCTGTTGAACAGGTAAGGGCCAAGAAATGAAAAAGGGTGGAAAAGATATCTTTTCCACCCTTTTTCATCAAAGCAGAGTTGGGGGTCTACCACCAGCAGATTGTCTGATCGGCCTCAAAGATCATGTCAACGAGTTTATCATAATCAGGCGCATCGACGTTGAGATAAAAAATGTCCGACTCTCTGTCGCGGGTTACTATTTCAACGAGGGCTTTAACAGTAGTATCCGGTTCAGATCTGTAAATATTGAGTATTTTCATCGCAAAAGTAACTCCTCTTGAGATATTATTTTATTCCATAGGGAACAATATGAGTCATTTCACGGAGTTTTTCGCCTAACTCTTCCAACGTTATGGCTGTAAGACCATTTTTTTCAACATTTGCCGAAACGGTGGAAAATATATCACCCTCCATATCCCGCAGCATTTCAATGCTCTCCTGCGTATTTTCATCAAATGTATCCAGTTTATTGTCCATAACAACGCCGTAGGCATACATATTTTCCACAGCAAGACCGAGGGCGGAGCGAATTCCGTCGACAGCGTAATCCTTATGTCTGTAAATCAAGCACACTTTTTTATATGACATTGCCTTCCTCCTTTACAGACTCAGATAGTAGTCAAAATCTTCTATAATTATACCGTGTTGTGCCTGGGTGGCCATTTTTTTTGCCGTCAAACCAGGCGGGATATCGTCGATGTTATATCCCTGCTTCTTGTAGCTATCGACACAAATGGAGACATCGTCAGCAATTTCACAGAGAGTTGGGAAAGAGGGATCTTTGGTTGAATGAGTTGCCTTCCAGGTAAAAAAAACTTTTACAGTCGAGCCTTTTGCCTTTGCTGCCTTGGTAATACCGATGACATGCGCGAGACTTTCTTGGGTTGTCACAAAAATACCCAAACTTTTTGCCATAATATCCTCCATCAAGAAGTACGGATGTGTATGTTGGCCTATTGAAAAAACCTTTACAAAATCACTATGGTTAGTGTGGAGATATCGGATCTGTTTTTAACCACAGGGTTTATCTCAAAAGGGTATCAACCTTTCTTGATGAAAAAACTGATATATCCAGATCGCTCTTTTTCGCCGAGATACACATGGCCAGCGCGTTCACACCAACCGGGGATATCATTCCGGGAACCTGGGTCGGTTCCGTCTACCTGAAGAATCTCGCCACTGGCAATTTTACCCATCTCCTTTTTTGTGCGAAGGAGAGGCATCGGACAACTCAGACCTTTTGCATCTAAAACAGCGGTGGGTTGTACCCCGTCGTCAACAACTTTGAAATCGCTCATGATTATCCTCCTGGAAAATGAGTTGGTATTCAATATGTGAATACGCGGCTAAAGTGAACATATTTCTTCTAAATTTCATAGCTCACCCATAGAGCTATACTTGAGTGAAAATATAATGTCAAGGCGAAAATATGAAACAAATAAGTGTCTGATAATAAGCAAAAATTATTTTAAACAAAGCTGTTCTTTATGGATAAAAACAGCCTTCAGGGGAACCATGTTCATACTGCCTTGACAAATATTTTTTCCGAGAGTAGATCTAAGGATATCCGTGTGATAATAAGGGCAATAACATTATTTTTGGAGGGTGGTATATGAGTGACGGAAATGTTTTGAAAACCAAGGCCGACGAACTCTACAAAACAATCTGCCAGAGCGAATGGAACCCAACGGTGACGGGGGTGATTGTAGCTTTTCTGTCTGTAATGATGATGGCATGGTGGAGGCCATGGGGAGCTGTTGGAGCTCTCAGGAACTGGGGTGACTGGATCATGTACGGGCTGGCCAGATTATTCGGCACGGAGGCAGGGGTTTTTGCTTTCTATGATGAAGTTCCGAGTTCAATTTTTACAGATTCAGGATCAGTCATAGGTTTGGGTTTTATTGGCGGAGCCTTTATCAGCGCCTGTCTTGGCAAGGATTTTGCCCTGCGGATCCCTCCTTATAGAGAAATGGTCAAGGCGGTCATTGCCGGCGTTCTTATGGGAGTAGGGGCCTCTTTGGCCGGTGGTTGTAATGTCGGCGGGTTTTATAACGCCCTGGGGAATTTGGCGGCAAATGGTCTGGCCATGTGGTTTGGTCTGGTTTTCGGTGTAATTCTTGGCCTCAAGCTCCTCTACCTGGAAATGGAGCACATACAGTGGGGAGAGGGTGGGGCTAAAACACTGACTCCCCCGTCTTTTCTTGTTCCGGTTTTGGGGTTGCTGGGGTTGGCCTTTCTGGTCTACAGTTCCTACACATATTCCACGAGTGAAGAGAGTGATTATATTGCCTCATTGGGTGGGGTGCTGCTCATAGCCGCCGCCTTGGGGTATTCGATGCAGCGAGGGCGCTGGTGTATGGTCCAGGGTTTTCGTGAACCTCATATGACGGGCGATTACACCATGGCCAAATCCGTCATGCTATCCATCGTTCTGGTTGCCATCGGTGCGGCCGTTCTCAAGTATGGAGTGCCAATGCGGGCAGAAGGTGAGGCTGTTCTTGATCCTATCAACTATGTTAGAGGAACATTCGGTTGGGGTGGTGTTGTTGGCGGTTTTATCTTTGGCTTGGGGGCTATGTTTGCCGGCGGTTGCGGTTCCGGAACACTGTGGCGGGTTGGTGAAGGGCAGATAAAACTTCTCATGGTTGTCCCGTTTTTCGGCATTTCGACTTCTATAATGACGGCCTGGTTTAAGGATAATGATTTTGAAGCCGATGGTGTCCTGGGGGCCTCTATCTATCTTCCGGATGTTTTTGGATACGGCGGGAC
The DNA here is from genome assembly GCA_031407875.1 of Desulfobulbaceae bacterium. Lineage (GTDB taxonomy): Bacteria > Desulfobacterota > Desulfobulbia > Desulfobulbales > Desulfocapsaceae > Desulfoprunum. Next base: position 9,160 of record JANOIV010000002.1, on the reverse strand, counting down.
GCTCTTTTTACTCATCCTTCTGATGATAATATGGTATCTGGTGGTTTCTTGGAACGAGGAAACCAATAAACTGATCGTTCCGATGTGAAATATCCGAAAATTCAAATTTTTAAAGTCGCCACCTCCCAGAAAGAGATGGCGACTTTTTTTATGGAGGTCTGATGGAGACTGCAGGCAGATATCGGGCGGAGACGCTGAAGGCAAGAGACAGACTCACCCCTGAGGAGAGGGAGGAAAAGAGCAGGGCAATTTGTGAGAGATTTTTTCAAATCATTGAAACAATCCCCTGTGAAACGATTTTTATTTATATCAGTTACCGCAGTGAGGTAGACACCCATGGGCTCATCAAAAGACTCCTTGATGCTGGCAAAACTGTCACGGTACCTCTTGTACAGGTAAGCTCAAGAAAAATGCATGCCATTCGCCTTATCAATATAGAAAACGACCTTGTTTCAGGATATTACGGGATAATGGAACCGAAAGAGAGTATTCTCTCCGAGAGAATAATTGATCATTCGATGATCGATATTGTTGTTCTGCCGGGATCGGTATTTGATGAAAAGGGAGGGCGCCTAGGCTATGGCGGCGGGTTTTATGATACGTTTCTTGCCGAGGAAATATTGGCATCGGCAAAGAGGATTGCCTTTTCTTTTGACTTACAGGTAAAAAAACGGATACCCCAGCAAACTCATGACGAACCTGTCGAGTATATTATTACGGAAAAAAGGGTTATTACCGGCGTACGTCTCGGACGTAATTGATGAGAAATACCTCGGTGCAGAGAGGGTGATAGCTTGCCGTTTTGTTCCAATGGTTGTTTGAGAAGAAGAGGAAATGCGGCTGCGGATCTATGGGTTCAGGGTGGAAGTTGCAAAAAGATACTGGAAAATGTAAAATTTGAGGGTGTGTCGATTCTCGAGTAGCAACAACGGAGATGTCCTGTTGACAAGAACTCAAACCAAAATCCTCATTGCGGACGACGATGTGATGGTCCGCACAACTATCTCCAAAATATTGGAGATGTTTGGTCACGAAGTTGTCACTGTGGCCGACGGTAGGGGGGCTATTGATGCCGTTGATGACAGTTTTGATGTAATCATTTTAGATATCAATATGCCTGATATGGATGGCTTTGAAACCATCAACGCCTTGAATGATCTTACATATAACATCCCTGTTCTTTTCCTGACAGGTGCTGGTTCGATGGATTATGCCGTCAAGGCGATCAACCTGGGTGCCTATGATTTTTTAACCAAACCCATTGAAGATCTCGATATTTTCAATGTCAAGATACGGCGGGCCATTGAAAAGCGGATGTACGTCCTCCAGGAAAGACTGTATAAGGAGTCCCTTGAGGACGATATCCGTAAAAAGGCGGATCTGCTTGAGGAGCAGAACAGACTACTGCTGACTTACAGTAACAGTCTGGAAAATGCGACGGTGCAGATCATGAGCAGTCTCCAAAACGCCATGGAGGAAAAGGACTATTATACGGCCGGTCATACTATGCGGGTGACCGAATATGCCCTAATGCTCGGTATGACTATGGTCCTTCCGGAAAGAGACATACTGGTTTTGCGGAGGGCCGCACAGTTCCATGATATCGGCAAACTGGTCATTGATCTTTCTTGTATCCAGAAACCCGGGAAGCTGACCGAAGAGGAATGGCTCCTCATCAAAAAACATCCCAGTGTCGGGGCGAATATCATCGAGCCCCTTGGCTTCATGGAAAGAGAGCAGTTTATTATCCGTCATCATCATGAACGGATGGATGGTAAGGGGTATCCGGACGGCCTCAAGGGTGAAGACTTGGATGATCTCACGAAGATCCTTACAGTAGTAGATAGTTATGACGCCATGACCTCTCGGCGCAACTATCGGCATAACATGGGAATGGAAGAGGCATTGGAAGAACTCTTCAGGTGCAGCGGCAGCCAGTTTGACAAGGTCACAGTTGAAAATTTTGCCAAAAGTATAGTGGATTTCTCCCCGACAAAAAGTGTTTTTTCCAAGGAATATCTGGAAAATATTTATAATCAGGGCAAATAGCAAGAGCCTGGGATCATACAGGAGGCTGGTGCCTCCGGATAATTATAATGAAAATATCAAGAGAAGAGGTTGAGCATGTGGCTCACTTGGCACGGCTTCATTTAAGTGACGCGGAGTTGCAGAAGATGACGGCGCAACTCGATACCATTCTTTCGTATGTGCAAAAACTCGAACAGCTTGATACCGAGAATCTGCCTCCTACAACCCATGCTTTTTCCGTGTGCAACGCCTTCCGTGAAGATGAGATACGGGAGTCACTGTCACAACAGGATTCGCTTGCCTGTTCACCACAGCACACTGATGAAATGTTTCAGGTGCCTCGGATCATTTGATAAAGATGGCAGCTTCCCCTCTGCACTCTTTGAAACCCGAGTAGAGGTTTTGGATGTTATTTTTTTGAGGAACACATGAATTTGTATGAATTGACCATTGCTGGGGCAATGGAAAAGATGCGGACGGGAGAGATAACATCCGTGGAACTGACCCAAAGCTGTCTTGAGCGCATTGGGCGGGTTGAGGGAAGTGTCCGGGCCTTTATCACCCTGGATCAAGAGGGAGCCATGGAGCGGGCGCAGGCTGCTGATGCCATGCGACGTTCAGGCCGGGTTGGGCTTCTTTGCGGTATTCCCCTTACGGTGAAGGATCTCTTATGCACCAAGGGAATGAGGACGACCTGCGGCTCAAAGATCCTGGAAAATTTCATTCCTCCCTATGATGCCACGGTGGTTGAACGACTCAAGGACCAGGGAGGGGTACTGTTGGGAAAGGTCGCCATGGATGAGTTTGCCATGGGATCGACATCTGAAAGCTGTGCCTTCAATATTCCCCAGAATCCATGGAAAATGGGCTATGTTGCGGGTGGTTCATCAGGCGGATCTGCTGCTGCCGTCGCCTCCGGTGAGTGTCTCGCCTCTCTTGGCTCCGACACCGGGGGCTCGATCCGTCAACCGGCATCTCTCTGTGGCATTGTCGGTCTCAAACCGACCTACGGCAGGGTTTCCCGCTATGGCTTGGTTGCCTTTGCCTCTTCCCTTGATCAGGTTGGGCCTCTCTGCCGGGATGTCAGAGATTGTGCCCTGATGATGAATGTGATCGGGGGATATGATCCCAGGGATTCCACCTCGGTTCAGCGGGAGATGCCTGATTATTCCTCATCACTCATTGAGGATGTCCGTGGATTGCGGGTTGGCGTTCCGAGAGAATTTTTTATTGAAGGGCTCGATCCCGAGGTGGAAGGTGTGGTGCGAAAAGGCATCAATCTGCTGCGGGAGGCGGGTGCGGAAATCGTCGATATTTCTCTCCCTCACACGGAATATTGTGTTGCGGTTTATTATCTGCTTGCCCCGGCGGAGGCAAGCTCCAACCTCGCCCGCTATGACGGGGTGCATTACGGGATCCGTGACATGAATGCCGACTCTCTGATGGCTATGTACAAAGATACCCGTTCTGCCGGCTTCGGCGCTGAGGTGAAGCGTCGTATCCTTATCGGCACTTACGCCCTGTCTTCCGGATACTACGATGCTTATTATAAAAAGGCCTCGCAGGTTCGTACCATGATACTTCATGACTTTCAAAAGGCTTATGAGTCATGCGATGTGCTTATTTCTCCTGTTACACCGACTCCGGCCTGGAAAATGGGGGAGAATGTCGATGATCCACTTTCTGTATATCTCTCCGATATTCTGACGATTTCCGCAAATCTTGCCGGGATTCCCGGTATGTCTGTCCCGGGAGGTTTCAGCCGCGATGGGCTTCCCATCGGCATTCAGCTCCAGGGGCCGCATTTTCGTGAGGATACCCTGCTCAGGGTAGCATGCACCCTTGAAAAAAGCCTGGGAACTGCGGGGTGTGCACAGGTTTGCTGAACTCCTGGGTTCAGCGTCGGATACAAATATATTGTTTGCGAGAAGGGGAAGATGATTGAAACTGCACATTCCAGATAAAATTGCAGCCTTAACGCCCTATCCGCCAGGGAAGACCCAGGCGGAACTTGAGCGCGAATACGGCATCACCGGCTCCATCAAACTGGCCTCCAACGAGAACGCCTGGGGACCATCTCCCAAAGTAGTCAGGGCTTTGCGCTCGGCCCTGGCAAGTATCCATCGCTATCCGGACAGTTCCAGTCATGATCTGGTTCATGGCCTTGCCGATAAACTCGGGTTTGATGTGGACGAAATCGTCCTCGGGAACGGTTCCAACGAAGTGATTGAATTCCTGGTCAAGGCCTTTGTCAATGAAGGTGATGAGGTTATCAGCAGTCACCCCTCGTTTTTGATGTACCAGAAGATCGTACAGGTCGGTGGTGGAGAAAACTACATCGTCCCCTTGAAAGACATGTGTCATGACCTTCTGGTCATACAGGAGATGATCTCAGAGAAAACCCGGCTCATCTTTCTCGACAACCCCAATAATCCAACCGGTACATCTTTGAAGCCGTTGGACTTGTATACTTTTTTCAGCAAGGTTCCCGAGTCGGTGATTGTTGTCCTGGATGAGGCCTATGTGGATTTCATGGACGAAGAACAACAGGTTGATATTTTCTCTCTTATCCGTAACACTAAAGGGCGCTGCCCCATTGTTTCGTTACGAACGTTTTCCAAGGCCTATGGTCTGCCGGGACTGCGTATTGGCTATGGTCTAATGCCCAAGGATATTGCCGACTGCCTGAATAAGGTTCGCCAGCCGTTTAATATAAACCACATGGCCCAGGTCGGGGCGCTCGCCGCCTTGGATGACTATGAATATTATAAATACATTCTGGATGTTACACGGAAAGGTCGGGCGTTTCTTCGCGCGAAGGTGGAGAGTCTAGGATGTACGGTGTATCCAAGCCAAGCCAATTTTTTACTCATCAATGTGCAAGGGAATGCCCAGGCGCTCTACGAGGACCTGCTGCACAAAGGGGTTATCGTCCGACCAATGGGGGTTTACGGATTTTCAGACTGTATCCGTGTCACCGTGGGAACGGAGGGTGAAAATGGCCGATTTCTGGAGGAGTTTTCCAGATGCGTGAAGGATCTGAGTTATGCTTGAAAAGCAGAATGTGATTACAATCGATGGCCCTTCGGGGGTCGGTAAATCGACCATCAGCCGGAAAATCGCCGAATCGCTGGGATTCACCTATCTTGATACGGGAGCTATGTACAGGGCAGTCGGGCTCTGTCTTGAGCGGCATCACATAGATCTTACCGATGAAAAGGCGGTGGCTGCGGCCCTGGCGGTAGTTCGGATCGACCTGTTTGCCACCGAGACCGGGCATGGCGACGTGGGGGTTCTGCTCAATGGTGAGGATGTGAGTCAGGAAATCAGGAGCCCGGAGATCGCCATGGTTGCCTCCCGGGTTTCGGCAATTCCAGCAGTACGGGAAAAGCTTACCCGCCTGCAGAGGGCAATAGGAGAGCAGGGAAAGATTGTCGCCGAAGGAAGAGATACCGGCACCGTGGTTTTTCCTGGGGCGATGCACAAGTTCTTCCTTGATGCCAGGCCGGAGGAGCGGGCGCGACGCCGGGTTTTACAGCTACAGGCCAAGGGGGAGATAGTTGATGAAAAGAAGATACTCGCCATGACTCTGGAGCGTGACAAGAACGACAGAGAACGGGCAATAGCCCCTTTACGCCAGGCTGAGGATGCCCTGGCAATCGATACGACAACAAAGGATATTGAAGAGGTCAGCCGGCTGGTTCTGGAGGCGGTGAAAGGAAAACAGGCTGAGGGGTGAATTCTCGGCACCAGCAGGCCGGCAATCAATTCATCCGGCCTGCTGGTACGGGTATGTCTCGTTACTTCATGATAAAATCGTCTCTTCTGTTCTGGTTGTAGGCGTCTTCATCCTGTCCAGGAAAGAGGGGACGTTCTTCACCGTAACTGACGGTCTGTATTCTGGCTGCGTCTACCCCGAGATCGACAAGATACTGTTTGGCGGCAAGGGCCCTTCTTTCACCGAGGGCGAGGTTGTACTCGTTGGTTCCGCGGTCATCGGAGTTGCCTTCGATGACGATGGCTGCCCCAGCTGTCTTCTGCATTTGCTCACCATTTTTTACCAGTACTTCGGTCATATCTGACCGCACTCCAGACTGATCGAAATCGAAATAGATCGGAAACAGGTTTTCAGAGCATCGACCATGCATTCTCTTGTACTCATCAGATTCCGAACCAGCATTGGAAAGACCGCTGGCGGCCGCATCATCGAGGGTGCCTTCGGATGCGATAGTGTTTTCGTCATAGCCACTGGCTCCAGATGCGCTGTCGGCATTGCCGCCGGCCGTGCCATCGGGTGGAATAACGGCTTTTTTACTACAGCCAGCACCGAGTAAAGCAAGTGAGCCCATGAGGGTGATAAGCATGGCGGTCTTGCAGATAGTTTTCTTCATAATTTCTCCTGTTCCTTTATAGATCAACGGTTAAAGCGTAAACAACTCAAATGTCATTGCATAAATTTGTACAGCATACAAATTTTATATACTATCCCTATTCGGCGAGAGGTCAAGAAAATTTGTCAGGGAGGGAAAGGGAAAAATTCTTATTCCCTGTTTTTAAGAATGGCATCCCATAGCCCGAAGGACAGGGATCTCCTTGGGTGTCAGTAATTTCTATAATATTCAAAATTTTAGGTGAGCTTGATGAATACGACTGTGAAATGGCATCAGATATGGTGAACACAAGACAGTACAGGTTGGTGGCAAGTTGTGCGGCCGGACTTGAAGACCTCGTTGCAGGGGAGGTGGAATCATTTGCCGCTCATGACATAACCGTGGCAAAGGGGGTGGTTGGCTGGCTTGGTACACTTGAGAGCGGTTACAGGGCCTGCCTTTGGTCGCGATTCGCCTCGAGGATCTTTCTACAGTTGACACAATTCGAGGTAGCCGATGAGGAAACGCTCTACTCAGGCTGCAAATCAATCGCCTGGGAGGAGCATCTGGGGTTGGACACAACCTTTGCCGTTGACTGCACCCTCTCGGGGGAATCGCCTCTCAGTCATAGCCGCTTTGCCGCCCTGCGCCTGAAAGATGGCCTGGTTGATTCCTTCAGGGAACGTGTCGGGGAGCGCCCTTCGGTTGACGTAGTTCTTCCTGGTGTCCGTATCAATCTGCATATCGAAGGGGCGACGGCGACCGTTTCACTCGATCTTTCCGGGGAGAGCCTGCACCGCAGGGGCTATCGGGTGACCGGTTGTCTCGCTCCTCTCAAGGAGACTCTTGCTGCTGCCCTTGTCGCCCTGAGCGGTTGGCTTGATACAGATCCCCCGTCCACGCTGCTCGATCCCATGTGTGGTACCGGTACCTTGCTGATAGAGGCCGCTCTGATGGTTGCTGATTCAGCACCTGGCCTGTCTCGGAGTTATTTCGGCTTCATGGGTTGGACCCAGCACGATGCCCGGCTCTGGGAGAATCTGGTGAAAGAAGCTGTTGCCCGGGAAGAGGCGGGTTTTTCCAGGAAATGGCCCATTTTTCTCGGATATGATGCCGACCCGAAGGTGGTGGCTGCGGCCAGAAAGAATATAGAGAAAGCCGGTCTGGCTGACTTTATCAGGGTGAAGCAGGCAGAACTAGCCCGTCTGCAGCCCCCATCCCATACCGGCATGCTGCTCTCCAACCTTCCCTATGGTGAGCGTCTTTCCGAGACCGAAGAGGTGAGCTATCTGTATAGGGCCTATGGTCGGATCGTACGGGAGAGGTTTGGTGGTTGGAAGACAGGGGTGTTTATTTCGAACCCGGAGTTGATAGACAGTTTCACTCTCTCCTGGGGCAAAAAATACCGGCTCTACAACGGCGCTCTGCCGTGTAGACTGCTGCTCGGATCTGCCCCTGAAAATACTGATGAACCTTTCAAGTGGCGGACGAAGAGCACTCCAGGTGAGAGTGAATTTGCCAATCGCCTTGACAAGAACATGAAGAAATTTCTGAAGTGGTCAGAAAAAGAGGGAATCACCTGCTTCAGAGTCTATGACCGGGATCTGCCTGAATTCAATATCAGCATCGACCTGTACGGAAAATGGGTCCATGTCCAGGAGTATGCCCCGCCGAAATCCATTGATCCCGAGCTGGCAAGTGCCAGGTTTTCCCATGCATTGCAAAGTATTCGTGAAGTGCTCGGAGTGAGGCGGGAAAGGATATTCATCAAGACCCGCCGGCGGCAGAAGGGAAGCGAGCAGTATCAACAGAAGGACAGCCGAAAAAAAATGTACGAGATTCGGGAAGGAGAGTGTTATTTCCTCGTCAATTTCACGGATTATCTCGACACCGGCCTGTTTCTCGATCACCGGCCCATCCGTTTGCGGATAGCCAGGGAAGTTTTGGGGAAGAAGTTCCTCAATCTCTTTGGCTATTCAGGAACGGTTACCGTGCATGCCGCCATAGGGGGAGCCCAGGCAACGACAACCGTGGACCTGTCTGCCAACTATCTACACTGGACCAGGATGAATCTCTCTCTTAATGGGTTTGCCGAAAATATTCACAGTACAGTCAAGGCTGACTGCCTGGTGTGGCTTGAGGAGAATCAGGCCAAATATGATCTCATCTTTGTTGATCCCCCGACATTTTCCAACACCAAGAAAGAGAATCGGGTATTTGATATCCAGCGTGATCATACCCGTCTCATCAAGTTGGCAATGGAGCGCCTTGAACCTGGAGGGATGCTCATTTTTTCAACAAATTTCAGGAAATTCTCACTTAATGATGAAGTGGGTGATTTCTTTAACGTAAAAGAGATTACCCGGGAAACCATTCCTTTTGATTTTTCAAGAAATCCCAGAATACATCAAAGCTGGGAGATAAGGAAATGAGAGGCCAGTTGAGTTTTCGTATGGAAATTCAACAAGAAAAAGGGGTGTAGGATTATGCTTCTGTTGATTAAGAACTGAAGTTTCCTGTAAAAGCCTCATGCCGCCATGCGCATCAGTGCGACCACGAGAGAATTAAGCACCGGTTTGCGTGGAACCGGGCAAAGTAATGCAAAATCATTGTCCAATGCAGCCTGGGCCACCAGTCTCCTGACATCGGAAAAGGCGAAATGGTCGCGGCCTTTAACCGCATGTCGTCGACTGGGAGTTTTTTCCAATCGACAGGCGTAAATCCAGATGAGCGAAGTGGCCATCATGCAGAAGTCCAGGTGA
>JANOIV010000258.1:0-1670 GCA_031407875.1 Desulfobulbaceae bacterium | reverse complement strand
ACCTGATTGGCAAAATCGATATTGGTGAAGATGCCCTCGATATGATAACCGTTCAGGGCCTGGACCATGCGCTTGCGGGCCTCTTCGCGGTTTTCGCCCCAGGTGATGACCTTGGCCAGCATCGGATCGTAAAAGACACTGACGGTACTGCCGGCATCGACGCCGGAATCCACACGCACATGCCTGCCTTTAGGCGCGGCATAACGTGTGATCAGGCCGATGGAGGGCACAAAACCCCTCTTGGCATCTTCAGCACAGATCCGCACTTCCATGGCCCAGCCGGTCAGTGAGACCTGCTCCTGGCTGAAGGGCAGTGGTTCGCCGGCCGCGATCCGGATCTGCAGCTCGACCAGATCAAGAGAGTTGACCAGTTCGGTGACAGGATGCTCGACCTGCAGGCGGGTATTCATTTCCAGAAAGAAGAATGAGCCGTTTTCATCGAGGATGAACTCCACGGTCCCGGCATTGACATAGCCGGCCTTTCTCGCCAGTTCGCAGGCCAGGTTGCCCATCTCCTCGCGCAGGGCGGGAGTCAGGGCACAGGAAGGAGATTCTTCAATAATCTTCTGATAGCGTCTCTGGATGGAGCATTCCCGCTCGCCCAGATGGACCACATTGCCGTGTTGATCGGCGATGATCTGGATTTCAATATGGCGGGGTCTGCGGACGAAGCGTTCGACAAAGATCCGGGAATCGCCAAAGGATTTTCGGGTCTCCTGCTGACAGAGCAGCAGGGCGGAGGCCATATCCATGGCCCGGTCAACGGCCCGCATGCCTTTGCCGCCACCGCCGGCAGCCGGTTTCAGGAGGATCGGAAATCCGACCTCGGCCGCTGCCGCTAAGGCCTGTTCCAAAGAGACAACCGGCTCACTGTGGCCGGGCACCGTCGGCACGCCGGCGATGACCGCCAGTTTTTTGGCGGCGATTTTGTCGCCCATGGCGGCGATGACCTCGGCCGGCGGGCCGATAAAGGCAAGTCCCGCGGCCGCCACCTTTTCGGCAAAGACTGGATTTTCTGAAAGAAAGCCGTAACCGGGATGGATGGCCTGACAGCCGGTGACCAGGGCTGCATCGATGATTTTATCAATCGACAAATAGGATTCCGAGGGTCGGGCCCCGCCCAGCAATACGGCCTCGTCGGCCTCGATGACATGGATGCTGCGGAAATCCGGCTCCGAGTAGACGGCCACGGTGCGGATACCCATGGCCTTGCAGGTGCGGATAACCCGGACGGCTATTTCTGCGCGATTGGCGATCAGGATTTTTTCAAACATGGAGGGCCTCATAGGGGGATGTTGCCGTGTTTGCGGTCGGGGCGGCTACTCTTTTTGCTCTCGAGAAACTGGAGGGTGCGGATGAGCCGGTGCCGGGTGTCGCGGGGGAAGATGACGTCGTCGATGTAGCCCCGTTTGGCGGCTACAAAGGGATTCATGAAATGTTTGCGGTAGGTCTCCATCTTCTCAGCCAGCATGGCCTCCGGATCGGCGGCCTTCTCGATCTCCCGACGGTGGATGACCTCGGTGGCGCCGCGCGGGCCCATCACGGCGATCTCGGCCGTCGGCCAGGCATAATTGATGTCGCAGTGGATATGTTTGGAGTTCATCACCACATAGGCGCCGCCATAGGCCTTGCGCACAATCACCGTGATGCGCGGCACCGTGGCCTCGGTG
>JANOIV010000203.1:0-11046 GCA_031407875.1 Desulfobulbaceae bacterium | reverse complement strand
AGACGATGGGGACCTTGTTCTGCTTGGTGGGTCGTGCGCGACTTGAACGCGCGACTCTCTGCTTAAAAGGCAGATACTCTACCGACTGAGTTAACGACCCTGCAAAGTCTGGCTTTATACAAAGTCATTTAACATGTGTCAACACAAATATTCCTTCCTATTCTTACCATCTGAAAAAGATGCGGTCAAGTTGTTTAGTCTAACAGTTATATATAATTAGCTTTGTATCAAGGTTTTCTGGCACCGAATAATATCAAAGCCCCTTTTCTTTGTGGAAAAATATTGTCGTCACTATACAGTAATGCTATATCAATGGATCTATATCAATCCTTCACACCAAAAATTCTTAATACTTGATTCGCTCTTTGAAGGAATTTTTAGGCATCAAGAGATCTGCCATGTAGGCAAACAATGTAAGAAATACCCGAGAGAATGGTAAATAATGGGATTTGTTAAAGGTTCTGCAAGTTTTGTACGGTTTAGTGTTGAGGGTGATCTTCCAGGCTCTCCCCTTGAGTTTATCGCTGCTAGAGTGGCCTCATTTTCATTCCAGGATATTGACGAGACCTTTGATGAGTATTCCATCGGTTGGGTCTCAGTACTCAATATGTTCGATGCGAAGTTTCAGTATGCCTCGTATATGTGTGGCGACTATGTCACATTATCGATACGGATTGATGAACGAAAGGTATCGCCTGTTATTCTGAAAAAAGTGGTTCAAAAAGAAGAGGAGCGGATCAAAAAGGAACGTCAGATTCCAAAAATCGGCAGAAGTCTCAAAGTCGAGATAAAAGAGAGAATTCATACAGAACTGATGCGAAAGGCTGTGCCTCTGCCCTCTGTCTATGATCTGTGCTGGAATCTATCGGATTCCACTCTGCTCTTTTTTACAACAAACAAAAAAGCTCATGCCGTTCTCGAGGATTTCTTTAAGGAAAGCTTCGGGCTGCTTATCCGGCAGCAGATTCCTTACATCACAGGAGAACAGTTGCTTGATGGAGACCAGGTTGCAAGGCTTGCCTCGATATCTCCGGTTGTCTTTGTGTGATCGGATGGAAAATCATAATATTTACAGGTAGTGAGGTGAAACTTGGATCTGGTTGATTTAATAGCGGAAAAACGTTTTGTTGGGCAGGAATTTCTCACATGGCTATGGTGGAAAAGTGAGGAAAGGGGTGGCAGTATTGAGATCCCAGGTTTTGGCGACATCGCTGTAGTCTTTGAAAAACATATGCTGCTCGAATATGGAGAGGGCGAATCGAGTGAGAAATTAATCTGCAGTGGCCTGCAGACCGAACTCCAGGAGGCTCGAACGGGTCTGCAGGTTGGTAAAAAACTTGAGCAGGCACGGATTAAAATCTCAAAGGGCGATCAGGAGTATAATTTTACCCTGGCGGCTGCCATGATGGAATTCCGTAGTGTGAAACTTCCTAAAACTGCAGACACCGAGGCCGAAGAGTCTGCCAGTCCGGAAGAAGTTGAGGGAATGATCCTCGAGAGGATTTTCCTCTTCGAAGAGCTTATTAAAACGGTCAATGATCTTTTCCGCATGTTTCTGGTGGTCAGAACGGGAAGGCAATGGGATGAGGAATTGCAGAGGATTCGTACCTGGATCGCCAAAGCAACTCCTGTTGTATGAAATATCATCAATATCTGGTTGGAATATGGAGTTTGAAACTGTAATTGGGCTTGAGATTCATGCCCAACTGAAGACTGCGTCGAAAATATTCTGTGGCTGTTCCACGGCCTTTGGCGCTCCGCCTAATACGCATACCTGCCCGGTTTGTCTGGGTATGCCCGGGGTATTGCCGGTTTTGAACAAGAAGGTTGTTGAATTTGCCATAAAGATGGGTTTAGCGACAGGATCAACCATCATTCGCTGCAACCAGTTTGCCAGAAAAAATTATTTTTATCCCGATCTACCCAAAGGCTACCAGACCACTCAATTTGATCTACCCATCGTCGAACACGGCAAGGTAGAGATTGAGGTAGATGGAAAAGCAAGAGCGATAGGGATCACCCGGATGCATATGGAGGAGGATGCGGGCAAGTTAATCCATGCTGAACATGATTCCTCCTCGTATGTTGATCTGAACCGCACGGGTATACCTCTCCTTGAAATCGTTTCCGAACCGGATATGCGCTCGCCCCGGGAAGCGTATGCCTATCTCAAAAAGGTCCACGCGATTCTTCGCTACCTGGATATCTGTGATGGCAACATGCAGGAGGGAAGCTTTCGTTGCGATGCCAATATTTCCTTGCGTCCCGTTGGGCAGCGTGAGCTTGGCACCAGGACTGAGCTGAAAAACATGAATTCATTTCGCAATGTTCAGGATGCCTTGGAGTATGAGATACGCAGGCAGCGCAATCTCCTTCTCGATGGCCAGAAGGTTGTGCAGCAAACCCTTCTCTGGGATCCCGATAGGGGCAGGACGGAACCTATGCGGGGAAAAGAAGATGCCCATGATTACCGGTATTTTCCCTGTCCCGATCTGGTACCCATTGAAATAAGTGAAGAATGGATCGAGGAGATCCGGGCGACCTTGCCGGAATTGCCAGATGCCAGAAAGGATCGATTCGTCAAAGAATACGGACTGTCCGCGAACGATGCCGGGATCTTGACGAGCGATAAATCATTGGCAGATTATTTCGAGGAGGTCGTAAAAGCCGGTCCGGAGGCCAAGAAGATCGCCAACTGGATCATGACGGAATTTATGCGGGAACTCAAAGGAGATGATATTGGTAACTGCCTTATCGCCCCGCCGCAACTCGGGAAGCTTCTTCTTCTCGTGGAGAATGGCGCCATCAGCGGTAAGATTGCGAAAACTGTCTTTCAGGATATGCTGAAATCAGGTCAGGATCCCGAGTTGATTGTAAAGGACAAAAACCTCCTGCAGGTCTCCGATGAAAATGAGATCATGAAGGTTATCGAGGAAATACTGGCAGCCAATCCTGTTCAGGCCGAAGAGCTCCGCGGCGGCAAGGACAAGCTGATGGGCTTTTTCGTCGGTCAGCTTATGCAGAGGATGAAGGGTAAGGCCAACCCGGCCATGGCCAACGATTTATTCCGCAAGGCCATCTTTGGCGGGTAAAGGCGGTGGACAAAGAACAATGGCAAGAGAAAGGAGAGGGGCACCGAGGGCGCTTGCGGGACCGTTTCCTGGAAAGAGGCCTGGATGGTTTTACCGATGTCGAGGTGTTGGAGTTGCTACTCACCTTCGGCACGCCACGCTCTGATTGCAAAGAGCCGGCCCGTCAGCTTCTGGCCACCTTCGGCACCTTGGCTGCAGTGCTTGAGGCGCCGGTCAGAGGTCTGCAGACGGTGCAGGGCGTTGGGCCGAAAAACAGTTTCGCCCTGCATTTTGTCCAGTGTGTTGCCGGTCGGTACCTTCGTGAACGCCTGCGTGGAAAACGCTACCTGCATTCGTCTCAGGAGGTCACCGACTATCTCCAGCATGCCATGCGGGGATTGAAGAAGGAGGTGTTTACAGCCATCTTTCTCGACTCCTCGCATGCCATTATCGATTCGGAGATCATTGCCGAAGGGACCCTCAACGTCAATACCGTCTATCCGCGGGAACTCATCGCCAAGGCTATAGAGCGCCATGCCGCCGCCCTCATCATTGCCCATAATCATCCATCAGGTTCTCTTGAACCTTCCCCACAGGATCTACATCTCACCCGTACTTTGTATATGATCTGTTCCTGGATGCAGATTCAGCTCCTCGATCATCTGATAATTGGCGACGGATGTTACAGTTTTGCTGACCATGGGCTTTTGGCCAGGATGAAACAGGACTGTTCCACTGTTCTGGATTCTCTGCGTTGATCGGCTGATGGCTGCTCTCTATATCCACATTCCTTTTTGCAAAAGCAAATGTCCTTATTGTTCTTTTGTCTCATTTGCCGGAATGGCAAATGACTTCAAGCGCTATATCCAGGCAGTGCGGAGTGAACTTGCAGGTATTTCGAAGCATGTAAAACCTGCACTCACGTCAATCTTTTTCGGTGGTGGCACTCCGACCATATTAGCGTGTAATGAGATTTCGGATCTCCTGACCTACTGCGGCACTATCTTTCAATTGGCAGATGGTGCTGAGATTTCCGTTGAAGCCAATCCCGGTACCATTGATCTCATCTACCTCAAGAGTCTGAAGCAGGCAGGAGTGAATCGGCTTTCTCTGGGGATCCAGTCGTTTGCCGATGTTGAACTGAAAACACTTGGTCGCTGTCACGACTATCTTGAGGCGCTCAGGGTAATCGCGCAGGCGAAAAATGCCGGTTTTGAGAACATCAGTCTTGATCTGATGTATGGACTTCCAGGTCAAACCAGGGATTCCTGGCAGAGAAGCCTTGAAACGGCCCTAGCGCAGTTTCCTCAACACCTCTCCTGCTATCAACTGGCTATTGAGGACGGTACAGTCTATTCGGGGCTGGAGAAAGCCGGGAAACTGCAGCTGCCCGATGAAGAGGAAATCGACCAGATGGATACACTGACCTTCAGCCTCTGCCGGGCAGCGGGTTTGAAGCAGTACGAGATCTCAAATTTTGCCAGACCGGGCAAGGAGTGCCGTCATAATATCAATTACTGGCTCAATGGAGAGTACTATGCCGCCGGAGCCGGGGCTGTTAGTTGTATTGCAGGTAAACGCGAGCGGCGTGAAGAAGATCCTTTGCAGTATTGCCGGTTCATAGAAGAAAAAAATGAGGCGATCATTGCCAGTGAACACCTGGAAAATGAGGCCTCTTTCAGAGAAAGTGTGGTGATGGGGCTGCGTATGGTCGAGGGAATTTCCCGCCAGGACCTTCTTGAGCGCTATGGCCTGGACCTGGCGAAGTACTATGGCGACACCCTGGAGAGACTGCAGAGAGCTTTTCTCGTAGAGCGCACCTCGACACATCTGCGGCTCTCTCCTCGGGGCCGACAGGTTGCCAATTCTGTCCTGGCAGACCTCGTTTGATGGAAGTTTTCTGCAACACCGAGAAGTATGTCACTCCGCCCAGCGAGAATAAGGATCTCCTATCAGACTGGAGTTGCGGTAGCGCGGATCATCCGTCACCTCCTTACCAATCCATGGTGGCTTGAAAAAGGCCTGTTCCTGGTCCTGCAATTCGATTTCAGCAACGATCAATCCTGTATTATCTTCAAAAAATTCATCTACTTCCCAGATAAATCCGGCAACGGGGATTCTATATCTGATCTTGGTGATAAGAGGCTTGAGGCACAGGGTTTCCAGCATTTCCAGGGCGTCTGTATGGGGAATCTGATATTCATACTCCGATCTGGCAATGCCGTAGGTTGCCCCTTTGACGGTGAGGTATCCCCGATCAGCCACGGTTCTAATCCGTACGGTTCGGCCATTGCCTGCACAGAGATAGCCCTGGCAATAAGGCAGTCCCTGGCCAAGCCCTCGCCAGTCATTGTTTGCCAGCAAAAATTTACGTTCTATTTCAGTACCCATTGCCTTATTTAACTGTGAGCTTTTCGAGAGGTTTCTCGCTTACGAGGGCTGAGAAATTCAGCGTGGTGTGGATGGTCATCACCGGGAAGAGAAAGGCCATGAGAAAGATATTGACAAAGGGAATCATACAGACAAGGGCCGGGAGAAATCCCAGTCTGAAAGCAATGCGGTGGTGGTTTGAGATCCAGCTGATCTTCTGGCCAAGAGACCAGCGTCTCCTTGACGCTGGAAAATCGATGAACATAAGGGCGGAATAGTAGGTATAGAGCAGGAGGATTACCGCCTGGCCTATGACCGGGATGAAATTGACCAGGAGTGCGACAAGGGTGACAAGGAGCCCGTAAAGGCCAATTTTGACCCCTTCAAGCAGATCAGTGAGAATACCCTGCAGGGTGAAGGCATCCTCTGGGATGAACAGTTCTCCGAGGTGCAATTTTTCGGCGGCCGTGCTCAAAAAAACATATCCGGGGGAAGTGAGACAATAGGCGAGAAGAAATGAGATATAAAAAGCGACGATTCTCGAGATGATAAGGAGCAGCCACTTCCCGATCAGCCAGAATGTGTATTTAATCCAACCAAAGATACCGGCTGTGTCGGGTGCGGTTTGGAGAAAATTTCGCGTAAGATCATCCACGTACCCGACGGTCAGCATGAAGCCTAACCAGGTGAAAAAGATAGTCATGCAGAAGAGCATGAGACTCCAGCCGAGGAGTTGTTTTTTTCTGAACATCAAGGCCAAAGAGTATGAGAGCGGGATCCAAGGATAAACGGTTTTGGGAGGTGTTGTCGCCATAGTGTGGGTGAGTCAAGGTGAAGAGAGTTGTCGTGTGGTGCTGAGAGAGTTTTCCATGTCTTATAGGAAATCTGCTAAATAATAGCGCATTTATAACAGGAGTAAAGAGCAGTTGATGACTTTTACAATGACCTGGGCTACACTCTGCACATGGTATCTCTAAATAAGAAAAAGGTTTCCTGCCTGTATGTCTGTCAGCAGTGCGGTTATCAGAGCATCAAATGGCTGGGCCGTTGTCCGGAATGTGGGTCCTGGGAGAGCCTTGTTGAGGAAACGCCCAAGAGAAATTCCAGGACGAAGGCGACCACCTTCAGGGCAATTCCCCTTGCCGAGGCCCCGGATGGCGATGAAGAGAGAATCAGCACGACTCTTGAAGAGCTGGACAGGGTGCTGGGTGGCGGCATTGTCCCGGGTTCGGTGATTCTCATTGGTGGTGAACCGGGGATCGGCAAGTCGACGCTCATCTTGCATATGCTGGCCGCTGTTGCTGCCGGATCAGGACGAAAGGTTCTCTATGTTTCCGGTGAAGAGTCGGCACGGCAGATCAAGATGCGGGCCAGAAGGCTTGCTGCGATCCATCAGGACGAATATCTGGCGACCGGCAACGAGGTGGAAGAGATCATTGCCTTGACCGAGGAAATGCGTCCCTGCCTTTTGGCGGTTGATTCGATTCAGACGCTGGTCTGCGCCGATTTGCCTTCCGCTCCCGGTTCCGTCAGTCAGGTCCGTGAGTCGGCCTACAGGATACTGACCATGGCCAAAAAAGAGAACATACCGGTCGTTTTGGTAGGCCATGTCACCAAGGATGGGGCTATTGCCGGTCCCAAGGTCCTGGAGCACATGGTTGATACGGTGCTCTCCTTTGAGGGTGACCGGAGCCATGCCTTTCGTATCCTGCGCACCGTGAAAAACCGGTTTGGTTCAACGAACGAAATTGGGGTCTTTGAGATGAAGGAAGAGGGCCTGGTCCAGGTCACCAACCCTTCGGAAATCTTTCTGGCCGAGCGGCCTCTCGATGAGCCGGGTTCTGTCGTCCTGCCGAGTGTGGAGGGAACCAGACCGATCCTGGTCGAGGTTCAGGCCTTGGTGAGCCCCACCAATCTCGGGACAGCACGACGTACGGCAATCGGGGCTGATCCGCAGCGCCTGTCCCTGCTCTGCGCCGTTCTCGAGAAGAAGGCTGGACTGGTCATGTATGGTCACGATATTTTTCTCAATATTGCCGGAGGAATACGTATTGATGAACCGGCCCTGGATCTCGGTGTGATCTGTGCCCTGGCCTCCAGCCTCCTTGAACGCCCCATTTCCTCGGCTACAGTGGTCTGCGGTGAGGTTGGTCTGGCCGGTGAAATCCGGGCTGTAGGGCATATGGAGATCAGGATGCGGGAGGCCGAGCGACTGGGATTCGCGCGATTTATCATGCCGAAGGGCAACAAGGAACGCATTACCTGGCCGGGCAGGATTGAGATTATCGGTGTGGCGACATTGCCGGAACTTCTTGAGGTCGTGTTTAGCCAGTAAGCCGTCGTTCAAAAATCACCGTGACATTAAAATGCCTTGCCGACATAAGGAGCCATAGTGAAATGGTCAGGTCGCTCTTCATCCATCCCTGGAGCAAGCGACACTGGGCCATCCATGGCCTGCGAAATGTAATGGTTATTTCGTAACCGCTCCTAAGGTGTTGTATTGGTATTATTCTAATTGAGGAGGAATGAGATGGATTTCAAGAAGCATTTTGAAACAGCATGGCAGAATACTCTCAAATTTATAGGGCCGGTTTTGCTCTTGACCCTGGTTCAGGCCATTGTCGTTCTTTTCAGCTTGGGGATACTGGCTCCCGTCACCACAGCAGGCTATATGCAGTCTCTTCTCAGGGCACAGCGTGAGGGGCGTCCACCGGAGATTCGTGATCTTTTCTCTCAGATGTCTTTATTCATTCCTCTTTTTGGGTTTTTTGTGCTCGTTATGATTGTAGCGGGAATAGGTTTCATGTTTATGGTTCTGCCTGGTCTGGCAGTTGCCCTCTTTACCATCTTTGCCACGATGTATATGATTCCACTCATGACCGACAAGGACAGCGGAATTATGGATGCCCTGAAGGCATCATGGGAGATGGCGACCAGAGAACCGATCACCGACCAAATCGTTATTTCCGTAGCCTACCTGATGATCATGTCTCTTGGTGGTTCGGTACCTTTGGCCATCCTTATCGCCCAGCCTTTTGCCATGTTTCTCCTTCTTTCGGTATATGACGAACGCCTTAAGGCAAGTTCTGGGCGAGGGAGCATAGAACATACAGTGGTCGCTCCACCTCCACCACCGCCTCCTGGCCAATAAAACAACCCTGGTTGGCGGCCCTGAGACACTGACTCGCCCCTCCCTCATCCTGGTCCTCAGGGGGGTACCCGACCGGTGTCTTATCCCTCTAATTTGTTGAATTTTATGCTGAAAATTTTAAAAGAAAGAGAAGTTACAAGAAACTTTTTTATAACAAGAGGAGGTCGAAGATATGAGTAATGCATCACAGGATCATGGTGAGGATCACTCGGTATACGTTAAGGTGGGAGTTGTTTTGCTCGCTGTACTGGCAGGCTTGGTTTTTCTTGCTTTCATCAACTAGGAAAGCCCTCCTCAAAGCCGGCACTCAGTTCTCCTTTTTTCATCTTACCGCTCTTCTTCACCGCCTTTTGGTTTTGAAGCGGTGGGATCTCTATGGCATTTGCTTTGACAATCGAATATCTGCAGATGTAACATTCATACTGACTGTTATATTTGGCAATGATTTGTCTGCATTGTCGTGGGCAGGGTGATTGTTACCCTTGCAATGTGATTTTTTCTGAATAATAAGGTCTTGGATATGGAGCATTTGCAGAATGGGAGTATCTCTGTTGAGAACGGTCCGAAAAAGGAAGTCGTGATTCTCCTCAGTGATATGGTGCAGTATTCACAGAAAACATCCTGCATGGGTCCTGAGGAAATCAGGGACTTCATGATAGAATATCATGAAAATATTCGGGAAATCATCAATAATGATAACGATGCTCTCTCTGAAATAGAGCCTCTGGCAGGGGACGGCGCCATGGTCATTTTTGAAAAAGGACACGGCGAGGGGAGAGGGGAAATCTGCACCCGTGCCCTCAATGCCGCCGTACGCATGGCGTTCGCCATTGCAGAGGGACGTCTTCCGGCCACCAGAATGGGTATCTATCTCGGTGATATCATCGAGGCCAGTCTTGGCGACAAGGTATTGAAGTTCGGTTCGAGTTTTGCCGTGGCCTGCCGTCTTGAAGAGTTATGCAGCTATTTCGGGACGACAATTCTCATGGATCGCGAGGTCGCACGCTATCAGAATGATGAACCCAAGTATCTGTTAAGTGTCGGTAAGGTGACTGTGCAGGGGTTGATGCATCCCATGCATGTTTTCACCGTCTTCAAACCTGGAATCCACAGCTGCCCAGCGGATGTCAATGAGGCACAACTGATGGAATTTATCAGGATGAAAAATACGGCGATGGAGCTCTTCTGTGGTAACAGTCCCATGGGTATCACCCCCGATTTTCCAGTCGTTCGCAACAAACTCATCAAGGCGCAGCAGCTCTTTGTCGAGATGACCGGCAAAGAGGACGTGGCCATTGAGAGAATTCTCGAGTATATCCGCGAGACCCCTGCACCGGAGAGTGATTTTCAGAAATCCGGCATGAAACTGTCGGGCAGAAAGAGGGATTCCCTCGGGGTTCGTCTCTTCCGCCTCTCTCAGCAACTTCTCAAGGCAATGGATCAGGAATTCTATCATACCCTGGTCGATGACACGGAGTGGGAACGATATTTCGTCCTGGAATGGCGGAGAGAGGGGGAGGTCGTTTTCACGATCAACGAGGCACCGGATGGGATTTATTATATCGACAGCGGTGAGGTGGAGACCTTTGATGAGAATGGCAAGCTGATCGCCACCCTTTCCGACGGGACGATTTTCGGTGAGATGGCCTATTTTTCTGAAAAGAAGAAGAGGAACGCAACCGTCATTGCCAAAACCGATCTGGTTATGCGGCGGATAGCCAGTGATGATTTTCAAAAATTACCGGTAATTATGAAAATCTTTAAAAGAATTGCCCAAGGGCGGCAGGATGACACTACTACCCTTGGGCAAAACTGAGAGGCTGAAAGCTCTCTTGGCGAGGTCAATTTATTCGGCTACGAGTACTATATACTGACTTATATTTCCTGACCGCACCCGCAGGAGAATCCGTTGGGGATGGCTGGAGTTTTTCAGTTCAAGCTGCAGTTCCTGGAGACCGGATATCTTCTTCTTGTTGACCTCCTCTACCAGATTTCCTGTCTGGAGGCCTGCGTTGGCGGCCGGACTACCCGGTTCAACGGCGCTGATGACAACGCCATTCTGGTTCTTTTTGTAACCAAGTTGCTCGGCAATTTCCGGTGTCAGATTCTGCAGGGTGAGACCGAATTGTGCGAGATTGCTTGTACCGTCTTCCACCTGGGCGATCTGGCCAAAATTTGATGGTTGTTCGCCTATCACAATTTCAATATCTTTTTCCCGGCCTTCTCTTATTAAATGTAGGGTGGCTTTGGTCCCTGGAGCTATCAGGGCAACCCGGTTACGCAGATCAGAGGCATCCTTTAAAACGGTGTCGTTGAGGCGCAGGATGACATCGCCCTGCTGCAGACCGGCACTGAAGGCGGGAGAGTCGGCCTGCACTTCACTGACCAGGATGCCCTTGGCCTCTTTCAGATCAAAAGACTTTGCCAGATTTTCATCAACATCCTGAATGGCCA
>JANOIV010000026.1:0-3164 GCA_031407875.1 Desulfobulbaceae bacterium | reverse complement strand
AAGATCGTCATCCTTGGTGTGTTCGAGCTTGATGGAGCCGGTGCAGCCGCTGCAGCTGATCATGCAGACCGGGATCTTGTCGCCGCGCTCATACTGGATAATGATCTTCGTCAGGTCGCAGTTGAGGATCTTGCAGACCTTCTTGTCGAGGGGAAAATTGATGATGGTCGTGGTAATGAAGGTATTCTCATTCTCATTGCTGATAGGAATGGCAATGCCTGTAAGTTGGAAACTGTCACTGTACTCGTAGTGAGGGCAGGCCCTGTTTTCAACTATTCTAAAAACTACTTTTGGAAAACCCATTTGGTGTCTCGCGGATAAAGTTCATACTGTTGGCAAAAGGGGGAGCGGTGTCTTCGCCTCCTCTGGCCTATAGATTATCCTATGGTTGCCGATTCTGTCAAATGGCAGTGGGTTTTTATTGGTCGGGAGTAATTGCAGCCCCTGATAACGATACCTGTTGACTTTATTTGGCTCTTGCATTAATAATTCTATTCTTTTTCGTAAAATCACTACAGGTTTGAGACTGCAGAAGCTGTCTGCCTATTCGAGTACATAACCGTTAGCCCGGTTGAATATACGAGAGTCAATAACAGGAGGAAATACTACGTGGCTAATCATAAATCTGCTGAAAAAAGAAACCGCCAATCCCAGGACCGCCGTTTGCGCAACAGGGTGAACAAGACCCAGATGAAGAATGCGATTCGCAAAGTGAATGATGCCGTAACGGCAGGTTCTGAAGAACAGGCCAAAGAGGCCCTGCTCAAGGCAATTCCCGTTATCGCCAAGACGGCGTCAAAGGGAAGTATCCACAAGAAAACGGCATCCCGCAAGATTTCCCGTCTGGCCAAGAGCGTCAACAAGATAGAGCCAGCGGCATAATATGATCGCTTTGTCCCCCCGGCAGGCTCTGAGCTGACCCGGCGGGACAGGAAGGATAAAAAGGACCATGGAATCTGGAGATTCTTTGGTCCTTTTTTTATTTGCCTTTCCCCAAAGGTGCTGGACATTTCGGTTTGATACCTGTTATTCTATCGAATCAATTACCGGTATTTTCATGTAAATAACTGAAGTTCCATTTAATTTCTGACGATCATGGCTGGCCGAACCTATATTCCTTCTCCCGGAGTTTTCGCCGATTTTCTGGGATCAGCAAAACTCATTCCCGTCTGCACCGAGATCATTGCCGATCTCGACACCCCGCTCACGCTTTTTGCCAAGGTTGCAGCCGACCACAGTCACATCTTTCTGTTCGAAAGTATGGAAGGCGGTGAGAAATGGGGGCGCTACTCATTCATCGGCTTTGATCCTCTCGTGACCTTCGAATCCCGGCAGAACGAGGTACGTATCAGCGAGGTGCGGGGAACCACCAAGACAGAGGAGCGATTCCAGACCAATCCACTGCTGGCGATCAAGGCCCTCGTTGAGCAGCTGCAGGCCGCCGAGTTTGCCGGACTGCCGAAATTCTGCGGTGGTGCCGTCGGTTTTCTTGGCTATGACATGGTCCGTTTCATGGAGGATCTGCCCGATGCCCGGCCATTGCTGGATCTGCCCGACTCCGCCTTCATGGTCCCGCGCATTGTCCTGGTCCATGACAGTTTCCGGCAGACGGTGACGGTCGTCTGTTGGGTGCGGGTTGAAGAGGGGGCGGATGGAGACATGCTCTATGCCGCTGCGACCCGGCAGATCGACGAGATCATAGGGACACTCAAGGCCCCGGTCCCCGTTCAGGCCCGGGACAGCGCCGAAGGAACATCGGCACCGCATGTCTTTACCGCCAATATGGCTGCACCGCAGTTTCATGCCATGGTTGAACGGGCCAAGGAGTACATCCTGGCCGGAGATATCATCCAGGTCGTCCTCTCCCAGAGGTTCCATACCGAGACGGATATCGATCCCACCGTGCTCTACCGGGCCCTGCGCCATATCAATCCCAGTCCCTATCTGTTCTTTCTCAAACTGGGCGATCTGGTCCAAATCGGTTCATCCCCGGAAATTCTCGTGCGAAAAGAGGGGCAGAGTATTGAGCTGCGGCCGATTGCCGGTACCCGCAAGCGGGGCTTGACCGAGCAGGAGGACCTTCTGCTGGAGGAGGAGCTGCTGGCTGATCCCAAGGAGAGGGCAGAGCATCTGATGCTCGTTGATCTGGGCCGAAACGACGTGGGCCGGGTGGCAAAGGGCGGCTCGGTCGAGGTCAGGGATCTCCTGGTGATCGAACGCTACAGCCATGTCATGCATATCGTCTCCGGGGTGCATGGCGTGCTCGATGCAGACAAGGACCAGTTTGACGTGCTGGCCGCCTGTTTCCCTGCCGGCACGGTGAGCGGCGCCCCGAAGATCAGGGCCATGCAGATCATCGACAAACTCGAGCCTGACCGGCGCGGACCCTATGCCGGTTCCGTCGGCTATTTCGGCTTTTCCGGCAACATGGATTTCTGCATCACCATCCGCACCTTCATCATGCAGGGCAGAAATCTGTGGATCCAGGCGGGTGCAGGTATAGTCGCCGATTCCGATGCGGAAAAAGAATTTGAAGAGACAATCAATAAATCGATGGGACTGCGAAGGGCGGTCGAACTCGTTGAAAAAGGGTTTTAGGGGCCGTTACGAAATAACCAACATTTCTGCCCATTTCGTTACGACGGCCATGGATGGCCTAGTGTCGCTCGCTCCATGGATGGATAAAGAGCGACCGGCCCCTTATGCCGATCACGGCATCTCACTTGTTTCATTTATTTTTTGACAACGGCTTAGACCATGCTGATCATCATCGACAACTACGATTCGTTCACCTACAACATCGTCCAGACCATCGCCGCCAATGCCCGTAAAGAAGGGCGAGAGGAAGATATCAGGGTCTTCCGCAACGATAAGATCAGCCTGGCGGAGATCGAGGCCATGCGTCCTGACCGTCTGCTCATCTCGCCCGGTCCCTGTTCTCCTCAGGAGGCCGGCATCTCGATTGCCGCCATCCGCTATTTCAGCGACAAGCTGCCGGTGCTGGGGGTCTGTCTCGGGCATCAGTCGATGGGTGAGGCCTTTGGCGGCAGGACGGTGCGGGCCGGACGGATCATGCACGGCAAAACCAGCCCCATGCACCACGATGGCCGGGGTGTCTTCAGCGGTCTGGCCAATCCCTTTGACGGCATGCGCTACCATTCCCT
>JANOIV010000192.1:0-2290 GCA_031407875.1 Desulfobulbaceae bacterium | reverse complement strand
GCTCCAGGCGGTCGATGGTGGCCATGGTCCGGGTCAACCCTTCGCTGACCTGGTTAATGGTCAGGTAGCCGCAGTCATGGGCGCCCAGGGCGCTGGTCAACCAGAGGCCGATATTGGTCGGACTGGTCCGCATGGCCAGGCGGTTCTGATGGGAAACCTGGTAGTTGTCGGGCGGCAACCACGAGGTGTCATCGCTGACAAATGCCGAGAAATAGCGCCAGGTCCGTCGGGCGATCAACCTGAGAAACCGGCGATCCGTTTCCGGCAGCGGGAAGTCCCGTTGCTGCTCTGCAGGGCGCAGGTTCAGGAGCCAGCCAAGCAGCGGCGAGAAAAACCACAAAATGAGCCAGGGGGCGGCCTGCGGCAGGCTGGCCGGCATGACCTGCCGGATCGTCCAGCCGACAATGACACTGAAGAGGCTCCCCAGTGCCAGGCTCGCCACGAAGAGCGGCTGCCGACGGGAGGCGCGCCAATGAGCGGCCTGGGCCGTCCACTCCAGCAGTCGGCGCCGGGAGACCACGCGCCGATACCAGACCCGGGCGATAGCATCGAGTGCCACTGCGGCCTGATGTGGCAGCAAGGCGGCATCGGCTGTCGCCCGCAGCAAGTCGTGCATCACCTTCGACAGATCGAAATGTTTCAACCCCTTGCGGGTGGTTGCCAGGGTCAAGGACTGCGCTAAGGGATGGAAGAAGAGCTGCATGCCAACCACCAGGGTGGCAATGCCGCCGACCCTCGGGGAAATAAGCCAGGAGGCAACCAACAGGCCCAGACTGGTGGCGGGCAAAAGGCTGCGGCGCAGGTTGTCGAGGATCTTCCAGCGGTTCAGCAGAGAGAGCGGATTCGGCCCCCGGCCGCCTGAAGCGTGCGGCACACGGGGGAAAATCCAGCCCGCGATCTGCCAATCTCCGCGAATCCAGCGATGGGCCCGGCTGGCGTAGCTTTGGTAGCCTTGCGGAAACTCATCAAAGAGCTCGATATCACTGGCCAGTCCCACCCGGACGTGCGCCCCTTCGATCAGGTCGTGGCTCAGTACCCACCCTTCAGGGAATCTTCCCGACAGCACGCGACTGAAGGCGCGCACATCATAGATTCCCTTGCCCTGATATGATCCTTCGCCGCTTAAATCCTGATAGACATCGGAGACAGCCTGGGTGTAAGGGTCGATGCCGACTGCATCGGCGAAGAGCCGGCTGAAGATCGAGACACTTGTGCTCGGCAGGGTCGGGCTCACCCGCGGCTGGATGATGGTGAAGCCGGCCATGATGCGGTCAAAGCCATCGAAGCGCGGCTGATTGAGGGGGTGCGCCAGGGTCTCTACCATTCGGCGGGCCGTAGAGTGCGGCAGTTGGGTGTCGCTGTCCAGGGTGATGATGAAGCGCACATCCGAGAGGCTCTCCGGGGCTCCCACGTAGACGAGGGGCGCTGCGGTCTCAGGCCGCGTACCATCGATCAGGCGGTTGAGGTCCTCTAGCTTGCCCCGTTTGCGCTCCCAACCGATGAATTTCTGCTCGGATTCGCTCCACATGCGCTCCCGATGGAAGAGGAAAAACCGCTCGCCGCCATGACGCTGATTGAGAGCTTCCAGGCATTCTCTTACGACCTGCAGCAACCGGCTATCGTCTTCGCGCGTAAGGGTAACGGCATCGGTATAGTCGGTAAACAGACTGAAGAGCAAATTTGCTTCCTTATTGGCCAGGTAACGGATCTCCAGTTTTTCTACCTCGGCCTGGATCGTCTCCGCGTCCACCAGCATCATCGGCACGACCACCAGGGTGCGGAAGGCATCGGGAATCCCCGAAATCTCGAAATCCATCTTGGCCAAGGGCCGGGGCGGCAGAAGCCGCGTGAGCAGGTAGTTGACCATCTCGACTGCCAGTTGGCTGACCGGAATCAGCAGGAGCAGCACGAGTCCCAGGAGGATGGCAGACGACGATGCGGCCTGGCTGGAGCCGGAGCTGAAGGCAAAGACGACGATCAGAAAAACGAACAGGCCGGAGAAACCACCGATGCCGAGCGAATAGACGGCGGTATGGTGGTTATAGACCCATTCCAGGGTGCGGTAACGAAACTTTTCACGGCATGCCAGCAGCCGGGCCAACTCAGCACGTCCCTCCCCCACCAGCCAGGTGCCGACGTGGTTGCGCCGTTCATCGCTTGCCTCTTCATGCCCTGCCTGGGTCGCCAGCTTGATCGCCTGCTCCGCGACCTGTTCCTCGGTCTGGGCGGACGCACGGGCCAGTTCTTCAATCGCCCCCCGACATCGGTCACGGGTTGCAAAATCCATCCC
>JANOIV010000189.1:0-3000 GCA_031407875.1 Desulfobulbaceae bacterium | reverse complement strand
AGAATCTGTCCGAGACGCACTCGCCCAAGCAGTATTGAGGTAGGCACCGCCAGAATAAGAGGAATGACCACCGGCAGTGACCAGAGAAAAAACTGGACATCCAGCCAGAAGGCGAATCCGGCCCAACAGAAGGCGATGGCCGTTCCCGGTAGCTGATTGATGAGGGTAGGCCGCCAGCCGGTTTCGCTGTTACGATTCTGGCCGGCCCAGCGCAGATTCAGGTTGAACAGGGCCTCCATGACATAGCGAGTGTGGGCCAGCATACGGATCGGGGCAAGAAGGGCGGAGACCAGAACCTCCAGGGCCAGGCTTACCGGCAATCGCAGAATTCCTCCGAAACCCGCTGTCTTTCTGTGCAGCAGCACATCGATTACGGCTAGAAATTTCGGCAGGAAGAGGAGAAAAAAGGTGCTGGAGGCAAGGGCGATGGCGAGTTCGGGCCGCCATTCCGGCCAAACCGGAAAGGGGCTGTACTGTGCGGGAAAGTAGTTGATCGGCCAGAGCACCAGGCGGGTCGCCTCAACTGTGCTCAACACCAGGAAGGTCAGCCACAGAGGAGATGCCAAGTACGACATTACCCCATTCAAGAATGCTATACGATGGGCCATCTTGATTTTTCCGGCAAAAAAGATGAGCCAGAGGTGCTGCAGATTTCCCTTGGCCCAGCGTTTGTCACGGGTCAGATCCTCCACCAGGGTGGGGGGGGATTCTTCGTAGGACCCGCCCAAGCCCGGTTCAAGCCAGACCTCATAGCCGCCCCGCGCCATATATGCCGCCTCGACAAAATCGTGGCTCATGATGGCGCCGCCGAAGAGGCCCCAGCCCGGCAGCCGCCTCAGGCCGCAATGGCGCATGAACGGTTCGTTGCGGAGGACGGCATTGTGGCCCCAGTAGGCGGCTTCGCCGAGTTGCAGGGCGGCAAGACCGGCGGTGAAAATAGGTCCGAAGAGATGGTTGGCGAACTGCTGCGTCCGGGCAAACATCGATCTGGCATTGACCAGGGCCGGGCAGGTCTGGAGGATGCCCACCGAGGGCTCGACCTGCATGAGGCGCACCATCTGGACAATGGTCTCCCCGGTCATCAGACTGTCGGCGTCCAGCACCAGGGTATAGGTGTAATTCCGGCCCCAGCGGCGAAAAAAGTCCGCGATATTGCCGCTCTTATAATTCATATTGAGCAGGCGGCGGCGGTAAAACAGGCGACCATCGGCCCCCAGCTCTTTGCAGAGATGGTACCAGGCGGTCTGCTCGGACAGCCAGACCTCCGGGTCGCGGCTGTCTGAAAGGATGAAGAAATCAAAATGCTCCAGACATCCGGTAGCCTCCAGGGAACGGTAGACGGCGCGCAGGCCGGCGAAGGTCCGGTCAATCGGCTCATGGTAGATAGGCATGACGACGGCTGTGCGGGTAAGCGGGACCTCCTTGAGGCTGTCGGGCGGATGCCGATGCACGAGAGACAGCCGGTCGCCGCCCGAAAGTCGTACAATGAAACCGTAGATGCCGAACCAGGATCCCACCGAAATGCCAAAAAAGAGCAGGCCAAAGACCACTGCCAGGCTGATTTCGAGGGGATCACCCCCGTGGTAGGGCAGAACCCTGATCATGCCATAGGTGGCGATGCCGCACTGGCCGGTGACCAGCAGGGTCAGGACGATGCGGCGCAGTCTCGCCCTTGTGCGCCAGGGGGCGGGAGGGCTGCGGTCCTGTTTCGGGCTTGAGTCTGCCCCTTCGGAGGTCTCTGCAGTCATCGTTCATCCCAGTAACCGATGCTACCCCGATTGACAGGAGGACAGGGGAGGGGCAGGGAAATATCCGAAATTTCCAGGCGTCCGGGCAATTCGACAACCACACGTTCCAATGCTTCCCTGGAATCGCTGACGAGGAGTTCCTCGATCAGCCGCAGGGTGGATAAGGCGTTGTCCCGAGTCAACGCTACGCCCCCCTGTCTGAGATAGCCGAAGGTCCGGGAAAAAAGATCTTCATAGACTATTTCCTGCATTTCAATCTCCTTTAGGACGAATATCGTTGTCTCCCGCCAACCTATAGGTCCAGGTTTCGGTGAGTGTTTCCCGGTCTCCACTCAAGTAAGCGCGGAGGACAAGGGGGCTGTCTGCAAAGGGTTTAGCCAGTATAGACAGTCGCCAGCAGCTCTGCGCAGGGATATATTCAACGTAGTGATCGAGCACCTCCCCTTTTTCCAGAGCGGTGACCGTGGCATGTATTTTGGCGCGGGAGGAGAGTTTATCAAGAGGGCCGTCGGCGAAATCGACAATCAGCCGGTAGGCCCCGCCGGAACTGCCGCCACCGGTGCGGTTGCCGTCTCCGACCAGGGTGTTGATCGCCCGCCCCATGGTCTCGCCTGCGATCAAAGAATCACCGAATTTCAGAGTGTATTCAAGAGAAAGGGGCTTTTCTGGGGCGATCTGCCCTGCCGGGGTCCAGAAGGCGACGATGTTGTCGTTGGTCTCGCCCGGTGTGGGCAGCTGCACCAGCACCACCTGACCTTTGCCCCAGTCACCCCGCGGCTCCACCCAGACGCTTGGCCGGATATGGTACTGGGCCTCGGCATCCAGGTAATCGCTGAAATCATTGTCCCGCTGCATGAGACCGAAGCCGCGCACATTCTCGGTGGCGAATGCGTCCATCTGCAGGGTTTTGGGATTGAGCAGCGGTCGCCAGAGCCATTCATCGCTCGTACCGTTTCGGATCAACAGACCATCAGAATCGTGCACCTGCCGCCGCCATTCGCCGACCGGTCGGCCGGTATTCTCGCCGTAATAGAACATACTGGTCAGGGGGGCAATGCCGGGCAGTTTCAGTTGTGTGCGGGCGAAGATTTCAGCCTTGACCGCCACTGTCGTGACAGGTCCCGGAGTAATCGTGAAGGCGTAGGCCCCCGTCATGCTCTTGCCATCGAGGAGGCCATAGAGCAGCATCTCTTTCGCCTCGGGAGACGGCCGCACCAGCCAGAATTCGACAAACGCCGGAAATTCCTCGCCG
>JANOIV010000182.1:0-2576 GCA_031407875.1 Desulfobulbaceae bacterium | reverse complement strand
GCCCTGCGCTGCCTCAAGGCTAAGCTTGTCACCGTGTCCGGTTCGAACCGCCAGTCACCGAAACCGATCGAGGGCAGCGACTACGACATCCCGGCCGATGCAATCATCAGCGCCATCGGCCAGCGGGTCGAGCAGCACTGGTTCGAGGGTATGCCCGGCCTCACCTGGACCCATCGCGACACCATCCGCGTCAACACCATCACCATGGAAACCAGCCTGCCGGGCATCTTCGCCGCGGGCGACGCGGTTACCGGCCCAGCGACGGTCATCGAGGCCATCGGCGGTGGCAAACGGGCGGCCATAGCCATAGACCGCTATCTTGGCGGAATTCCGCAACCAAAACTGCCGCCGGTGCCGGTGCGACAACAGCGCATTCCCTACATCGATATCCCGGCCCACACCAAGATGGCACTGAAACGACCGGAGATGCCGCTCCTCGGCATCGATCGCCGGCGCACCACCTTCCAGCAGGTCGAACTCGGCTACTCGGAGAATCAAACCCGCGAGGAGGCCCGCCGCTGCCTGCGCTGCGACATCTGCAGGCGTTGCGGCAAGTGTGTGACGATCTGCAAGGAGAAGATGGGGGTCGACGCCCTGGCGCTTGGCTACCTGTCCTTCGATCATCCGGAGAAGAGCGATTTCCGCCACACCGAGCAGCGCTGCATCAGCTGCGGGGCCTGTGCCGCCAACTGCCCGACCGGGGCGATGCGCATCGAGGACCGCGGTCCGGACCGGATTCTCTCCCTGTGCGGCACCATTCTCAGCCGGCAACCCTTGCTTTTTTGTTCCGGCTGCGGCGCGGTCATCGGCACCGAACGGTACCTGGCCTTCATTCGCGGCCGCTTGGGCGCGTTGGCGCCTGCGTCTCAGAATGGTGACGGGCGGCAGTGCGACGTTTGCGCCCGGAAAAAGGGACATCATGGCGGCTCCACGGTTATAGCTACTACCTGAAAAAAAGAGAATAGAGGGGAACAACGATGGTATTCCAAAAAGGTCAGATGGTGCGGGTCTTGCGCCGCAGCAACGACGAAAGCTGGGAAGAGTATATGAACGGGCTGGTCGGCAGTCGAGGCATGGTCACCGATCCGGACTCCCAGATCAACGACCCGGACTCCCTCATTGAGGTCAGTCTCGAAGACAAGGGAACCTATCGGCTGCCTCAGGATTGCCTTGAGGTTCTGGAGTAGGCTACCTAGGCTGTCGTCCGGAAATAACTTGGGAAAAATAGATACTGAAAACGGCATCAGGAGCCGTAACGAGATACAGACAATGAACAATTTATTTCGTAACGGCTCCTAAATGCGACTGGTCGATGTTCTCGACAGCTGCTGTGTGAAGGCGGTGACCGTCACCCCGGAAGTCTGCCTGGCCGAGGCGGCGCGGGCGATGTACCAGGACGATGCAACGGCGATTATCGTGGAAAACAGCCGGTTCCAGGGGGTCTTGACTGCCGGTGACATTCTTCGCTTTCTGGCCTTGGCAATCTCGCCGACTGATGCCTGGCAAGGCCCGGTGACGGCGGCACTGTGCGAAAAAGTGGCAACCGTTCCCCGTGAAGAATCGGTTCGCCGAGCGATAGAAAAGATGACGGCGGCCAGCATTGACCACCTGCCGGTAGCAGCGGCGCAGGGAATTGTCGTTACTTCCCTCTGCCGCCTGCTCCTGGCGGAAAATGCCCTCCTGCACGGCGAGGTGCAACACCTGCAAAACTATATCGACGCGCTGCACGACGCGCCTAACGACTGAGGAAGCGCGATGATTACCATCTACATCAACGATCAAGCGGTGGCCGCCGAAACGGAGGCGACGGTCCTCAAGGCGGCGCGGGACAACAACTTCCCTATCCCGACCCTCTGCCACCACCCGGCACTGAAGCCCTCCGGCTCATGCAAGGTCTGCGCTGTGGCGGTGGAAAAGGTTTCGGGGGACAAGACGATCATGCTGAGCTGCATCCTCCGGGTGAAGCCCGGCTTAAGACTCTGGACCGAAGGGGAAGAGGTACACCAGGCGAGAGCCAAAGCAATGCTGAAATTGATTGCCATGGCCCCGATGTCGGAGCGAATCCGCCATCTCGCCGAAAAAGAGGGGATCGAGCTGCCACCGGCGCCGGACGGCTGCATCCGCTGCCGCCTCTGTAACCGGGTGTGTAAGGAGATTATCGGTCAGGAAGCCCTGCGCATGGAGAAAGTTGACGGTCGGCAGCTGGTGCTCCCCGATCCCGACCGCTGCATCGGTTGCGGTACCTGCGCCAATATCTGTCCGACCCAGGCGATAACAGTGCAGGAAGACGGCGGGATGCGCACCGTCTCCATCCGCGGCAGTGTCTTTGGTCGCCATCCGCTCCTGCGCTGCCAGGGCTGCGGCAAATACTACGCCACCGAAAAGCAGATACGGCTGATGGAAGAGCGCACCGCTCCTCATCCCCAGGTCAAGGAGCATCACAGCTACTGCGCCAATTGCGCCAAGCTCTTTTCCGACCGGCTGCAGGTCTTAGAAAAACAACCGCCAAGACAACAAACCAACAACAAGCGGCAGCAGTAGGCTGCCAGCACAGCTCATAGCAAGGAGAAATACCC
>JANOIV010000025.1:0-10722 GCA_031407875.1 Desulfobulbaceae bacterium | reverse complement strand
TGTGCTCAAGCATTACAAGGGGGTCTGTCACATCTATGTCGACAAGGATGCGGATCTGGATAAGGCTACTCCCATAATCCTCAACTCAAAGGTACAGCGCCCTGGCGTCTGCAACGCCCTGGAAGGACTCCTCCTGCATCACACCATTGCCCAAAAATATCTCCCCGTTATCGCCAAAGAATTAACAGAAAAAGGGGTTGAGCTTCGCGGATGCGCACGCTGCCTTGAAATTGTGCCTGAGATTACGGCTGCCCGGGAAGAAGATTGGGGGACTGAATTCCTAGATCTCAAACTATGCCTCAGGATTGTTGATAATCTTGATGAAGCGCGAGAATATATTCGGAAATATGGCTCCCAGCACACCGAATCAATTATTACCGAAAACTACACAACTGCCCAGACCTTCGTCAACACGATTGATGCCTCGGCGGTTATGGTGAATGCCTCAACCCGCTTCAATGATGGAGGGCAGCTAGGGCTCGGGGCTGAAATCGGTATCAGCACCACCAAATTACATGCCTACGGCCCCATGGGATTGGAAGAGCTCACAACACGCAAGTTTGTTGTCTTCGGTCAGGGGCAGGTTCGCAGTTGATACGCCGGGTTGGGCTTTTTGGCGGAACCTTTGACCCGATACACAATGGCCACCTGCGACTGGCGGAGATGGCGGAGAAGGAGTGTGGATTGCAGAGGATTTTTTTTCTGCCGGCCGCTTTTCCACCACACAAATCATCGTCACAGCTGACCCCTTTTCGCCATCGGGCTGAAATGCTGAGACTTGCCTTAGAGGGGAGAAAACGATATCACTGCTCTCATATCGAGGCGGAACTACCGGCTCCTTCATATACTCTTGATACCGTGCGGTTCCTGAAGACCTCTTTGGAAAAGGATACAAAATTTTTCTTTCTTATCGGCATTGATGCTTTTTGCGAAATCTGTACATGGAAAGGCTATGATGAATTGTTGAGAACTGTCTCTTTTGTGGTTTCTGAAAGAGATGGTACCCTTGCAGAAGACAAAGACAGGCTTGCTCAAAAATTGAACTACAGCCAGAAGGAACATCTCTGGAAAAGTAGTGATGGAAAGCAAGAGGTGTATTTTCTGCAACAGCATCCTCTGGCTATTTCCTCTTCCGCTATCCGTGAAACGCTACGAGCAGGTACCTCCGTGCGGGATATGGTGCCCGCTCCGGTGCACGAATATATCATGCATCATGGATTGTATTGCCTAAAATGAAGTGAATCACTTCCTTGATTCGATTCATGAGAGGTCAAAAAACCGTTTGGCTGACTTCATATTTTCTTAAATAAGCAGGCAATGCTGCTGAGAAGGGAGCTTTACTCGTTTATCTGTATCTCCAATAACCTGTTGTAACGGTAATTTTTCCATCATTTGAAACACACTCTCGTACTTCTGGGAATGATGAAAAGAACGCAGACACCAGACCGGATTTCTGTATTGGTTGTTGATGATTCTCTCGTATTCAGGCGCTTTTTGCGGGATATTTTTGAGAATATCGACGACATAGAAATAATCGGTGAGGCTAAAAATGGGATTGAGGCCTTGGATCTGGTTCTGAGAGCCAATCCTGATGTCATCCTCATGGATCTGGAAATGCCGGTTATGGATGGCATGACAGCTCTCCAGCATCTGATGATTCACCGTCCGACTCCGACCATAATTTTTTCCAGTCTCACCAATGAAGGCACGGCCCGCTGCTTTGACACCCTCAAGAATGGGGCCGTGGATTTTGTCTGCAAGGACTTCATGTTCCAGGAAAAAAATCTCGAGATCTACAAGGATATAGTAATCCAGAAGGTAATCAATGCAGCGGCTAACAGAGTCAGGTCAATCGAACCGATGTTTACCCTGCCGCATGATAATAGTGATCGATTTCCCCCTGAAAAGCAGGTCATTTTCTGCGAAGATTGTGGGACACGGCAGTACATTGACGGGGAGAAGCAGTTGACTCTAGAAGAGCTCCGCTGCTCTCAATGCGGCGATCTGATAGACATCAATAATATCGATAAATTCCGAAGAAATAACTATATTACCGTTCTGGCAGGGGGAAGGGGATGTTTTCGTAATCTGCTCAATATTATCCCCCATTTCGATGCCGATATGGGGGGAGCGCTGATCGTCGTCATTTTTAATGATTTCAATCACATGACCGCCTTTGCCGAATATCTCAATTCTATCAGTCGCATGAAGGTCATACAGGTCAGAGAAAATATGCGCATTGACGAGGGAAATTGTTATATTACCTCGAGCAGGGATTTTTTTTGTCTCAAACCCTTCAGTGCGAACTACACCTTTCAAAAAGTCCAAAATACAGGGCAAGGACTTGGCTCCCTTGATCTGCTTCTGACAACGGTTGCTGCGGTATTTAGAAACAGGACTGCCGGAGTCATTCTGTCGGGTGACGATATTGATGGGGTTCAAGGAATGCTCATGCTGGCTGAGGCTCAGGGAACTTCCTTTGTTCTTGATCCGTCAGACTGCTTTTACAAAGGCATGGGGGCCATGATCCGAGAGAAATGTGCGCTGAAAAAAACCCTTGGTGAGGAGGAACTGGTCCGAGAGATCCAGGCCCTGCATTATAACGCCAAAAAAACCGTAACAACCGCCTGAGAGAAAGTTGGAATTGCCCGCTTTGTTTTCAAAAGGACTCCTGATGGGCTAAAAGACGGCATTGATTACTTGTATCGGCATATTGCTGTTCCCGTTTCAAGCGTCATGAAAAATTGAGATTCTTGTTCTGAGATTATGGTGATTGAAAGAAAGAAGGGGGGAGTGATGCTTTGGGAAGAGCAGGTTCCTTCCATGCGGCAAGGGTACCACAAGGAGTTAGCCGAGAAGGCCTACGGGCAGGCAGCGGCTGGGCAGCGAGTATATCCGCTGCGGGAAAATGTGTTTGACGCCCTCCGCATGACCAAACTTGACACGCTGAAGGTCGTCATCATCGGCCAGGACCCGTATTTTAATGAACATCCCGGTCAGGGTCCCGAGGCCCATGGGCTCTGCTTTTCCGTCAAAAAAGGGGTTCCTGAACCGCCTTCTCTGAGAAACATCCTCAAAGAAATCAATGATTCTATCTATGAGGGCAAAGCCGTCAGCGTCGATACTGATCTGACCAGAATTGCCCGCCAGGGTGTGCTGTTGCTCAATGCCAGCCTGACGGTCATCGCAAAACGACCCAACTCACATGCGGCCCTTGGCTGGCATGAACTCACCGATGATATAATTCGGACGATTTCAGAGAAAAAAGAACACGTGGTGTTCATGCTCTGGGGTGCCTTTGCCCAGAAGAAGGCCGGTCTTATCGACAGCAACAGACATCTTGTACTGAAAACAAGCCACCCTTCACCCCTCTCGGCCCACAAAGGTTTCTTGGGTTCTGGAGTCTTTGCCAAATGCAATGAATATCTTTCCCGTCACGGACTCGGGGCCATTGAATGGTAGCAAGGTTGTTCCCCTTGCCGCTTAGCCGAGGATGGTGGACTTTCAGCCGGCGATGGTCTTAATAATGTCTTTCTTGCCGATTACCCCTTTGAGCATTCCATCACTAACAACCGGCAATGTGTGGATGTTTTTTTCCGACATGATCGTTGCGATTTCATCAATGGGGGTGTCCTCAGAGACGATGATCGGGGGCGAAGTAAAGATATCGGCAACCGTCGCTCCGGCCATTTTCCGCATCTCCTGCTCCATCTTCTCGGGATTTTCCAGAAAGAAAAATGAGTCCAGGATAGAAATGACTGTAGGGATATGCACTTTTTTATTCTGATCGATCAGATCACTCTCCGTCACGATACCCAGAAGGTTTCCCTCACTGTCAACTACAGGGGCGCCGCTGATCCTATTCGAGGAGAGAATCTGGGCAAGTTGTTGGACCGAGGTCTCAGGTGTGACGGTTATGACCTCTCTGGTCATGATCTCAGAAGCCTTCTTCATAGTATTTCTCCTGTGTCAGGTGTTTTTTCAGTGTTAATGGAAGAATATCTGCTACTTCACTTGCAGTATAGCCGACTCCGGTCTTTTCGTAAAGCTCATCACCCGCTGCTCCATGCAAATAGACAGCTACAGCGGCAGCGTACAGGGGGGAAAGGCCCTGACATATCAAGGCGCCGATGATGCCGCTTAAAACATCACCCATTCCCCCTGTGGCCATGCCCGGATTTCCTGTTGTATTGATCAGGGCGGTGCCGTTGTCGGAGGCCACGATCGTGCCGGCCCCTTTCAATACCATGATGATCTGTTCATTATTGTGCTTGAAATCTGAGCAGGCCTTACGTGTTGCTGCCAGTCTATTGTCCTGAATACCCTGCACCGGGATTTGCATGAGACGACTGAGTTCTCCGGGATGGGGCGTGAAGATACGGGGACCGGCCGGAGATGTTACCAAAGAGGCATGCTGTGCCAGAATATTCAAGGCATCGGCATCGATAATGAGGGGTTGTTGAACCGTATGATAGAGAAACAGCACCAGTTCGGCGGTCTGGGGATTGGTACCGAGTCCCGGCCCGAGGACTACGGCTTTTTTATCACTGATGCTCTGGAGAATGAGATCACGGTCGGCAATGCCGATATAGGCCGGACTATTGCGTAGCGGTACCGTCATAGTTTCAATGAGGGATGTCTCAAAGATTGCGTTGAGCGTATGGGGCACACAGAGGCTCACGAGACCGCATCCGGCCCTGAGGGCACCGCGTCCGGCAAGAAGGGCCGCACCTGTCTTGCCGGGAGAACCGGCAAGGATGAGCAGGTGGCCGTGAGTCCCCTTATGTGACGCCTTGTCGCGGATAA
This sequence comes from Desulfobulbaceae bacterium, assembly GCA_031407875.1. Lineage (GTDB taxonomy): Bacteria > Desulfobacterota > Desulfobulbia > Desulfobulbales > Desulfocapsaceae > Desulfoprunum. The sequence goes on along the minus strand of JANOIV010000025.1, from coordinate 5,916 downwards.
GGGTTTTTGACCACTGCCTGCAGGTGTCTCGTGTTATCAGTTCTGTAGCAATCCCTGCCTTTAAAATGGCCTCAGGCGGGATACCGATATCGATAACCCGCAACGTGCCGATCATATCAGAGCTGCCATGCATGTAATGACCGGGTTTCGGACAACCGAAGGTGGCAGTATAATCGGCAAAAATGCATTTTCCCAGAATTTTGCCGCTGTCGGAGTCGAGTCCTGAAGGAATATCGACGGCGACTACCGGCACACTATGGGCGAATTCCGGACGATTGATAAGATCGATAGTATCTGCGAAATGTCCGTTGATATCCCGAGCGAGCCCGGTCCCGAAGAGGGCGTCGACCAGGGCATAACAGGGCAGACCTCTGGATTCGATCTGTTTAAAGAGTACGGGGATCGTTTCGACCCGCACCTGACTGTCAATGACATGGAAGGGCAGCCTGAGCTTTTTGATGATGTTGAAATTGGTCGCAGCATCACCTGCCAGGAGATCGGGCTTGACAAGGAGAAAAAATATAGGATGGCAACCCCGCTGATACAGATGCCGGCCGATGACAAACCCGTCTCCGCCATTGTTGCCGGGACCTATAAAGATGAGAGCAAAGGTGTTTGCACAGGACCCGAGTTCCTGCACCATCATGTGTACGGTTCCCAGACCGGCATTTTCCATCAGGACGATGCCGGGAATGCCAAAGTCTTCTATGGCAGCCGTGTCAAGCGCCCGCATTTCTCGAGCTGTAGGTAGTTTCATGAAGATCCCCCCGGATATTCGGAGAACCATCTCCCAGCCGCTAAGAAAATGGTTCTCTATGATGGTCGAAAAGTGCGTAACTAACCTGTCAAAAAAATGAGAAAAGAGCATTTCCCGGAACAGGAGTCGACCTGTCCAAAGAATCAGGAAACAGGAGGGACCTGACGGGACTCTTCAAGAAGTGTCCTGCAGAAATCACACGGTTTAAAACCTGCCTCAATGGCGACCTCGACGTCTTTGAATTCGAGAGAGCAGTGTTGGCAGGTATAGTTCTCGCATTCTGAAAAATGAAAGATCCTGTTTTTTGCATCACCGCGCAGAGTTGGAAGGTTGGGCGAATCCTGAGATGCAGGGAGGACGTGCAGAGTCTTATGGGGCAGCAGCTTGTTAAGGAATGTGAGAAGCGTCTTCTGCAACCGGGAGAAAAGTGGCGCGAAAATCTTCCTTAGAAACCCTGATATGGCATTCTGCAGCATTTCAGGGATGAGAGGCTGCTCGTTTGCTACCTGTCTGATACAGAAAAGAGCAAGAAGCAAAAAGAGAAGGTTTGTGCCCCACATTGCCAGGGGTATGGGGACCGTGTTTTCCTTAGCCAACATTTTCGCTAAAGTGAAAAGTATATAGTAAAGGATGAAAAGGGCAAGACCTATGGGAATACCCACAGCCCTTCTCCGAGGTCCGGCCTGAAGGCCAAGGGGAAGTCCCATCAGGCACAAGATAAGGCAGCCCACCGGCAGAACGAGGCGCTTATGGTATTCGATGAGGAGGACCCGGCCTTTTTCTGTGGAGGATCCGCCAAATTCTTTTCCCTTTTCCAGCAGTTCGGGCATAGTAAGGGTCCCGCGGTTAAAGCTGGTCGCTGAACTGGCCGGAAGCTGCAAAGGTATATTGAGCTGATATTTATCAAATTGTACGATTTGTGAATTGGAGCTATCAGAGCGGTGCAGGCTGCCGTTGCGGAGGACGATGGTGACCTTCATTTTGTCGGCATCACTCTTCATTTTTCCTGTCGAGGCCATGGTGATAGTCGGAATGGCCTGCCCCCGCATGTCGGACACCCAAACATCCTGCCATTCACCGGTTTCCTTTTCAATTTTACCCACATAGACTACCAGATCACCCAATGCCTCAGTGAACTGATGCTCCTGGATGCCCTTGTCAATTTTTTCCTTGAGAAGTTGAAATGTAAGTTGTTTCATGGCAACTTCACTTACAGGTATCAGCACAATGGAAAAATAGCTGGTGAGGAGCGCAATCAGGGCTGCCACGGTTATAACGGGTGGCAGAATCTGATAAATGCTGATGCCACTTGCTTTAAAAGCCAGGATCTCAGAATCGTTTGCCAAACGTGAAAAGCCGATGGTGATCCCTATCATTGCCGCCATGGGGATCGAGTAGAGAAACATATTGGGGAACAGATATGAAAAAAGACGGATAAAATCAGCCAGACCAATATTGAGTTCCAACACAAAGTTCAGGAACGGGATGAGCTTCACCAGAAAAAACACACAGTTCATGATCAGGAAACTTGCGAAAAAGGGCGCAAGCATCTCTGTTGCCAGGTAACTGTAAAGAAGCAGAGGGGGGCGAGAGAGTGGTTTCATAATCAGGGAGTGCCTATCAAGCCTGCAGGTGAGAGATGTATGATTGGAATCCGTCACCTGAAAATGTCGGTTATATATCCACTTGGATATTACTGAAAAATGCCTCTGCTCACAAGCAGGAAGTTACTATTTGTCAGAATCCGCATCGTGCATGCGACTGAAAAAGAAAGAGAATAACGACAATGTCTAATCAAGAATCCCAGATTTTTTATGGTGCCTGGGCCCGGCAGCTGCAGAGGGAATTTGCCGATATCTGTTACCAGTATTCCCTGAAACTGCTTCCTCCAATTATGGAGATAACCGATTCAACACGATATTTGGGAAATTGGCAGGCAGCGACCCGGACCATCGGTATCAGCTGCCACCTTATACTCCAATACAGTTGGGATATCACGATCAATATCCTGAAACACGAGATGGCGCATCAGGTATGTTCCGAGATATTCCAGAACCATGGTACGTCGCACGACAGGGAGTTTCTCAGGGCCTGTGATTTTCTGGGGCTTCCTCCTGAATATTGCCGGGCCAGTATTGATTTTTCCACTTTCCTGCCTCATCATCCTGTCGGGAACCAGGTAACAGACAGGAGAAAAAAACTGCTGGAAAAAATCAGAAAACTCCTGGCCATGGCAGATTCTGCCAACGAGCACGAGGCCTTGGTTGCCCTGCAGATGGCCAGCAGTATCATGGAAAAGTATAATCTCGACGGATCTGCAGACTTAGAGACGAAAGAGATCACCTATCGGATTATCAGAACCGGCAAAAAGCGTATTGATGGCTATCAACGCACTATCGCGTCGATTCTTTCCCGTTATTTCAAGGTGACCTTGATTTGCTCCCGGCTCTATGATCCCGTTGCGGATGAAGTCCACAAAACCTTTGAGATATTCGGTCGCAGCGACAATGTCGAGGTTGCCGAGCACTGTTTCTCTTTCCTCCAGAACAGACTGGCCTATCTCTGGCAGATGAATCGCGCAAGGTTTTCGAATTCTGGCAGAAGTGCCCGAAAAAGCTATTATCTTGGTATCTTGCATGGATTCAGCGATAATTATCAGGAAAATAATCAGCAGGTGGAAAAACGAGGTCAGGCTGAAAAACCTTGCCGAACCCCGGCATTGTCGGTACATCACCTGAGCAGTGAGAATGACCTCCTGGTGCAGGGGTGTATACGAAGAAGATATCCCCGCTTGAGAACTCTGAAGAGTTCCAGGCAGAATGTTTCTTCACGGATTTATAATGAGGGAAAAGCGGCGGGAAAGGACATTGTTCTCAGTAAGGTGCTGCAGCAGGAAAAAAATCAGGAGAAGCCTAAATTTTTAGTCTGAGGATCACAGATATTTTTAAAGGAGACACCGGCGTATGCATTTATTTGAAACGGATGAGGGAGACAGGTGGATTTGTATCACCTGCAGCCAGGAACAAGAAGAGATGATCAAAGAGAAGAACTGGGAGTGGATCCTGGAGAGACCCGATCAGGTGTTGCGTTGTTCGCTCTGCGGCCGCCCTGATTATGATTTTGATGACTGATTGTCAAATATCCAAGCATGAATGAGCCGAACTTCTCCCCGGTAGCACGGTTGCCGGGGAGAAGCAGGTCCTATCAGATTTTTGAATCAACCAGCGGCGACTCTATGGTGACCTCAATCCAGTGCGGATCCCACCATTCTTTCGGCATGGAGAAGACCCCGTTGATGATCATGGAAAAATGCAGATGATCGCCACCCGCCATCCCTGAAGTACCGGTGAGTCCCAGGATTTTCCCCTGTTCAAGGCTGTCTCCGACGGCCGCATTGATCTGACTCAGGTGGGAGTAGAGGCTGAAGACTCCCTGGCCATGGTCGAGGATGACGGCATTGCCGTAGATGCCAAGATAATCGGCATAAACTACTTTCCCTGTATTTGCCGCCTGCACACCGATACGTTCCGTCGAAGCGATGTCCACACCGAGATGGACCTGCTTGTCTATCTCTTTTTCTTGGTAATAATAGGTACGATGGTCGGCGAACCCGGCCTTCGGGCTGCCCAGCATACGCAGGAACTTGCCTTTCCATAATCGTTCAGGCGTGGACTTCTGGCAGACCTCGGAGATAATTTTATTGTTGGCATCGCGGATGGCATTGTTGGCATAGAGATATTTTTCCACAGGAGTTCCCTGCATTTCCGGATAATGCTGCTCAAATTCCGGAATCTTGGCGGAGAGAAAACCGTCGCTGACATTGATGCGGTCATGTATCTGGTCAATCTTCTGAAAAACAGGCGCGAAGGCCACTGAAGTGGTGTTCTCGGCCTGGTCGGAGGCAATGATCTGTGCCTCGCTGATTTTTTCGGCATCATAGGGAAGGGCAAAATACGAAATATATGTGTCGGGGCGGGCACTGCCAAGGGGGTACCCGGCATTCAGGTGGCCGTTGAGCATGACACCGTTTCGGCAGCCCGGTTCGGAAATACGGTAGATGGCTATTCCCGTACTTCCAGGCGATATGTAGCGTTCGCTGTGCAGTAAGGTTACGGTCGGGGGGTTGAGGTCGACGGTTATCTCTTTCGTCTGAGTAGTCTTGTTGCCCTGTAGCAGACCGCGAAGGGAGAAGTCGTAGGCCTCGATGGTCAACTGGATCTTCCCTTCTTTGAATCCGAGTTTCTTCGGGTCAAAGCTTATCTCCCTTTTATCCTCGGCCGGACCGATTTTGCCGATATAGGCGGTGCGGGGATAATCCGTTGCATGCAGTTCCTTCGTTGTCTCACCCTGTGTAGCCGTGACGTGTATCTTTTTTATGCCGCTGGCGGAATCCGCAACAGTATACCTGACCTTCGCGAGCTTGCCGATATGGTCCGGGGTGTCGTTGAAGGTGACCGAGGGTTTTTCTCCTTCAAAAAAGAGAAAGAAACTGGCAATACCTGCGACAGCCAGTAATACCATAAAAAAGGTCAGGATAATTTTCCCGGGTTTGGCGGATGTCCTCGCCTGTTTTTTGAGTCGTCTTGTAGGTTTAATCTTCATGATCTGGATTTTCCTTGGGTCAAATACACTGAAAAATGGGATCGAAAATTGATTATCTCTGCCAGATAATCTCGTATTTTTCGATGTGGAGATCCTTTGATGGGGCGACAATGAGTCGCTTGGAGATATCTTGCTCCAGTTGGATCATGGTCAGTTCTTCTTCTTTGAGCAGCATGTCGGCTATCCGGGGATGGACGCGCACGGTCACGGTATTCCCCGAGGCCTTTGCCGCATTCCTGCTGATTTTTCTGAATATATCATAGCAGATGGTCCTGGCTGATTTGAGCATGCCTTGACCGGCGCAATAATGGCATGGTTCACACATCATCTGATGGAGATTTTCACTGCTTCTCTTGCGGGTCATCTGGACCAGGCCGAATTCCGACAGCCTTAGGATATTGATCCGGCTTTTATCTTTTTTCACCGCTTCCTTGAAAGAGGCAAAAAGCTCTTCTCGGTGAAATTCATCTTCCATATCGATGAAATCAATGATGATAATGCCGCCGATATTTCTGAGGCGCAACTGGTAGGCGATTTCCTTGGCGGCCTCCATATTG
>JANOIV010000164.1:0-14992 GCA_031407875.1 Desulfobulbaceae bacterium | reverse complement strand
GCCGATCTCACCGCGCGGCATCTCTTCCACCTTCCCGTAATCAGGCAGAGGGCCATCAGAGATACGGATAATCCTGACCTCAATCCCCGGCAAGGGCCTGCCGACGCAGGTACCCTTGCCTTCTCTGCTCTGTCGCCAGGTGGACTGGAGTATTTCAGATCCCTCAATAGAAACGATAGGCAGGCTCTCGGTAGCCCCGTAAGGTGTATAGATTACTGCATCACCCGGCAGAATTGCAGCGACCCGTTCAAGGAGTTCTCCAGGCACCGGAGCCCCGGCCATCAGGACCTTTTTCAGGGATTTGAGGACGATCTTTTCGGCCAGACAATAGCGGCTGACAACATTCCAGATGGCCGGTGAGCCAAAGGAATAGCTGACTCCATACCGCTCAATGGAGGCGATGAACTTTTGGGGATCGACCCTGGCCGGTTTGCTCGGGTCCATATCGGGGATCACGGCACAGGCCCCTAAAGCCGCTGAGAAGAGCGCAAAGAGCGGGAAAGCGGGCTGGTCGATATCTTGAGCTGTGATGCCGTAATAATCCCGGACCAAGCGTAATTGGGCCGAAAAAATTCCGTGTTCAAACCTCACCCCTTTTGGGGGCCCTGTCGAGCCGGTGGTAAAGATAATGGCCGCCAGATCATCTGCACCCGGTTCATACACTGAAAAATCCTGCTCCTCTGATTCTCTGTGCCTGCGGATATCCGGCCCCAGCAGTCCTCCTGAAAAACCACAGCAGAAGGTTCGGAGCACAGATCTAAAAGGACGGCGAAAGAGTTTCGAAAAGATGATCGCCTTCGGGATGCCGATGAAAAAACGGGGTCGGACACCCTCAATACAGCGCAGCAGATTGGCATAGCCCATACCCGGATCAATGAGGATGACAGGTGCCCCGATTTTGAAGAGGGCAAAGGTCAGACAGATGAAATCAGCGGAGGGTTTGACCATCAACATGACCCGGTCCCCGGTCTGAATACCTCTGTTCTGCAGATAGCTGGCATAGGCCGTTGATCCCGTGCTGAGCTCTGAAAATGTCAGCCGCCTGCCGGAACGTGCCTCAATGAGCCCGACACGCTCACCCTGCCCTTGGGCCACCTGATCGAGGGTATCGGCGATATTATTGGACATCACACACCCTTCTCTGCCGCCTGTCCAGCTTTGTCGAAGAATGTGACGAGGAGCGGCGCAATCTCAACAAGCTTATCTTCCAAGACATAGTGTCCGCCGTCCGGAAAATAATGCCTCTCGGCCAGCGGGAAGCGCTCACACCATTCCTGATAAAACGTATCGTTAAAACAGAAATCCTTACCGCCCCAGAGGAGAAGCAGGGGAGCCTGCATGGCCCGTAAGACAGCCAAGCCCTTTTCCACCTCAACCAGGGTGGCGTAGCTGACATGTCCGGAGTCAAGAGGGATATCACGGACAAAGCCATGGATGGCCACCCGGTTCTGCCAGCTGTTGTAGGGTGCGATATAGGCCTCTGCGACCTCTTTGGCCAAGGGCTTTGCCACAGCCATGAATCTGGCCGGCCAGGCAAAGCCATTCAGGCCCCGCACGAGCAGCGCACCAAGGATCGGCCAGCCGCATATCCGGATGCGCAGTGGTATCCGGGATGACCGGAAGGCCGCGGTATTCATCACAACAAGTCGATCGATCTGCTCCGGTGTCCGGGCTGCGCAGCCAAGACCGATTGCCCCGCCCCAATCGTGGACAATCAGAGAATAGCGGGCGATTGCCAGAAAGTGCAACAAGCCCTGCAGGTTGCTGATATGTTGCTCCAGAGTATAGGAATAGTGCTGAGGTTTATCAGACAGTCCGCAACCCATATGATCAATAGCGATGACCCGATGGCTCTTGGCTAACAACGTGATGATCTTACGGAAATAAAATGACCAAGTGGGGTTGCCGTGTACCATGACAACGACCGGCCCCTCTCCCTCATCGATATAGTGCAGACGATGACCGGAAATCAGGATGAAATGCGATGTAAAAGGATACTCTGGATACACGATGACTGTCTCTGAAAGGAATTGCAGATAAACTTGATTTTGATGCGGCCACCTGGGTACATCATGTCGTCTTTGCAACCACAAAGGATATACCCGAGATCAAGGGGGTGTCAATCATTTTACCTCGCAAGGACAGGAGATCCCCTTTAAGCCGCTATCCTTCCATGATTTTTCCACCTTCTCTTTTTTTTCTAAAATATATTGCGTTTCATTCTGAAGTGTGCTAATTGAATGCACACTTGTTGTGCTTTAATGCAAACATATATTCCCCAAAAATATGTACCAGTTACCGCACAATTCTCAAAATTCGGGAGTGCGGTTTTGTTTTTTGAGCACAGCAAAATGCCAACCGATCTCAGTGGTCGGAATATTATCATACGGTTCTCAATGAACTGAGTACAAAAGGAGTAGTAACATGGCCGAGGGAACAGTTAAGTGGTTTAATGATTCAAAGGGTTTTGGCTTTATCGAACAAGACGGTGGACAAGATGTTTTCGTACATTATTCCGCGATTAAAGATGAAGGCTTCAAGTCCCTTGAAGAAGGTGCCCGGGTAAGTTTTCAGATCGTAGATGGCCCCAAAGGTCCTGCCGCTGATAATGTCATAAAGATTTGATATTTTTTGTAGTATCGGTTCCAGAAAGACCCTGCTGTTGGCAGGGTCTTTTTTTTGCCCTCATCTCGCATCTTGCAGGTATATTGGTGGTGGTTGCATTTCTGCAAATAAGGGATTCTTGATGGAAGTCTGGCAGGAGTTATTACATAACAGCGTCACCACTTGCACGGGGCTGCAGCAGCATTTCCAGTGTGACACTTCGGGGTTTGAGGAGGTCATTGCCAAATACCCGATGCGGATCAACCCGTATTTCCTCAGCCTTATCCGCTCACCACAAGACCCGTTGTGGCAACAGGCCGTCCCTGACCCACGGGAACTGACAGACTCCGTTTGTCTGACGGATCCGCTCGCCGAGACAGAATTGAGTCCTGTTCCCCTGCTGGTTCATAAATACCCGGATCGAGTGCTCTTTTTGGTCTCGAACCAGTGCGCCATGTACTGCCGGTTCTGCACGAGAAAGCGGATGGTCGGGACCTCAAGGATGCACATTAGCCAAGAGACCCTGGAGAATGGCTATGCCTATATCCGCCAGCATCCTGAAATCCGCGAAGTCCTGCTCTCAGGTGGCGACCCACTCCTGCTCTCCGATGAGAAAATTGCCGAAATCTTGCAGGCACTGCGCAAAATCCCCTCGGTTGAAGTCATCCGCATCGGCAGTCGGGTACCCTCCACCCTGCCGATGCGGGTTACCAAAAGGCTGGTAGCCATACTGAAAAAATTCCACCCCCTCTACATAAATACCCACTTCAACCACCCCGCTGAAATAACGCCCGAGGCCACCGAGGCCTGCCGGCGTCTGGCCGATGCCGGCATCCCCCTGGGATCCCAGACCGTGCTGCTCCGTGGCGTCAATGACGATATTGATACAATTCGAACGCTTATGCGTGCACTGTTGCGTATCCGGGTCAAGCCGTACTACCTTTTCCAGGCCGATCTGACCAAAGGGACAAACCATTTCCGGACCACAACCCGCGAAGGTATCGCAATCATGCAAGGTCTGTACGGACATCTCTCGGGTATGGCCGTACCCACCTTCGCTCTCGACGCCCCCGGCGGCAAGGGGAAAATCCCTCTGACCCCCCAATACATCCTCGAACAGGGCGAAGACCTGGTCTTTGCCAACTTTCGCGGCGAAATATGCACCTACCCGGAAGCAATAGACACCTATTAGCTGTTTTTTCTCTCCCCTCTTGATTCCCGCACGATTTTGAAGATATAATGTAAGGGTGTCGTTTTTCTCTTTTAATAACCCTCTTCATGACAAAGACCATGGACAAAGAAACCCTGCTCAAGGCCGTACTCGCCTCGGACGAACTGCCTACCCTGCCGACCGTTGCCTCAAAACTCATCTCCCTGACCTCAAAAGAAGATACCACCCTGGCCGACATAGCCGATCTGGTATCGCAGGATATGGCTCTTTCCACCAGGATCCTCAAGGTTTCCAATTCCGCCTTCTACAGCTTTCAGCAAAAAATCGGCTCAATAAAGCAGGCGGTTTCGATTCTCGGGACCAATGCGGTGCGCAGCCTCGTCCTCTCCTTCTCGTTTTTGTCCATCAAGGGTGGGAAAAACGAAAGTCGCTTTAATTTTGAAAAATTCTGGGAACGTTCCCTGGCCTCGGCTGTTGCCGCCAAGCTCATATTGGAGAAGGTAAAAGGAGCGGATACCGAAGAGATCTTCATCTCAGGCCTCCTGCAGAATCTCGGTGAACTGATATTCGCCCGGACCTTCACCAATGACTACGAAAAGGTCCTAGAGGCCATCGAGAAAAAGGAAAGCGACGGCGTCAGGGCCGAAGAAAAATTCTTTGGCGCCAACCACAGCCTCGTTGGCTATGAGGTGGCCAAAAGCTGGGGATTTCCCGATGTCCTGCTCCTGCCCATCCTCTATCACCACGAACCGACAGTCTACACCGGTCAGGACCAAAAGATCATCATGACCAACAAGGCCGTCTATCTCTCTGATATTTTGATAAGTATCCTCTTTTCCGATCAGCCTGAGGAGTACCACAAACAGTTTCGCAAAGAGGCAAAATCCCTGCTGGGACTCACTCCTGAGGATATCGAATCCATCCTGACGGATCTCAGTTCCAAGGTTGAAGAAGCCGGAAAATACTTTGATCTGAAGATCAAGAACAACAAATCCGTGCAGGAAATCCTCCAGGAGGCCAATATCCGCCTCAGCCTCATCAACCTTGACTACGATCAGATGAATAAGCAGCTGATCCAGGCCAAGATTGCCCTCGAAAACCTGACCAAGGAACTTGAGGCCAAAAACCGGGTTCTGGACAATCTCGCCAACCTCGACGGTCTGACCGGCATTTACAACCACCGCTATTTCCAGAATATCCTCGATCAGGAAATAAGCAGGTCGCTCCGCCATACCACGCAAATTTCCCTTTTGCTCATCGATATCGATCACTTCAAAAAATTCAATGACACCTACGGGCACCAGACCGGCGACTTCGTCCTCAAGGAATTTTCCCGGATACTCCAGGAAAATATCCGCAAATACGATACCCTGGCGCGCTACGGTGGCGAGGAATTTGTCATCGTTCTACCGGAGACAGCGGCTGAGGATGCCCTCGCCGTCGCGGAAAAACTTCGTTCTGCCATCGACAGTGCAGCACTGACCGACAATCGTGAGACCTATCACGTCACGGCAAGCTTCGGCATGGCCTGCACCAAGCCCTCCGTCGAAGACAATTTCAGCAAGAGCGGCTTCATCAGCAGGGCGGACGAGGCCCTCTACGAGGCCAAGGAAAAGGGCCGCAACCAAGTTGTCGCCTATACCCCCAAGAAAAAATGGTATTCATTCTGAGCGAGCAATGATCAGACAATAACTGCTCGACTCCGAAAACTATCGGAATATTCACACAAGAACTTGCCCTACTCCAACAGCACCAGATATGGAATCAACTGAAAAAACATATATTTATAATTTCCTTTTTCCAGACGGGAGCCGAAAGCTCTTCCATATCTCCCTCGACGATACCGCCCATTACCGCAACACCGGTAAAGGCATACGGCCGGAGTGGACGTTGCTGTCGCACATCCGTTGCCCGCACTGCCGATTACAGGGAGATGTGGCAAGCCATTGTCCCATCGCGGTGAATATCGCCGATCTCGTCGCCTCCTTTCAGGATATAGCCTCCTATGGCAACTGCACTGTCTCCTGTGTCAGCGCCGACAGGATGGTGAGCAAAGAAACCATCGTCCAGGATGGCCTGAGTTCGATCATGGGGATCATCATGGCCACCAGCGGCTGTCCCTCCCTTGATATCCTGCGGCCAATGGCCTGGTTTCACCTGCCGTTTGCCAGTGTCGACGAGTCGCTCTTCCGCTCGGCCTCAACCTACCTGCTGCGTCAGTATTTCCAAGCACAGATGGGAGAAATCCCGGATTTTTCGCTGGACAGGATCAAGGAACATTACCTCAATATTGAACAGGTCAATCACGGCATGCTGGAAAGGATACGGCATGCCACCGTGCTCGATGCCGACCGTAATGCCATTGTCATCCTGAACAGCCTTGCCCAGATTCTCGGCATGGAGGTAGACGAGAGCCTGGAAACCCTGCGGCCCCTGTTCTGCTAGGCTGTTCCGCCCCACGCACCCTTTGTTATTCCATTTTTAAATCAAGATGGAAACGAGAAGGCAAGCGAGCAGCGACGAGACAGTACAGTGAGTACGGCGAGGAGCCGCACAGCGTAGCCGACGAAGTTAACGCTTGATTTGGAAATGGAATTACATCATGTTTTCCGGATCGACATCTATGGCTATGCGGCTTGCACCCTGCAGCAATTCCGGCCGGTTCTCCTGGATAAAGCGACAGATCAGATGCAGTTCCTCAAGATCCGCCCCTTTCAACAGAACCTGCCAGCGGTAGTTGTTTTTCAGCTTCTCCAGAGGGGCCGGCGCCGGACCAAGGATTTCGATACCTGCGCCACGCAGTTTCACCTCTTTTCGACAGCGGACAGCCAGGTTTGCGGCAGTCTTTCGCACATCCGCTTCCTTCTCACCGTGGATATGAAAGGCGATGAGCCGGACAAAGGGGGGGAAGGCGGGATTCCGTCTCACCTGCAGTTCCTGCTGATAGAGCGGCTCATATTGATGCTGCTGGGCAAAGCGGATGGCATAGTGTTCGGGCCGCATGGTCTGGATGATCACCCGGCCCGACTCCTGGCCCCGACCGGCCCTGCCGGTCACCTGGGTGATGAGCTGGAAGGTCTTCTCCGCCGCCCGGAAATCAGGCATATTGAGACCTCCGTCGGCCCAGACCACACCCACCAGGGTAACATGCGGAAAATGGTGGCCCTTGGCGATCATCTGGGTGCCGATGAGGACATCAATCTGCCGCTCGCGCATCGATTTGAGGATCTGCATAAAGGCCTTTCGGTCAGAGGCCGTATCCGAATCAAGGCGGGCGATACGGGCCTCGGGTAAGAGGAGTCTCGCCTCTTCTTCAACCCTTTCGGTACCGAAACCGACCGGCACAAGGGCCTCCGTGGACCGGCAGTTGCCGCAGATCACCGCCTGGCCGACGGAATAGCCGCAGTAATGGCAGATGAGTCGTTTCTTGGCCTTATGCAGGGTGAGAGATACCTGGCAGTGCCGGCATTCGACCGATGTGCCGCATTCCTGGCAGAGCATGACCGAAGAAAAACCCCGTCGATTCAGCAGCAGAATGCTCTGCTGCCCCTTGGCCAGATTCTCCGCCAGGGCCTGGCGCAGGTCTTTGCGAAACAGACCTTTGGGCTCATCGGCTGCCTTTTTGCTCAGGTCGACGATGGTCACAGCCGGCAGACTCCGGTTTCCCACCCTCTTTGTCATGCTGAGCAAGGTATATTTTCCGGTCTGGGCATGATAATAGCTCGTTACGGAGGGAGTTGCCGAACCGAGCAGGACCACAGCGTCATGGGTGCGGCCGCGCAGAACCGCGAGATCGCGCCCGTTGTAGCGAAAGCTGTCGTCCTGCTTGAAGCCGCCATCATGTTCCTCATCGACGACAATGAGGCCCGGATCTCTCAGAGGCGCAAACAGGGCCGATCGCGCCCCGATGACTATCCTGGCCTGACCGGTCAGGGCCAGAAACCATTGATCATACCGTTCAGAGGCCGTGAGCCCAGAGTGCAGGAGGACGACAAGCTCGGCAAATCTGGAGATAAAATGGGCCTCCAACTGGGTGGCCAGGGCAATCTCGGGGACCAGGACCAGGACATCCCGTCCCTGGGCCAGGGTCTCTTCGGCGGCCCGCAGATAGACCTCGGTCTTACCGCAGCCGGTTATGCCGTGCAGCAGGAAGGTCTGGTAGCTCCCGGCCCGTATCGCCGGTACGATGCGGGCGAGAACCTGATCCTGCTCATCGGTCAACCTTTCAGGCCGGGGCTGGAAGGTGACCGGTTCACCGAAGGGATTGCGAAACACCCGGCGTTCCTTCAGTTCGACCAGTCCCAAAGTTCGCAGGTTGTCAAGGGCCTTGGCGGCGCCGCTATACTGGCGGACCAGGTCCCGTTTCGGCACATCCTCACTGGTATTCTCCCCGGTCAGATGGGTGATTGCGGCAAGCGTCTTGATTTCAGAGAGTTTCAAACCACGCGCAGTTTCCTTGCTCCATGTTTGAAGAGACGCCCGGCTCCCGACAATTGCCGGGTCTGCCGTCCGGTAGGCCTCTTTGGCCAACGGACTGAGGCAAAAACAGAGCTCGAGTTTTTCCCGTACCCGATCTCGACTCACCGTCTCACGCAACTCAAGAATCCCTGCGGATTGGAGCTGGACAATTTTTTTTCGGTAATTGCTCTTGTTCAGTACCTCCCGGCTGGCCGTCGGTTCGAGGCTGCCTTTGGCAATGAGGCTCACCGCCCAATCAGGCATTTTTCCGGCAAAGGAGTTGCTGAACATCGCCTCTTTCCCCACAACAAGACGGATCTCCCGCACGCTTTGCGGAGCAAGTCCTGCCGGCAGGGCAGCCTTGATGATCTGGCCGAGGGGATAGTGATAGTACTTGGAGGCCCAGCGAAAAAAAGGCAGGAGGTTTTCATGAAAGAGCGGGATCGGGTCGAGCAGCCTGGTCACCGGCCTGATCTTATAGTCAACCTCCTCGGGGGGCAGGATCGCCAGGATATAGCCTGTGAGGCTGCGCCCGCTCAGCGGCACGAGGACGCGTCTGCCGACCGGAGAATGACCGGCACTCCACGGGACTCCGTCCTCATCAGCCTCTTGCAGATCATAGGTGAGGGTCTGTTCAAGGGGGGCTGTTACGGCAACTTCCACCCGGATCATGGACACAATGTACTGCTGAGGGGGACAATCATGGGGATCTTTCTTTTTCAATGACAGGGGGAGCGGGAGTGTGGTAAAAAAACGCGGTTCCGACCATTCGAGAGATACCACAAATCCACCCAGACAGCCATTTCTTTCCATGCAAATAGACTCTCCGGCTACCCTGCCGGTCACCGCCCATCGAGGTGACATCCTCAAACTTCTCTCTGCCAACAAGGTAGTAATCATTGCCGGGGAAACCGGCTCCGGCAAGACAACCCAGATACCGAAATTCTGCCTTGAAGCGGCAGGCGACAGCACCCTTCTCATCGGCTGTACCCAACCGCGCCGAATCGCTGCCATTACTGTTGCCGCCAGGGTCAGCGAAGAAATGGCCGAAAGCGGCCATTTGGTCGGCTATAAGATCCGTTTCCATGACGAAACCACCGCCAACACCCGGATCAAGTTCATGACCGATGGCGTTCTGCTGGCCGAAACCCGCTCGGATCCGCTTCTGCGCCGTTACAGGACGATCATCATCGACGAGGCCCATGAGCGCAGCCTCAATATCGATTTCCTCCTCGGCTATATCAAACAACTACTGCCCAAAAGACCTGATCTGCAGGTTATTGTCACCTCGGCCACCATCGATACCGGGGCCTTTTCCCGCCACTTTGACAACGCGCCGGTGCTGCAGATCGCCGGCCGCTCCCATCCGGTGACGGTCCGCTACCTGCCGATGGAAGAAGATCAGGTCGGAGAAAAGGACGGCTATATCGAACATGCCGTCAAGGCCATTACCGATCTCCACCACCATGAACCTCTCGGAGATATCCTCGCCTTTCTGCCCACGGAAAAAGATATCCGCCTCTGCTGCGGTCTGCTCTCGGAGCAGTTGAAAAATGCCGTGGTCCTGCCGATGTTCGGCCGGCTGCAGGCCGCCGATCAGAAAAGGATTTTCCAGTCTTTCAGACAGCCGAAGATTGTCGTTGCCACCAATGTGGCCGAGACCTCGATCACGGTCCCCGGTATCCGCTATGTCGTTGACACCGGTCTTTCACGGATCTCGAGCTATAATGCCCGGGCCAAGACCATCAGCCTGCCGATAGGCCGGATCTCCAAGGCCAACTGCGATCAGCGAAAAGGTAGGTGTGGCCGCACCGGCCCCGGTATCTGTGTCAGGCTCTACTCTGAGGATGATTATAAGGGACGACCGGATTTCACCCTGCCGGAGATCCAGCGCGCAAATCTTGCCGAGGTCATCCTGCAGATGATCTCGCTGGGGCTCGGCGATCCGGCTCAATTCCCCTTCATTGATCCACCGCACCGCAATGCCATCCGGGACGGCTATGCCCTGTTACGGGAACTGGGGGCTCTCAGCGACAGGCATCACCTGACCGCCTACGGCAAGATCATGGCCGGATTGCCGATCGATCCCTGCATCTCCCGAATCATCCTTGAGGCCAAGGGCAACAACTGCCTGCACGAGATAAAGATCATCGCCACGGCCCTGGCCATCCAGGATCCGCGTATCCGACCGGCAGAGCGGGAAAAAGAGGCCGATGCGGCCCACAAACTCTTTGCCCATCCCCACTCGGATTTTCTCGTCCTGCTCAACATCTGGAACCACTTCCATCAGGTCCAGGACAAGGTGAAATCATGGTCGCGCCTGAAAAAATTCTGCGCCAGCCATTTTCTCTCGTTTCAACGGATGCGGGAATGGCTCGATCTGCATGAGCAGCTCAGCCGGATCCTTGACCTGCATGGCGGATTTGCCGAGAACAGCGTTGAGGCCCCCTACGAAAACATCCACAAATCCCTGACCTCGGGATTTCTGCGCAATATCGCCATGAAGAAAAAGGATAAACTCTATCTCGGTGCAGGCAGTCGTGAACTGATGATTTTTCCGGGCTCGCACCAGTTTTTGAAAGGCGGTCAGTGGATCATCGCCGCTTCATTTCTCGAGACCAGCAGGCTCTATGCCCTGACTGTCGCCACCATAGAACCGGAGTGGCTTGAGGAACTGGGTGGGTCGCTGTGCAGGTATGCCTGGACCAATCCGCACTGGCAGAAAAAGACCGGCAGGGTCGTGGCCGAGGAAAAGGTCTCTCTCTTTGGCCTGCCGATACTCGCCGGGCGAATGGTCGATTTCGCCAGGCGAAGCCCCAAAAATCACCAGGAGTCCCAGGAGATTTTTATCGAGGCGGCCCTTTTACAGGGCGAGATCGCAGGCGAGTATCCCTTTCTCCACCATAACAGGCAATTGGTACAGGCTTGGCGTGACGCCGAGCACCGTCTGCGCAAACGCGATATCCTCTGTGATGATACCTCCCTGCAGCAGTTTTATGCGGCCCGACTGCCAAGTGATGTTTTTGACCGCAGCTCCTTGAACACATTCCTCAAATCACGAAAGGATCAGTCCTTGCTCATGATGACGGAAGAAGATATCATCAACCGTCGACCCGAAGGTCAGGAGTTGGCCGATTTTCCACCATTTCTCACCGTCGGCTCTCTGCAACTGCCCCTCTCCTACCACTTTGCCCCAGGTGCCGATAATGATGGTATCACCGTACAAATTCCACTTGATCTGGCCAAGACCCTCTCTCCCCAGATCTTTGAATGGCTCGTGCCGGGTCTGTTGCCGGAAAAAACGACCCTCCTCCTGAAAGGCCTGCCGAAAAACCTGCGCAAACGTCTGGTGCCCCTCAACTCGGCGGTTGATACGATACTTGACGACCTGCGCCAGAAAACTGGGTCCTACTTCCAGGCCCTTGAATCATCCATCTCAAAACTCTTCCGGGTCACAGTCCGCCGCTCGGAATGGCCGACCCAGCTCCCCGACCATCTCCGGGCCCGGTTCTCGCTCGTAGATATTGCCGGCCGGGAAATCGCCTGCGGCCGTGACCTCCAGGCCCTCTTGTCCGCTTCCTCGAAATTACCACAGGATGAAACGGCACGGGTGAGCCCCCATGACCAGGATATCATCGAGGGTTGGCAGGCCAAGACCTTTACGGATTGGGATTTTGACGGCCTGCCCCCGGCCATCGTTCTCCGGACACCGGCACAGAACATCGCCGGATATCTCTACCCCGCTCTGCGGCCGGCAGGAGACAATGGGCTCAGTATCTTCTTTGAGAGGGATCTCCAGGTTGCCAGGATGCACAATAACAATGGCATGCTGGTTCTCTATCGTCTGCAGTTTACCGAGCAGTATAAGTCACTGAAGAATTTCTGCAGCACAACCCTCTCCGGCCCCTCCAGCCTCTGGCTTCTTGACAAGACCCGGACCCAGAAACAGGCCGTGGCGGCACTGCTCGCCTTCATACTCAGGACCATCTTTGCTCCTCTCGGCGGCGAAATCGACCCACGGGAACACTTTCTCAGGGTTGTGGCGCAGGTGAAAAGCGAAGGATTATATCGCAAGGGACAGGAAATATGCAGCAGGGTCATGGCTCTGCTGCGCAGACGAAGAGAGGTTCTCGAACAATTGCAGCGACTGGTTGAACTCGACCGCTCAAAACGCCTCTTCACCAGAGAGCGGCAGGCCGAGTTTCACCTGCTCATCTTAGCTGTTTTACCCGCTGATTTTCTTGAAAATGGCCAATATGCAAGACTCGATGATTGCGATAGATACCTGCGTAGCCTCGCCATCCGGCTGGAGAGATTGCACGCCAATCCCGCAAAAGATTTGGCAAAAGAGGCCCAGATCAGGCCCCATCTTGAAAATATGGCACGGATCAGTGCCAAAAAGGACGTACGATCAGAAGAGCTACAGACCCTGATCGAGGGTTACAGGACCCTGATCGAAGAGTATCGCATCTCCCTTTTTTCGCAGGAGATCAAGACCAGGATTCCCGTCTCGGCCAAAAAACTCGAACAGCACTGGCAGGCCATCCGCCAGCTCTCCTGAACTTCACTTCCACTCATTACCACCTGCAAAACTGCCGTCAGGCCTGCAAAGCGGCCAGGATATGATTGAGGCTGTCCATGGTATAGGGTTTGGGCAGGGTATTGACGCAGCCGAATTTCCGGCAATTCTCCATAACCGGATCAAGGATTGAGGTACTGGCAGCGACAATCTTCACCTCGGAATCGACGGCATGCAGAGAACGGCAGATTGCCATATCGTCTCCATCGCCAATGCCCGACAAATCCAGGATGACAATGGCTACCCTATCTCCCTGCCCTTCCCGACCCTCCTGAACGATACGGCCGGCCTCTTTGACATCCGCCGCAACGCTGGCCGAATAGCCGAGATATTCGAGCATTATTCGACCGATCTCACGCAACTGTTCGTCCCCCTCAACCAGCAGCACATGGCAGTTTTTAATCCGTGTGCTGTCCCGACCCCTGCCGGTTATGCCGGCCGTACTAAAAACAGGCAGAAAAAGGGAAACTGTGGTGCCTTGACCCGGCTCTGAGGTGGCAATGACGTAACCGCCATGATTTCTCAGAGTGGTATAGACAATCGCCAGTCCGAGGCCCATGCCTTTGGTAGTTCCGCGCTGTTTCGTCGAATAGTAAGGATCAAAGATTTTCAGAATATCCTCTCTCTCGATCCCCTTTCCTCTATCCCGTACATCCACCCGGGAATACCGGCCGGCCGGAACATACTGCCCTGAGATGATCGTCGGCGCGGCAAAATCCTCATCCCGCACCAGCACCTGTATTTCTCTGTCAGTCGAGGCCTCTACGGCATTCTGCAGGACATTGCAGAGGGCCGCCTGAATCTGCAAGGGGTCTATATGCACACAGCTCTCATTTCCTGTCAGGACAAGATCATAGACGCCGCCATGCTCTTTGAAATAGTCGTCAACCGCCTTTCTGACGACCTCGCCGACGTGCACATCTTCTCTGCTGATAATGCCGAAGGTGGAAAAACAAGAGATTTTTTTCACCAGATCAACGGCAACAACGGCCGCACTCTTGGCATGCTCAAGAACCTTGCGATTATCCATCTCCGTTTTATTGTCGTCGGTATGCATGAGGATATCGAGGTTGCCGCAGATCACTGTCAGAAGGTTATTGAAATCATGGGCGAATCCACCGGCCATGCAACTCATGGCACCCATCTGTTTAATCAGCTGGACGGCTTCATCGAGCTCACGTTTATGTTCTTCGGCAAGATATTGTCGGGTGATATCCCGAAAGATGCAGACCGCAAAGATGGTCGCCTCTTCCTTGATCGGGATGAATGTGACGATGAGAATCCTGTTGTTCATCCGCAGAGGCGCCGTTTCCTGGAGTTCCAGACGTCCCATGCCACCTCCCGTCAGTTGTGTTTTCAGCCAGGATTCTATCTCGGTCGTATGTTCTCCCCATGGCAGGTTCATAAAAGAACTGCCAATCACCTCTTCCCTGCAGATTCCCAGAATTGACACGGCGGTTTTATTCACGGAGACGATTTTTCCCTGCCGGTTGAGCTCAAGAATTCCCTCACTCAGGTTGTCGACTATCTCGGATAGATGCCTTCTTTCCGAGAGTAATTCGAGTGCTATAGAGGAAGCCCTGAGGCCCGCCGAAATGCGTTTTTCGGGCTGTCCTGTCTTCCCGTCCAGGATCTGTTTCCGGCTTTTGAAAGTCAGGAGCGCCTGATGGATATTCTCCCGCATATCCTTGAGGTTGCTTTTGGCGATGCAGAGATCGTAGTTGATCTCCTGCAGGATCTGCTCTTTTTCCTCAAGAATGATCGCCGAGAGAATGACGAGAAAGACATGGGTAAGTTTTGGCGTGCTGCGAATGATCCTGCACAGTTGCTCCCCCCCGACAAGAGGCATGACCAGATCTGTGAAGACCAGATCCGGGGTAAATCCTTCCATGACCTCCAGGGCATGCAGACCGTTGATCGCAGTCTGCACCTCACAGCCTTCCTGTTCGAGGATAGAGGATACTGCCCTGAGTACTACGGGATTATTGTCGACGACCAGCGCTTTTTTCATAGGTTCCGTCCGGATATGATGATGCCAACTTTGATAAACTCGTAAAAAGTCGCCACAAAGATCACAGATGGCTAGATAAAAAGTTCGATATACAAGGCGTAGAGTTTTTGGTAGGTTCTCGACTATACACATAGTATGTCGAGGGCCTGCCAAAAACCTACAACGAAGG
>JANOIV010000163.1:0-20250 GCA_031407875.1 Desulfobulbaceae bacterium | reverse complement strand
GTACCGTTCAGAAAGGCCATGTCGCGGCCCGGCGGGATAATGTAGGTGCAGTTGGCCTGCACCGTCATGCCGGCCGAAGCACCGATGCCGACGATGGGAAAGCCGGCAGCGGGTTTTTCAGCCGTTTCGGGCCTCTCGGCGGTAGTCCCGGCGATTTCCTGCACCGCGATTATCTTGGCATCAGGTGTTGCTTCCGAGGCCTTCGCTTTGATTTTTTTTCGTGCTGTCATAACGGCCTCCGATACCAAAGAACAACTATGTATTCATCTCCTGCTTGATGTCCATCCGGAGGAGAAGCCTTGGGCTTTCTAACCGAATGTCTGTTGAGCCACTTGCGTTCAATTGCCTGCTGCCTGTCCAGCGATTTTTCAGTCTCTGATTGGCATGGTCCATTTCTTGTCGATTATTACCCAGGCCCGGATGATGCAGTGCGAGCATCGACAATCCCTCGATGCATCGGCAGTACGTATCGCCGCCGACATCCCTCAATAATCAGCATAAAAAAGAATGGCCTATCCAGTGCAAGCTGGATAGGCCATCATTGAGATACTTCTCTTACTGTTTTTTCCTGTTGTCTAAAACTGGAAGCGCAACCCTGCGCCAAGGCGACTCGCATTACTGGAAATCAGCTCATCAGCTTCGCAACGGCCTTCAACAAAGACTGAAGTCTTCATTACATCCGGTTTTTCATAGACAAGATATCCCATATTGAGGATCAAATCAACCTCAGTATCATCGTCCCCTGCCCAGAGCCCGACCCCACCACCCACAAACATCTTCTCGTTGAAGTAGTAATTCAACAGGGCATCAGCCGTGAAGGCGCTGTCGTCACCATCATCACCTTCAAAACGGACAAAACCACCGACAAGACCCATGGCGTAGAGTTTTTCAGTCAGCGGAAACTCATAACCAACGCGGGCAAAGACGTAGTTGGCCGGATCGAACTGATGAGCATATCCGACATCGACCACTGGTCCACCCTTACGCTGAGCAACCGTTACAGTCTGAGTACAATCGGCAGGGCTTGACTGGGCGCCCGTGTTGTCGATCACCACAGTCTTGACAGTGTACTGGGGGGAACCGCAGGGAACTGTCAATTCCTGGACAAACGGGGCTTCGTTGTCCCTTTTCTCGACCACGACCGCATTGGAGGCATCCAGCAGTTGGAATACCACCTCGGAAATGGTGCCATCAGAATCTGTGGATCCCGTTGCGTCAACAGTGACTACCTGGCCGCACTTGATCTCTGAATTCGACAGTTTCATATTGCAGACCGGATCCTGATTAACCGGACTGGCCGACGCCTGAACAGCCTCGAAAGTCTTCAAACTCAGATTGCCGCAGGCAGTGGGGACAATGAACTCATAACGCTGTCCATCCATATCAATATAGAATCTGTAGGCATCAAAAGCAGCTTCGCCATTCCAGGTCACATCCTTGACAGTCCTGACCTGACCTTTACCGTTTTTCCGGAAGAGCATCCAATTAAATCGTTCCCCTGGAGCAACTTGGACAGACTCAATTTTTGCCGCCGGAAACTGGGCAACAAACTCCGGATACAGCTCCGGATTACCCGCTTTGGTAAAGCCTGCCTGTATATCAACACTTTCTTTTTCGACCATAGCCCGAAGGTCTGCCTCGGAGGTCATGGCCGGTTGATTAAAGGGATGATCGCCCAAACGTTTGAGCGATACGGCTGCAAAGGCAGACGACGCACACGTCATAACCAGACACACTCCTAATAACAAAAACAGTTTCTTTCCCATCTTCTCTCTCTCCATGTGTTGTTTGCTTTAACTTGAATCGTTTGCCGCGCTCCTGATAAGGCAATCGTGCCTATCCTTTTTTCAGATCCATTCCCAGGCTTGAACCGTTATGCCCTCAACAATACACTCTTTCTGGCAATGTCTCTCAATGCTTTCACCTCCCCAATACACAAAGAGCACATTCACGGTTCGCTCCCGAAGTTACAATCACGATTTCATTCAAGAAGCCAAGTTAATGCTATAACATTTTGACATGGCAATTCAATAGTTTCTTTAAATATTTTCCTGAAAGTACCGCCTGACTTTCGTCGCAACCTGCTGATCGGTCATCTTGTCGGCTGTTTCAACGCCGACGATACGTCCGTTCAGTGTGCCCTTCTCGATCCGTTTTTTCAGCTCACCCTTGGCCTCACCAGGGCCAAATATCAGAATGGACTCTGTCTCGCGAATACTGGCAATCACCTCATCGTAGTACAATATTGAGAGTTCCCATCAACCCTGCCCCTTGGCTGTCATCGGCCGGAACGAGCTGAGCTTCATACGGACCCTTAAGGGGTGAATCGCCTGAACGACGAAGCTGTTTTTCAACCTGTGAGAGTATCAGTTGTGTTTCTTCCCCTTTGCCTGTAACAACAACGATCACAGCCTTCTGATGATCTATCCACAAACCTGCTTTTGCTCTCATTGATTTCTCCTTTCCACTTACAACCTTTTTAGATATGGTCTCGAAACTATATCGCCCGGTTTAATGAATATAAAGTCCACCTATTTTACGGCACTGATGGCCGGAGAAGGAGAATGTTCATATCCGCAAGCTCATTTCCGTATTCATCCGGGAAATATTTTTCCCTTTTTTTCTTACGGAATGAACAGACGCCATACCTTCCGAATCTGAAACCGTAAAGATTTGAATTTTCAATGGTTCGCACAAGAGGCTCTTTGTGCCAAGCAGAACGCTGAATTTGCCGGACCTCATATGCTGGTCCAGATGTTGGCGGGTCTCCCATTCCGAAATCAGGGTGAAAACATTCTCGTCTTCGATATCACCGAAGATACCATAGCTCAGACAACCCCTCTCCTTTCCAGGCGAGTCAATCAATGAAAGAAGCGTGAGTAAAACCTCTTTCTGCTTTTCCGGAAGCGCGTTCATGATTGTTCTGATTATGACCTTCATTTGATTTCTTGATCCCTCGTTTATTGATCTTCAGCTTTTCACCTTCAGTCTATCTCACTGATCTGTTCAGTCGTTTTTCCTTCCCACGACCAGCAGCACGATGCCACCCACGAGCGCAATAGCGCCAACGATCGGCGGCAACGGAAATGTTTTGGTGGTCTCCGCCGTCACTTTCAATGGACCGACATCGACGACATTTTCTCTGGTCGTGTAGGTGAACCCTTGATAGCCAAAGGCCACAAGCCCTAGAGCAATGAGCATGATAGCAATTAGTGTGGTTGTTTTCATTTGACCCTGCCTTTAGAGTGTCAATCTGGGTTATGTTATTCTGTTGACTCCGTGATTCTCCGCCCCTGGGTAAGACCGGCCAACACTGCGAAAACGTTTATCACCGGCAGAATACCAGATCATCGTTGGTATTGATGGGCGTCGCGCCCCCTTTTACCGGAGACAAGCCTCGTTTCTCGTCGGCTGGACCTTTTGTCGCCCTCCCTTTAATCCTTGTTTTTTCCTTTCCCTTTGCCATGGTTTCCCTGATGTTTCTGTGAGTGCTGTGGCTTAGCCTTTTTATACTGCTGCTGTGGTTTGACCTTTTTATACTGCGGTTGAGACTGCCGCGGTTGCACCTCTTGAAACGGTCGTTGCGATCGCGTTCGCAGCTGCAAATCCTGGACACCCCAGGTTTGTTGCTTCTCCCAATGCCTGTTCTTGTGCCAGCCTCTCCAGTTCTGTTGAACCTGCTGTTGAGGTATCCGATGAATGTTCCATTGCTGCCCTCTCCAGCGATGCTCCCTATAGTCATTCCGCCAACCTGAGGGTATCTCTACATAAAAAGAGGGCACGTTTTGATAGTGGCTCCAACCTGAATTATAGCTCCGCGAGCGATACCAGCGTCCTTCCCACGGACGCCACCACCAACCCTCATAGAAGAAGATGTCCACTTCGACTTCAGGGACGACGTAGACATAGGTCTCAGGCAGCACTATCAGCTCCGGTGGTTCGCGAAATTCGATGGGGGGAGGCAGAGAAATGCTGATGTTGACATCTGCCCCTGATCTCCTTCGCAGTTGCAAACCTTGGACACCCCAAGTCTGTTGCTTCTCCCAATACCTGTCTCTTTCCCAGCCATCCCAGTTCCGCTGAACTTGTTGGTGAGATATTCGTTGAACATTCCATTCATGCCCTCGCCAACGATGTTCCCTGTAGTCATCCCGCCAGCCTGAGGGTATATCTCTGTAAAACGATGGCACGTCTCGATAGTATTCCCAATCTGAACTATAGTCTCGCGAGCGATACCAGCGCCCTTCCCACGGACGCCACCACCACCCCTCATAGAAGAAGATGTCCGTGTCTACGTCAGGGACGACGTAGACATAGGTCTCAGGCAGCACTATCAGCTCCGGTGGTTCGGCATAGACAATGGGTGGAGGCAGAGAAATGTGGATGTCAACATCCACCCTTGTCCTGGCCATCGTTGGCAGAGGAAATACAACTACCACCGCCAAAAGCAATGCGCCAAAGAGTAATTTTTTCATTTTATTACCGGCCTCTATACATCAATGTTTTGTTGACCCTTAGCCCTTCCTGTTTCCCACGACCAGCAGCACGACGCCACCCACGAGCGCAACAGCGCCAATGATCGGCAGCAACTGCGAACCAAGCGCTAGCGGCGGCTGGCTTTGCGCCCACGTAGAAAGCCAAAAATCTGTTCGGCCACGGCCAACCCCAAGGTCAGATTCGAAAGAGAGCGACGCACCCCGAAATTGATATCCTGGACCTCGATATGGACCAGACGGCGGCGCAGGTCACAACATATAGCCAAACGGTCCTTGGCCTCCTGGATGTTTTTTAGTTCTTGGTCGAGAAACATGTGGTGTCCTTTTTCAGTTCGGCCAAAGTCTGTTCAAAGGCCAATGGCTTTCGTGCCAGGTGCCGGCTCAGGACGATAAAGACTACCGCCCCTGCCAGCATACTGGCCATTGCCGCGACAGCCAGCCCGTAAAGCCTCCATTCGGGGGGTAAAACGTACAAGCCGGCCAGAATCAGCAACAGGAGTCCGAGCAGGGAAAAAATCACGGCCATGCAGGCCAGGAGCAATGCCTGAACGAGACAGATCTTAGCCTCGCGCAGCTCCAAAGCCAGGAGTTCCAAACGATCCTGAAGGATTTGGCTGGCTAACCCGCCGAAGCGGCCGGCAACCCCTGAGAACCCGGAAATGATCATCGGCAGTCTGTTCATACTATTTCCTGGACATGAACCAGCCCAGGAACAGGCCGGCGATGAAGGTGCCGCCGATGGCATAGTATGGTTTTACGTGAATGAACTCGTCAGCGGCCTGGACCTTGACCAGGAGCTGATCTTCAAGATCACCGTACTCGACCTTGGCTGAATCCAGACGTTCCTTCAGGGCAGCTCTGGCTAATTTAATCCGGTCGTCCACCTCTCCGGATGTAGCATTCACGAGCGCATGGGCATGGTCCATGAGGTGCTGCATTTCCCTACTCATTGTTTTGTAATTATCTTGTGTAAATGCCATGTTATACAATCTCCTCAGGTTGATTTTTTTGCCTTATAACGGCGCTACCATAGCGCTGTTATGTGTTCATCGTAGTCGATCTTCGGATCTGCGCCAGCCTTTTTTGAATTTCACGGACGGCTGGCGTGAGATTTTTAAAAGTTGACTAGATTCTGCCCAATAAGAGCAGGATCACAAGGATAAGCACTATCAGCCCGACCCCGCCGCTGGGGCCGTAGCCCCACGACCGGCTATGCGGCCAGATGGGGATTATTCCCAAAAGCGCCAATACCAGAATTATGAGTAAGATCGTTCCAATTGGCATGATTTATCCTCCCGTCAAAATTGATGTGCAATCCAGAATAGGCTGGCGTCAGCCGGTTCATTTCACGACAATGCTGTTTTTAACAGCGTTGCCCCCATTTACTGAGTTCGCTATTTTCACAGCCCTGCCGGAGGCCTGAGAGGAATCCCCGAAACCACTCAAGAGCACGACTCCTCTGAAAGATTCGAATCGATCCGAATAATCTTGAGCATCGGATCATTCAACATTTCTGCCTCAACCTCGGAGGTAATGACAGAATCATCGATAAACCTCCCGGCGGTTTGCCGATTTTTGTCCTCCGTACAGCCGGCAACCAGCCGGCAATTCTAGTTGGTCTTGGACTCCATCCCCTCGACGGTCATGTTGTTGATCACCTTCTTTACGCCGTAAACGTCGCTCACAAATTTGGTGGCCAGATCTTTTTCAGCCTCGTTCCTGGCTTTGCCCCCCAACTTGACCACGCCGTTTTTCGTCTCGACAGTGGTGTTGAGGGCGCTCGTCGAGCGATGATACAGCAACGTCGTCTTGGCCAGGGCAGTGACGGACGCATCATCAATCTTTTCGCCCATGGCGCCCAGCTTTTCGCCTATCGTCCCCAGCTTTTCGTCCATCGTCCCCATCTTTTCGCCGACGACGTCCATCTTTTGGCCCATCGTTTTTTCTCCTGGCGTTATTGCGGCAGCCGGCACTGTCATCTCATTTTTAACTTCTTTGACACCGTCCACATCCTTGGTGTATGCGGTTGCCAGATCCTTTTGGGCTGCGCTGGCAGCTTCGCCACGCAAGGTGACGATGCCATCTTTGGCGATAACCTCAGTTTCGGTGGCATTCACGTTCCGATGGAACAACAGTGTCGATTGCACCTTGTTAACGAGCCATGCATCCGTGTTTGCAGCAGGGGCTTCACCTTTTTCCGCCAACTTGTTGTCCACGCCTGTAACTCCGGGCAGGCTGGCAACAGTCTCCTGGGCCAATGATTTGTGGGATGCATCGGCAACAGTCCCGGTCAAGGTGACAACACCATCCTTGGACTGCATTTTAATGTCATCGTCCTTGAGGTAGGTCTTGAACACATAAGACTCTTTGGCAGATGATACGATGCGGTCATCCGTCTCGGATGCAAACAGAGAGACATTGATGAAAAACGAAGAGGCCACAGTTGCTATCAGTGCTAAGCTAAGCATTGGTTTTTTCATGGTGATTTCACTCCCTTTTTTTGTTGTGAATATCTTTGTTCCGGAAATACTTTTTCCGGGCGATGCCTTTTTTTCAGATAACAGACAGGGTAAGATTTCACGCACTATTCCCAATGTCTCCCCTCACTCCATCTTGATGAAGCAATCCTTGTGCCAAGTTTCTAACGCTCCGCGTCACGTCATCCATCATTCTGATTTTTATGAATAATTAGCTGAAAATAAAATTGCGGGGGCGTCATCAGCAGCCAAACAAAAAAGGTCATATTTAACCTGTGGCCATATTTAACCTTTTCCCGGCCTCTCTGCTGTCACGGGTGGCAGATGCTAAGGGCAACTTAAAGATGAAAATGGATTTTTCCTTGAGGCCAGTATTGCTGTTTCATTTGCGAATATCAGATGATTGAATCGCTTGCCGCCCTGCATCCGGATTTCCCGAAGGGCCGAACCGTCATGGCTACCGGCGTGGTGAGTGCAAATTGCAGCCAGCGCTTCGTCCACCGTCATGCCGCAAAAACAGAGTCTTTGGTCATATGAAATCTCCTTCATTGGGCTGGCTCGGCAGGGCGTGATTGCGATCTGGACAGCTGGGCGCAATTATGACGTAACCGAGTCATCGGGGAGTTCAAAGGCCAGCCAATCAACCTGAGGCCGCCTCCTTCATGATTTTCACAATTGTGTCCTCCACTTCCTGCGCCACCCGTGCCAGTTGCGGCGCGTTGAACATCGCCAGAAGAACGGTTGGCTTTAAAGTAGCCAGAATGGTTTTACCGCCCTCCTCGTAAATGGAGATCCGGCAGGGCAGTGCGGTAGAGACGCCCATGTTTTCATCGAGCACCTTCTTGGCCTGTTGCGGCTGACAGACCTCGACGATCAGGCATTCACGGGCGAACTCCACGCCCTTCTTGGCCATGGTCTCTTTCAGGTTATGGACCTGCATGACGCCAAAGCGATTGGCCTGAACGGCAGCCTGTAAGGCAGTAGCAGCCTCACTCACGGTTTTATCAGTGGCTAATTTGATCAGCATACGTCTTCCTTTCATGGGTAAAATTTCACTTCACAGGCGGGTCGTGAAGGCCCGATTATTATTTGGATAGTTTATTGATAACGACAAACAGCAGGACCACCACCAGCACCCCGAGCACTGTCCAAATCCACATCCCTCCGCCCATCACGCCACCCATCCATCCGTTTGAATGCATCATCATCAAGCTCCTTTGGTTGCGCTGCGACCGGCCCACCACCGGGCAAACACGAACGTGAGCGGAGGCAGCAGTGTCATTTGCAGGAGTGGCCACAGGCTGGCGCCAAGCACGGGCACCACCGGCATATGCTCCGTGTAGGACCAGCGCCCGGCGGCCAACGCCGAATTAGCCAGCGTCAAATTGGTGTAACAAGTTGTTTTCATGAACAGTTTAAAAATCAGCTAAGTTGGGTGTAGCCCCCTACATGAATCACCTCGGGTGAGGGTCCGGCTCATGTGACCGGACCCCGGTTTCTGTTTCTATATGGGAGGGGCGGAAAGAAAGATTATCACTTCATCATATTTTGGCCATCCATCATCATCTTCTTGCCGTCCATCATCATTTTGTCACCCGGCATCACATCACCAGGTCTCATCATTCCCTTCTTCATCATATCGTCCATCATCATCTTCTGGCCGTCCATCATCATCTTTGAACCATCCATCATCATCTTCTTGCCATCCATCATTTTATCGCCCGACATCATATTTTGGCCGTCCATCATCATCTTCTGTCCGTCCATCATCATTTTGTCACCCGGCATCATATCACCAGGTCTCATCATTCCCTTCTTCATCATATCGTCCATCATCATCTTCTGGCCGTCCATCATCATCTTTGAACTATCCATCATCCTCTTTTGGCCATCCATCATGTTTTTTCCCATTTCTGCCGCTTGCGTAAATCCAGAAAAAAAGAAGACGCTAATAGCTGAAAGAACGAGTAAAATGCTACCAAAACCTCTAATTTGCTTTTTCATAAACTATCTCCTGTTCAATAATCCCAAACTCGGTTTTAAGCCTCTGACTCTCGGATAACCGCATCAAGCAGCCAATTCACCTCAAGAAAAAAGGCCTTCACAGTGGACACAGGACACACTCCTTTCCTTATTTCATCTGCCCCTCCTTTGTA
Organism: Desulfobulbaceae bacterium; assembly: GCA_031407875.1. Taxonomy (GTDB): domain Bacteria; phylum Desulfobacterota; class Desulfobulbia; order Desulfobulbales; family Desulfocapsaceae; genus Desulfoprunum. The sequence continues at coordinate 11,121 of JANOIV010000163.1, read as the reverse complement.
TTGTTGTCGGTCATGATCGGTTTACCTGGCAAAGAGCGGGGGAGCAGCTGACTTAGGAACTGTTACGAAATAACCTGGCCATATATTCCATTTTCGTTACAGCTCCTTATGCCATGTTTGGCATTTATCTGGCTATGTTATTTTTTTACAACGGCTTAGCTCAGGCGCGACCACGCACCAGACGCCCTCACCACCCCCACGGTGATGAAATTCGATGCTCTGTTCCATCAAACCATGCATCATCTCTGATTTTCATTTTATGGCACACTATCATATCTCCCATCATTCCCTTCATGCCAGCCTGACCAGATCAATATTGCCCAAAGCGTACAGGCGCATTAGCGGATCAAACACTCGGTTTCACCGAGACCACAGAAGCCTATTCCCTTTTCACTGGACTGCGCGTTCTCTGTCTCAACGACTCGCACTCCTGAATGTTATTCCGTTTGGTGCCTTGCCAACCTTGAACGTATTGATCACTTTTTGCGTCGCCGTATCTATCACTGACACGGTATCATCCTGAATGTTGGTGATAAAAACGCGGTTTCCGTCATCGCTGACCACGACACCGTGCGCGCCTTTTCCAGTCTTGATAGTTGCAACGACGTCGTTCTTGGTTGTATCAATCACCGACACGGAATTGTCCGGCTCGGCTTCCGTACCCTGATTTGCGACATAGACGTAATGCCCGTCCGGCGTGATAAAGACCTGAATTGGATTGCGGCCTACCGCAATAGCAGCGATCTTCTTGCGCTGGACCGTGTCGATCACGGCGACCTTGTTCTCATCTCGCAGGGAGACATAGACCCGACCACCATCCGGTGTGAAGCTGACCTGAACGGGTGCTTTGCCGACTGCTATGCGTATCGCCTCTTGAGATTGGACAACGTCTATTACCGAGACGCTGTTATCATCGACGTTGGCGACATATATTTCCCGTCCGTTCGGGCTCATGCGTAGACCATGTGGAAATTTGCCGGTCTTGATCGTGCCAACAACTTTCTTCTGCGCTACATCAATGACGAGGACATTGTTATCCTCGGAGTTAGTCGCATAAGCCAGCTTGCCCAGTGCATCAACGATGACATGTGCAGGATGACGACCTATTTCTATATCCGCCGCGCTCTCGATCGCAAGCGTCTTGGTGTCAATTATCAAAAGCCTGCCTGGGGCCATCTTGTGGCCATCCGTCATCTTCATTGAAGGCTGATTCGCAGTCATATCGGCGACCGGACCGACGGCGAACAACAGCCGTCCATCGCGCGAAACCTGGACATTATGCGGCATAATACGCGTGACAATATTTTTGGCCTGCCCGGTGTCCGCATCAATTTCACTGATGGAGTTTCCACCCTCATTGGCGGTATAAACAACACCCTCCGCTGCCGATACAATCGGCAACCGCCAGACGCCGAGTGCCAGGCCCAGCAGTCCGATTATGACTATGTGTTTCTTCATTGATATTCATTCTCCTTCTGCGGTTGGGGTTTTGTTCCCGACGCGGGAGACTGAACCGCATTCGTCTCCCGCCACTCATTCATCTGTTTGTATGCATCATAAAGCTCCTCTGGTTGCGCTGCGACCGACCCACCACCGGGCAAACACGAACGTGAGCGGAGGCAGCAGTGCCATTTGCAGGAGTGGCCACAGGCCGGCGCCAAGCACGGACACCACCGGCATGTGCTCCGTGTAGGACCAGCGCCCGGCGGCCAGTGCCGCATGTTCCACCAGCGCCGCATACGCCAGCCCCATAAGTGCCGTCGTGGCGTAGATGTTCCAGCGGCCGCGCAAGCCCCAGCCCGGATCGCCTGCGGCCAGCGCACCCGCCGCGTAAATTCCCAAGACGATTGCCACATCGCCTCCCGCCGCCCTCGTACAAAGCCCGAGCGTACTCAACCAGGGCTGTCCCGCCGTTTGAGCATAGGCGGGCATCTGGACCATTTCCCAGATGTCGTGCAAAACAAAACTGGCAAGCACAGTGGTCGCCAAAAACCGCCCCAACAACCGCCAGGGCAGGCTGGAATGCGCGCTGGAGGGACTGTCTCCCGCCTGCTTGGCCCGGGGATGGTGCTGCGGTGCGTTGTAGGGCTCAGCTGTCGTTTCTTGTTCCTTTTTCATCATCGGATACTGCGATACGCCTTCCTTACGACACTCTCTTAAAGTCGATAAATCCGCGTTCCACATCCGTGCTGACCAGTTGCACGCGGAGCCCGCGGCCAACATCCATACCTTCAAAACCGCTCTCTAGTCTGCCTTCAATGGGCGGAGACACAAGACGGACCCATGTGCCTTTGCCGGATGCGCCGGTGACGATGGCCTCGAACTGCTCTCCGACCCTCGATTCCAACAGCAATGCTGCGGCGGATTTGGTGACCTGCCGCTCAACTTTTTTCACGGCGTCTTCCTCTTCGGTGCAGTGCTTGGCAAGCGCTGCCAATTCGTCGTTCTCGTAGGGCAGGGAGGCTCCTGCCATTGCAGCTTTGAGCAAGCGTTGGGTAATGAGATCGGGATAGCGGCGGTTCGGGGCGGTGGAGTGCGTATAGTCCTTGACCGCCAGACCGAAGTGGCCGGAGGCACTGCCTCCCGGAAGTTGGACGGCGTATTCACCCGAACCCAGGAGTTTGATGACGCTGAGTGAGAGATCGGGAAAGTGGAGAGGATCAGCGACCTTCGCCGATACCAGGAATTGCTCCAGGGCCTCTGGGTCAGGTTCTTTGGGCAACACCCCGCCTCGCTCTGCGGCAAGCTCGATGATCCGATCCCAGCGTTTGGGGACGCTAATCACCCGCCGCAGCGACGGAAACTTTTTGGTCGCGAGGTATCGTGCGCTAACGCCGTTGGCGGCGATCATGAAGTCCTCAATAATTTCTTTGGCCCTGTTCTTTTTTTCGGCCTTCAACTCTTTGAGCTTATCTCCGTCAAATACCGGACGTGCCTCTATTGTTTCAAGATCAAGCGCACCGTGCAGGTGCCGGAGGGCTTTCAGCTTCTGGGCCATGCGGTCCTGAAGGCGAAGGTTCTCGTCGAGACCTTTGATCGTGTCGATCCCTGGCGGCATCGGGCCATTACCTTCGAGCCAAGGGGCAACGCTGTTGTAGGCAAGCTTTGCCCGATTACGGACTATCGCGCCATAGATATCCGAACCCTGAAGCGAACCATCCCCGGCGAGAACGATTTCAACAACAATGGCAAGGCGATCTGATTCATAATTGAGAGAGGTGAAATCCGTGGAGAGTTTCTCGGGCAGCATCGGAAAAATCCCGGCAGCCGTGTAGACCGAGGTAGTGTTGTGCCGCGCATGATCATCAATCGCCGATTGTTTTTTAACCACCGCGTCAACGTCGGCAATGGCGATAAGAATTTTTGCGGCCCCGTTGGGCAGGGCATCGGCTGCGGTAAGCTGGTCCAGATCACGCGAATCATCGTTGTCGATGGAGCACCAGAGAAGGTTCCTGAGATCGCGCGTCGATTCCTCAGTGCGCGTCGCCGGCCCATGGATTCCGCCGAGCTCTGCGATCGCCCGGGGCGAAAAATCCGGCACAAGTCCTCTGTCAAGCATCGCCCGATGGGCAATTCTTTGGAGGATCGAGCGGTGTTGTCTGTCGTCTGTATTCGTCATAGTATCACCTGCCTGGCATACCTCATTGTGATTTTTCGATGATTTGCGTCGACACGAAGCCCAGCGTCTCCGAAAAGATGGTGCAGCGAGGAGATCTGCCCCTGAAGCCGCCTTCGGCACCTCTTCAGCAGGCTCATACGGCTGTCTGCTCAGGCCAGTTTTGCCAAGAGTGCTTTGGCAGCCGGCTCGGAGGACGCAGGGTTTTGTCCGGTGATCAGCAGGCCATCGGTCACGACATAGGGCTGCCAGTCCGCCAGCTTCGAATATCTGCCACCGTTGTATTTGAGCATGTCCTCAACCAGGAAGGGCACGACCTCGGTCAGCCCGACCGCTTGTTCCTCGGTGTTGGCAAAGCCGGTAACCGCCTTGCCCTGCACCACGGGAGTGCCGTCGGGTTTCTTGGGATGGCGCAGTACGCCCGGCGCGTGGCAGACGGCGGCTACCGGTTTGCCCGCCGCCAGCATCGCCTCGATCAGGGCGATGGAGGCCGCATCTTCGGCCAGATCCCATAGAGGCCCATGGCCACCGGGATAAAAAACGGCCTCGAAATCGCCAGCGGCAACCTCGGCCAGCTTGCGCGTGCTGGCCAGAACGGCCCATGCGGCGGCATCTGTCTTGAAGCGGCGAGTGGCTTCGGTCTGGGCAGCCGGATCGTCACTCTTGGGGTCGAGCGGCGGCTGGCCACCAAGCGGTGAAGCCAGCGTGATTTCCACGCCTGCGTCCTTGAAAATGTAGTAGGGGGCAGCAAATTCTTCCAGCCAGAAACCGGTTTTTTTGCCGGTATTGCCGAGCTTGTCGTGTGAGGTCAGAACCATAAGTATTTTCATGGCTGGCTATTCTCCTGTTTGTGAGTGGGTTAGTCGCCTGCAACGCGAATGACCAGCTTGCCGAAGTTCTTGCCTTCGAGCAGGCCGATAAAGGCCTGCGGGGCGTTCTCAAGTCCGTCGACGATGTCTTCGCGGAATTTGACCTTGCCCTCCTTGAGCCAGGTACTCATTTGGCTGAAGAACTCGCCGTAGCGATGACCGTAGTCGTCAAAGATGATGAAGCCCTGCATCTTGATGCGTTTGATGAGCAGCGTACCGGTCAGTTTCCCCAGGCGGTCCGGTCCGGGCGGCAGGCCGGTATCATTGTAGTGGGCGACCAGCCCGCACAGCGGGATACGGGCATGGACGTTCAGCAGGGGCAGGACGGCTGCAAAGACCGCACCACCGACGCTCTCGAAGTAGACGTCGATGCCTTTCGGGCAGGCAGCGGCCAATTGCTGCCGGAAGTCGGCACTGCGGTGATTGACGCAGGCATCGAAGCCCAGTTCATCGACCACGTAGCGGCACTTATCGGCACTGCCGGCGATACCGACTACACGACATTCTTTGATCCTGGCGATCTGGCCCACCACCGAGCCGACAGCCCCACTCGCGGCGGCAACGACCACCGTATCCCCCGTTTTCGGCTGGCCGATGTCGAGCAAGCCCATGTAGGCCGTAAAGCCTGGCATACCAAGGGCACCGAGCGCTATCGAGGGGTGTGACATTTGCGCATCGAGCCTGGTGAGACCGCTGCCGTCGGAGAGGGCATAGTCCTGCCAGCCGCTGGAGCCGAGCACCAGAGCACCCGGCTGGTAGTCCGGGTGCCGGGAGGCTTCCACGCGTGAGACTGTGCCGCCGACCATTACTTCACCGACCGCCACCGGCGCGGCGTAGGACGGTGCATCACTCATGCGGCCACGCATATACGGGTCAAGCGACAGGTACACAGTGCGCAACAGGACTTGCCCGGAGGAGGGAGCCGGCACAGCGCTCTCCTCAAGACGGAAGTTGTCGGAAATCGGTGCTCCGACAGGACGAGAGTTCAGAACGATCCTGCGGTTGATGGTTATGCTTTTGGACATGGTAGGTACCTCATCTGAAATGGCTAGTCAGCGGTGTTTCATGGTTCGAATCCCTCTCGGCCCCTGGATTGACGGGTTTGGCCCTTGCCGTTATAGAGCGCCATCGAAGCCAACGGCGGCTGCGACAAACTTCGTGCCGTCGATCACCGAACCGCCGCCTACTGCGAGCAGGAAATCGAGTTTTTCGCGACGGACCTGCTCAACGGCCAGCATGAGCCTCTCGTAGCTCGGGTTAGGTTCGATGTCGCCGAACTCCTGAAATACTCGGGAACCGAGCGCGATCTTGACCTCGTCGAGTGTGCCATTTTTCTTGGCACTGGAACCACCATAGAGGACGAGCACACGTGCCTTGGCCGGCACCAGACCTGCCAATCTCGCGAGCGTTTCTGCACCGAAAATTATTTTGGTTGGGTTGTAGAACTCGAAATTGAGCATTTTTTCTCCTGAAATAGACTGACCGCCCGTCTATGAAAAACGGTCGGTATGGGTCGATGTTATCCGGTTCCCCTGCACCGCAGGGGAACCTCCGTTGTAGGTGCGTCGCAGCCAGGCCCAGACAAGGAAAGTTACTTTAAAATAGAGCCCTCCCCGGTTGTGGCACTGAGTAGTTACACTATTACTTATTAAAGCAATCCTTGTGCCAGGTTTCCAACACACAGCGTCACGCCACTTATCCTCCTGATTTTTAGGAAAAATTAGCTGAGAAATGATTCGCTGGAGCGTCATGAACAGCCATATAAAAAGGGTTATATTTGATCGGTGGTTATATATGACCCTTTCCCGGGGGCTCCTTGATGTCCTGGATAGCAGGTATGTGGTACGTAATACGCTGCTCTGCTCACGGGATGCTGTTTTCGCGCCGAAATGCGTGGACGTAAGAACTCTCAGGATATATACTGTCCTGCCTTTATTAATGCGGAGAGCTGGTATCGTTGTTCCTGTGCAGGCCGACTTGAATGAGTTGCACGTGCAACTTGAACTTCGACACCAGAACTGTGAAGAAGGACGCAGGATTCATCGGTCTGACGTTTAATTCCATTTCCAAATCAAGCGTTAACTTCGTCGGCTACGCTGTGCGGCTCCTCGCCGTACTCACTGTACTGTCTCGTCGCTGCTCGCTTGCCTTCTTGTTTCCATCTTGATTTAAAAATGGAATAACGCCCCTTATTTGTGAAAAAACTGAGGATGAAATGACCATGCTGATGCGTATAATCACCTGTCTCAATGTTACCGGTCGCCTGTGCGTCGCCTCTCTCTGTCTCATGCTCCTCTTCCCATCTCCCCCTGCGGGGGCTGCGGACAGGGAAGGCGATGGATTTCTGAGCGGTTATATTACTTCCATCCTTGAGCGGGACCTGCTCTGGGAGAGAGACAGCTACGTTTTGAAGATTAAGCACGGGGTTGCCAGGATTACCTTGTTTAAAGATGACCCGATACGCCGGGAGGCGGCCGACAAGCAGCTGCGCTCCATCGAAGGACTGCAGGGGATAACAATTGTGGTGAAGCCTGAACACGCTGATAAGCCAGGAGTGGTCAGCAGGATTCTGGGGATAACCGGCGAAGCGGAAGCCTTTCCAATGGGTGATCTGTTCCGGCCACTCCTCGCCGACCCGAAGCAACCGCAGTTCTTTGTCAGCATCAACCACTTCTCATCATTGGATGAGCGGTACCCCAGGGCCTCGGTCGGCTTCGGAGAGACATTCGGCCTCTACAAATTCTTCGGTAGCCGTGAGGGAGACGGTCTGCAACTGAGTGCGGAAGGCGCCATTTTTGCCCAATTCAATCTCGACACCCCTTCTTCCGACCTCATCAACGCGGATTACACCATCGGTTTTCCGCTCACCTACCGCTATGGCGACAATTCGTTGCGCTCCCGTATTTATCACCAGAGCTCACACCTGGGGGATGAATTTCTCCAGAGCCTCAACCCACCGGAACGCGTTAACCTCAGCTACGAGGCCATTGATCTCATCTATGCCCGCGAGTGGCGGGGATGGCGGGTGTACGGCGGCGGCGAGTACCTGCTTGCCAAGGAACCGAGTGATCTCAAACGGGCAAGCAGCCACTGGGGGATCGAGTATAGCGGCAGCAAGCCGCTTGTGTGGAACGGCAGACCGGTTGCCGGTGTGGACGTGAAGAGCCTGGAGGAGCATGACTGGGCCAACGATACCAGTGTCAAGGCCGGTCTCGAGTTCGGTCATCCCAACCCCGGGCAGCGTCGCCTGCGCCTCATGGCCGAGTGGTACCAAGGATTTGATCCGTACGGCCAGTTTTACAACAACAAGGTTGAATACTATGGTTTAGGGTTGTCTCTGGGATTCTGATGGAGCTATTCAGTTCGTTGACATTGGATTCATCGGTATCGAAATCGCCATCGCTATCGGTATCGAATCCTTGCTGTTTCCGGCATTTTCATCTTGCTTGGAATTTTCGCTTGGAATTTTTTCCGAACGCCAGAGCTTTTCCCCTCCGCTGTCTTCTCGTTGCAGTGGGCGATTTCGATATCGATCCCGATTTCGATTATTCGTCGAAATCGGGGGCTGAATAGTTGCCAAGATAACAAGGGCAATACAGGCATGGATGATTAACCGTCTCATGAGGGCCATATATTATTGCCTATACCGTCGTATCTCACAACCATTTGACGAATAGATGGCCAAACGCCTCCTTGAGTTTTTCTAATACAGGTCTTTTTTTCTACGTAACCCATTGAATCTGATCGGATTCGGCAAGGTCCATGGCAAACATAGTCTCCATTTCCAGGGCAAACTCACGGCTCAGGACAACCGCGTTCACCTCGTCATTACTTGAAAGGCTCCTGTAGTCCAGGTTTGTCGAGCCGACCGTCGACCAGACGCCGTCAATGACCGCGGTTTTCGCATGCAGCAAGGCGTTGCGGCGTTCATAGACCTTTACTCCCGCCTGCAAAAGCTCGGAATAATTATACCGCGCGGCATCTAAGGCCCGCGAAGAATCGCTGGTCGCGGGGAGAATAATCTTTACGTCAACACCGCGCCTGGCAGCATCAGTAAAGGCATCGAGTATCTGGTCGTCGGGTATAAAATAGGCGTTCGTCAGATGAATAGAATGCTCCGCAAACGTAATGGCGGCCACATACACGATAAACGTAAGCCTGTTGTCGGAGCCCGGTGTACTGCCGACGACTCCCGCTAGGGCATTCCCATCTTCTTTTATCCGTGGGTAGTAGTTCCGTTCGGATAGCCTGGGCCAATTCTGCTTCTGCCACGTGTCAAGAAAAAGTTTTTGGAATTCAGCCAGAGCGGGTCCTTCAATTTGAATGTCTGTATCATGCCAGGGCAGAGGCTCTCCTTTTATTTTTTTCCTGCCGGAAAGCTTGCCCGAATAAACGTTGCTGATGTTGACGCCTCCGATAATCGCGACTTTACCATCAACGATCAAAATCTTGCGGTGGTCCGGGTTTATCAGGAACCATTCCCCGCGGGACTTCAGCAGATTTATCGGACTAAATTTGACCACCTGAATTCCCCCGTCCCACAGGCGTTTGAAAAAGGATTCGGGCGTTTTTTTCTTCCAACGCTGTCATAAATGATATTTACCTGGACACCTTCCTGCTGTTTTCGCAACAGCAGGTCAGTAAATTTGCGTCCAATTTCATCATCTTCGAGGATAAAGGTTTCAAGGTTGATATGATCTTCGGCATTCCTTATGGCTTCGAACATCGCGGCATAGGTAGCCGGACCATCAATGAGCAGAGCGACTTTGTTGCCCTTGGTCAGCCGGCTTTCGGTGACCGATTCTACCACGGCAACGTAACGTTCCAGGATGTCCGTTAGGTCAACTGATCGCTTCAGCCGGTTCAGGATGGCTTTGCTTTTTTGTGGAGACAACAATCCTTTGGACGAAACGATTTGACGTGGCTCCTGGGTAGTCGGCGCCTTATCAATTACTTCAGCGACGTCAGGCAAGGTCGCACATCCAACGCCGAGGCTCAAGACAGAGACGACCAGAAAGAACAAAAAAATATGCTTGGAGATTGACATGGTGTTTTTTTTCAAGAAATAATCTTCTTCGCCATAAACCCTATCACGACCTCCTGATGCTATACCTATAATATGACGCAACGGACCTTTTGCAAGTCAGTCCAGCACCTCGACTGCGGCTAAGGTTTCGAGCGTTGGCACGTCGCCGACACCCGGCAGTTACGATATCGGCTTCGCTGCCTTGGCCATTGCCGGCATCTGCGTAAGATCGTGCCGGCGAGCCCTGTGCCCCAATCCGGCTTCGAAAAGAAGGCGGTGATTATGCCATTACGTTCCTTTCACTCCGCTCTTGGCACCGCGTCTGCGATTCGGACGATTTCTTGAGCGATATCCTCAGGCGAAAGAATAAAATCTATACAGCCACTTGCTATTGCGCTCTCAGGCATATCCGGTTGCCCGGCTGTATCGAGCCTCTGGGCAATGGTAATGCCACCCACTTCTTTTATGCCGCAGAGCGCTGCTGCCCCATCGCCATCATAGCCTGAGACAATGACGGCGATGAGTTTGCCGTCCCAGTTCTCCGTCAGGGAACGCAGAAAAACCGTAATCACGTCGGGCCAACCCCTGGGCTTTGATATCGGCTTGAGACGGAATTCTCCATCGAGAACGTGCAAATCACGTTTTTCCGGAATGATGAACACATGGTTGGGCTGGATCTCTAATTTTTCCGTGATCAGTTCAACCGGCATCTCCGTGTAGTGCGGGAGAATCTCGTGGAGCATGGTGGCCACGCTTCTCAGGTGATTAACGATGACGAGAGCAACCCCCATATCGGCCGGCAGATGTTTGAGTAACCGGATATAGGCATCAAGGCCACCGGCCGAACCGCCCACGCAAACAACAGGGAAGTCTTTTGCAACAGTATTAGCTTCCATTGACAATCACTCTGTTTTGTCCCGCCTCAGTCGGAAGTGGGCTTTCCTGCCGCTTTGCTGGTGCTTACAATTGAAACCAGAGCCCTCATCCTCGTTCAAGCAAGTTATTATTAATCATGCATGGGTAGTTGGTGATATCCCTTTAAGAGTTGACTAGATTTTGCCCAAGACGACCAGGATTACAAGGATAAGAACTATCAGCCCGACCCCGCCGCTCGGTCCATAGCCCCACGACTGGCTATGCGGCCAGACAGGGATCATTCCCACAAGTGCCAATACGAGAATTATGAGTAAGATTGTGCCTATTGACATGATTCGTCCTCCTGTTAAAAAGGTTGGTCCTTAATTCGACTTACTCGACGGTCATGTTGTTAACCACCTTCTTTACGCCGTGAACGTCGCTCGCGAATTTGCCGGCAAGGTCCTTTCCAGCCGCGGTCGTGGTTGTGCCCGCCAACGTGACCACACCATCTTCCGTATGGACTTTGGTATTGAGGGCGCTTGTCGAACGATGATTGAGCAATGTCGTTTTGACCAGGGCGGTGATGGACACATCATCAATGGTTTCGCCCGTGGTATCCATCTTTTTGGCCATTGTTTTGTTACCTGTCTTCATTGCGGCAGGTGATATTGTCATCTCATTTTTAACGTCTTTAACGCCTTCCACATCCATGGCATATTCAGTCGTCAGATCCTTCTGGGCAACGCTGGTAG
>JANOIV010000142.1:0-7830 GCA_031407875.1 Desulfobulbaceae bacterium | reverse complement strand
CTACCTCACGCTGAAACTTGCCATGGAATTATTGGGAGCGAAGTTGCCGGAAGGATTTCTAGAGGACCTTCGACCGGGCGACTTCAACGAGCGGTTTGTCGTTTTGGCCAAGGATCAGATCTTCTCGCGAAGGTCGCGAACCAGACAACCGTTGTCCATGCGGCCGGCTGTGGCCCAATTCTGGGGAACCTCCCGGTTCCAGGACAAGGTGGTTCTGTTTTGGAAAGGCTTTTTCCTTCCCCGGGAAGCCATGGTCCGGCTGTATCCCGTCCCAGCCGACTCCCTGCGTATGTATTTTTACTATCTCGTGCGTCTGCGAGATCTTCTGCGCACATATGGCCGCGACTTTTGGCGGTGGCTGAGGCACGATAAGAAAATGCAGGTTATCGTCCAGGAGGGGAGGGATCTCACCACCCTCAAAGATTGGCTGATGTCATCTGATTAACACCGCGGATGGCAATAAAAGGTGAGGAACGTGCAATAAAGTGCGTGAAGACGTCAGCCGTAACGGGGGCGCTGGTACAACCACTCTCTCCTCAACTGCGTCACTCCCGAATATTATGTCACCACCGATTTAAAACTGACCCACCCAAGGGCAATTTTTCGGACCCACCCACCATGTGGCACGATCTCTATTTAATGAGAACCTTTTTCTCTTCAAACTCCCTGCAATTAAGGCTTGAGGGGTGTTGAAGAGAAAAAGGTTGCAGCGCTACAACCACAGATATGAGGCTTGCGTGGGCCTGATTTTCGGTGGTCGGTGGGTCAATATTTCATCGGTGGTGACACGAATATTAAAAATCAGCGAATCGGGCGAGGGCGATTTGCGATCAAAGTTATCCCGATGTGTCATCGTCCTTTGTGAAAGAAAACGGCGAGTTCATGCTCGAGGTGCGCGATAATGGCTTGCGTGCCAAAGAAATATCCCGGTTTATGGCCAGAGAACAAAGTGGTGGTGATTCCTCTCAAACGTTTCTCAACAATATACAGGTTTACTCGGATTGCGGCCGGGGAATGGAAACGGTCCTTACCACCTCTTACCAAAGCGGTTTCTGGTGCCCGCTGCCACGTGGTTGTCCCATGTACCTCGGCACCACCTGAGGTGTTACGGATTGATTCCAGCGTCTGTATGAGAATTGTCGAGATCAGGTCCATCAATATGCTCGGTGGCCAAAAGAATCAAGGCGAAGATTTTCCAGGCTTCGACAAGCGAGGTCTATGGTGACCCGCAGATTCATCCGCAGCCGGAAAGTTATTGGGGGCATATGTCAATCCCCTTGGCACTAGGTCCTGTTACGATGAGGGGAAACGATGTGCCGAGACGCTCTTTTTTGATTATCATCGCCAGCATGGGATCAGGATAAAGGTCGCAAGATTTTTCAACACATATGGGCCGCGGATGCACCCCAATGATGCGGGTGGTATCAAATTTCATCGTTCAGGCTCTTCGGGGCGGACCCGATCACCGTGTATGGCGACGGCAGCCAGAGCAGGTCGTTTTGATATGTGGATGATCTGATCGAGGCATTTCTGCTGCTGATGGATACCCCGGACGATTTTCACTGGGCCGGTAACTACCTGCAATCCCGACGAGTTTACCATCCTCGAACTGGCCGAGAAGGTTATCCGGATGACCGAGGCAAAATCGGAGATCATCTATAAGCAGCTGCCTTCCGATGATCCCCGGCAGAGAAAACCCGATATCAGTCTGGCCAAAGTAAAACTTGGCTGGGCTCCAACGATTTTCCTGGAGGAAGGCTTGGAGCGGACCATAGCCTATTTTGCCGACCTGACAACTCGGTAATCAACAAACGGCTCTATCTTTGTAAAACAATTTGTTTTGTGTCTAACAAAATCCTGTGTGAACAAAATCATTTTCGGCGTGAAGTCGAAGCGCAATATTTTTTTGTTTCCCTAAAAAAATATATTTCATGAACAAAAACAATTGCATATTGCTCATTCTTTGTTTCTTTTTGTTCTTGGCGTGGGGAATCTTTTCGACCGGCTGGTATGAGTCGGCTCAATTGCAAGTCAAGGGCACTGCCGAACGGGGAAAGGTGGATCTTGTTTTTCGCTGGGATTCGGGGGCGGGGTTAAACGATTATGAGTCCCGGCGTATCCAGGTGAATATTCCCTCCGTGGTGGACGGGTCAGGGAAGCAGCATGTTCGCATCAGAGCTCTGCAAGACAAACATCCCAATTCCGAAAGCTCAAACGTTTCGATTATCGGGATCATTCTCGACGGCAAGGATTTCGACCTGAAAAGTGTCAGTCCCCGATCAATTTTTCACGACCGACTCGCCATTCAACTGACACCTAAACAGCCGATTTTTGAGTTTGATGCCACGGTAAAAGAGCACATTCGAATCGTCTTTGCCAACAGCTATTATTTTGGCCGGGTGGCGGTGGAGATTAATGGGGTTGAATCTGCTCATGATCTTTATACTTCAAGTGGCCGCTATGATGAAAGACCGTATGACTATTATCTGCTCCAGCCTGATGGTGCTTTTCAGTTTGCGATCGATCTGCCAAGATATCGAATAAAACGGCTGTACCTGCAGAATAAGGATCTTGAAAGCCCGGTGTCTTTTTCAGCCATATCCCTCTGTCACGAGAATACCTGCACTATCCTGGAACCCGAAGAGCAATCGTCTGCCAACCAATTGTTTTTTAGGAAACCGAACCAATCTGTGGAACGGTTTTTTGATCCGGTCAGATTCTGGTTAAGGGTGGCTTTTGCCCTTCTTAACGTCTGGCTCTTGTGGCAACTGGCGACCCTGATTCGGAACGCGAAGGGCGTAATCCCTTTTTTCCTGGCCCGGGAACGCCGCTATTTTTGGGGATTTGCTCTCATTTTTGGTGCAGTAAACAGTTCTGTTTTTGCGCCTTTTTGGCCGGGCATCATGTCTCAGGATTCATTGGTGATCTGGCGAGCCTCCGGGCTCCCAGGCGTCTACATCAATACTCATCCGATCCTGAATCAGATTTTTTATATGTATCTCAGGGGCTTTTGGAATAACCCCGCCGTAGTTCCTACCGCCCATATTCTGGCGGCCTCGCTGCTTATTGCGTCTGTCTTTGACAGAATCCGGAAGGCTGGAGCCACGTTATGGCATCTCATGCCGTTTTTTCTTCTCATTCTCTTCTCATTGCCCATTCACCTTTATAATATTGTGTTATGGAAGGATATTCCTTTTGCCCTGCTTGTAACTGCATGGGGCATTTTTTTTGTTTTCACGTATAGCAGGAAAGTCGAGGGAGGTTGGCTTTTTTCCGCCAGCCAATGGGGGGTGTTGCTGTTGGCTTATATCCTTCTCGGCTTTTTTCGCCATAACGGGTTGGTCTATCTTGCCGTGGTTCCCTTTTGCTGGATGCTACTTGGTCCCTTTGTCTGGCGAAGGGGTGCTGTTTATGCATTATCGGCACTGGTGCTGGTATCCGGGCTCCTGTGGTTAATGAGCCAGATTCGTGCTTTCGGCGGACTCGATTTCCTTTCGACCTCCTTGACCCGACACACAATGTTCCTGAAACAGACCTCTTTGCCCCAGGAGGTTGTCCGGATAGGGAATGGGTATTTTCAGGTGTTCGATATGGATAAAGAGGGAACAGTGTCGGATAAATGGCATTCATTTCTGGAAGATCGGTATTCCTGGAACTATCTGAAGGAGACAGGTTTGTCCGATTATTACCCCTATGTCGATCACAAACCTTTTTTCCCACAACTCCGCAAAACCATTCAGGGAATATATCTGGCGTCATATGAAAAACCTTGGAAATATTTGGTCTGGAATCCGCTTCATATGGTTATCCTGGTTCCTCTTGTATTTCTATGTTTTCGGTGGTTCCCTTCGGCTGCAATTTTTTCAGGATTTTTGCTCTGTGGGGTAATTCCACTTCTGGCGATTAATATTTATAATTGGCGGTATTACTATTTTTTCTTTTTTGGACTCTATTTCATTCTCCCTTTGATGCTCTTTGATATCCAGAATAAGGCAAGGAGGTAATTATTAAGTTTTCTATAATTACAATAAATTATAACGGAGAGCGATTTCTCGAAGAAACTATCGAGAGTGTTCTGCGGCAGGCTTCTGCGGAAATTGATCTGGAATACATTATTGTTGATGGTGGCAGTACTGACAGATCGCTGCAGATAATTGATCGGTATCGTTCATCTCTTGCTCATATCGTCTCTGAACCGGATAGCGGTCCGGCAAATGCCCTCAATAAAGGGATCAAATTGGCTTCAGGCGAAGTTATGGCCTGGCTGAACGCGGATGATTGCTATTTCCCTGATGCTTTGCGAAGAGTGGCGGCAGGAATGGTGGAATACCCCAGTGCCGCTTTTTGTTTCGGTCGCTGCCCTATTGTCAACGAAAGATCCGAGGAGATCAGGAAGAGAATTACCCGTTTTAAGGAAATGTTTTTTCCGTTATCTTCACAATTCACCTATCGATGCATTAACTACATTTCTCAACCAGCCCTGTTCTTTCGCCGGGAGGCTTTTCAGCAAGCGGGATTATTCGATGAAACTCTGGTGGCGGCATGGGACTACAAGTTTGTCCTCGGGTTGTGGCGACATGGCCCCGGCGTTTTATTGGACGGCCCGCCTTTGGCGAAGTTTCGCTGGCACGAACACACCATCAGCGGGAGGAGATTTTCGGAGCAATTCAAGGAAGCATATGAAACAGTGAGACAGGAGACAGGACGTTATCATCCAGCAGCAATAGCTCATTATGCTGTCAGGTGGCTGATCGTTTGGGCATATTCCGTCATGGCATTGCACCGTAAAAAAAGCCGCGAGCGTGATCGATTGGAAAAATGAGAATTGGTGTCAATACCTTGTTCCTCGTACCAGGAGATGTCGGGGGAACAGAAATTTACCTGAGAAAAACCCTGGAGGAAATGGCCGCTCAATTTCCCGAGCATACGATTGTTCTGTTCACAGCCAAAGATAATGATGAGATGTTACGTTCCGATTTGAAGAAGTTTCGAAATGTTGAATATCGCCTTATTCCAGTCAGGGTAGCCATCAGGCCGCTAAGAATTGCCGCCGAACAGGTGTTACTTCCTCTTAAAGCGATGGGCGAGGCATTGGATGTTATGTGGTCGCCCGGTTATACTGCGCCTTTTTTTAGCTTTTGTCCCCAGTTGGTTACTATTCATGATCTTCAGTATTTGAGTATTCCGGAAGATATGAACTGGTTGGAGCGATGGACCCTGAATATTTTGGTTCGTAGTGCATGTCACAGATGTTGCCATATTATAACTATTTCCAAGTTTTCAAAGGAAGAAATTGTTCGCCATGGTTTTGCAAGTGCCGAGAAAATCACCGTTGTGTATGAAGGTGTAGATACGATCTTCAACCCCAAATGGTTTGCCGGCTTAATAGGGTATTCAAGTATGATAGTGCCTTCCGGTAACCCTTACATCCTCTGTGTCGCCCACACTTACCCACATAAAAATGTGCATCTGCTGGTTGAGGCGTTTAGGTTGATAGAAGATCAAATACCTCACCACTTAGTCCTCGTTGGCAAGGCCCGCCGGGGTGAGGACGAAGTTGACAGGAGTCTTGCCGAAGTGAAAGATCAATCCAAAGTTCATAGGTATCCTTTTTTGGCATTTCCTGTCCTCGTACAGACTTTTCAAAAGGCGGACCTCTTTGTGCTCCCCTCTGTTCATGAAGGTTTCGGGCTGCCTATACTTGAGGCAATGATGGCCGGAGTACCGGTAATAACGACCGCATTAGCTTCTCTTCCGGAAGTTGGGGGAAAACTGGCTACTTATGTAAGCGATGTGAGCGGTTCAGGAATTGCGTCAGCAATACTCGAGCTTCTTGAATTGTCACCGACCCGACGGGATAAACTGTGTCGAAACGGGAGACTTTGGGCGGAACGCTTCAGTTGGCGGGCATCTGCCGCTACGACTATGAAGACACTGCTGGCTGCATGTAAAAAAGGAGAATGATAAAAGCTATGTTTTTTCAACTTTTATTATATTATAAAAGTTGAAAAATGTAATATAGTCAGCTGTCATGAACAATGACGCCACAATTAAAGAAACCAGGATGCGTCTTATTGAGGCAAGAGGACGCATCTCTCAGGATCTAGGGGCCGGCCGTATGGTTGGTATGATCTTAGTCTATTTTATATCTATAGGAACAGGAATGTTCATTGGACAGTATCGGAGAGAGGTGGCTCCGGTTGTTTGAACAAGATTCAATGAAGTTTAAGTGGAATCTCCGCTTTTTCCCTACCCGTTAAACCGTCGGCAGCATCACGGTGTAGTGCTTCAGCAGGAAGCGGTGATCCTCTCATTTTGAGTTAGTCGATTGAATTTCTTCCCCTCATGCCAATCTTTAACTGATTTCCGGGTTTACCACCGAGGGGTAGCCCATTCAAACGGCGGCTCCGAGAATGGGCCCTTCAGGATTGCTCGTCGGAGGAGCCGCCGTTTGAATGGGCGGGGTGTCACCACCGAATTCCCCTGGCGTGTCGAGCAAATTCCAGTTTTCTATCTTGCGTTCAACCGTCGGCAACATCACGGCATACGCCTCATCAGGCGTTTTTTGTCTAATTTTGTGTCTCGTAGCTGCACCCCAAAATGAGGAAAGTGCATTACGGAAAAATTCTGTGTTATCCCACATAAAGAATGAGAAGGGGTGGTCTTGGTTTCACGTAATAAGGATTTAGATGCCAATTAAAACGCAATTGCAAGCTACCAAGCCGGTGGTGGTTATTGTAATACCGTGCTACCGTGTCACTAACCACGTACTAGAGGTAATTGCAAAGGTTGGTGCTGAGGTTTCAATCATCTTCACGGTGGATGATTGTTGCCCGGATGGCAGCGGAGATTTCATAAAGCAAAATTGCACCGACAATCGTGTAGTTGTTTTGCACAATCCGAAAAATTTGGGAGTTGGTGGTGCGGTATTGACAGGCTATCGTGCCGCAATTGAAGCCGGTGCTGATGTTATCGTCAAGATTGACGGTGATGGGCAAATGGATCCAAATTTGATTCCCGCATTTATTGCACCCATCCTTTCGGGAGAAGCAGACTATACTAAAGGCAATCGCTTCTTTGATATTGAGGGAATTCGCGCTATGCCCAAGAGTCGTCTTTTTGGTAATGCCGCGCTGTCGTTTATGACCAAGCTTTCATCCGGGTATTGGAACTTGTTCGACCCTACTAATGGATATACGGCTATACACGCAGATGTAGCTCGGCATCTCCCATTTGAAAAAATCAGTCGCCGATATTTCTTCGAAACCGATGTGTTGTTTAGGCTCAATACATTGCGTGCGGTTGTCGTTGATGTGCCGATGGATGCACAATATGGCGATGAAGTGAGTAGCCTGAAAATCACGAAAATTCCCAGCGAATTCTTTTTTAAGCATGTTCGCAATTTTTCAAAACGAATATTTTACAACTATTATCTAAGAGACATGTCGATCGCATCTATCGAGCTGCCTTTGGGTGTGCTGCTGTTTATTTTGGGTGGTGTGTTTGGTATTTTTCAATGGATCAATTCATCTCAGGAAGGTGTAATCACACCCGCCGGAACAGTGATGCTTTCGGCAATGCCCATAATAATTGGCCTTCAATTTATTTTAGCTTTCCTCGCCTATGATATCGCATCCATTCCACGCAGGCCTTTGCACATGTTGCGGTATGTAAATAGAATTACGTGGCTCTGAAGAATTCTCAGCAAGAAATGTTGCATGAGACCGGCTCCAGTGGGATTGGGACTTGATTGTAGCTGAAAAAAGTCGCTGCTTCTTAAAAACCCATATTGCTGGGCTATCCTGCAAATTGAGCTGAGAATTGTATAGA
>JANOIV010000113.1:0-22610 GCA_031407875.1 Desulfobulbaceae bacterium | reverse complement strand
ACAGTTCAATTTGAAGCGAGGTAAGAAATGAAGTACGCCTTCTCATTCCTAGCAGTCATAGCGCTTATTCTGATTGCTTGGGCAGGATCCCATATACCGGGGATGCCATATTTTTTTGGTGTTTTTGTCCCCTATATGGCTATTGCGATCTTTCTGGGTGGCTTTGTCTACAGAGTGGTGCAATGGGCTAAGTCGCCTGTTCCCTTCTCTATTCAGACCACCTGCGGACAGGGAAAGTCGCTGGATTTCATCAAGCACAACCGGCTTGAAGCACCGGATACAACGGCTGAGGTGGCGGCCAGAATGCTGCTTGAAATCTTCACCTTCAGGTCTCTGTTCAGGAACACCAAATATGATCTCCTTGCCGGCCCGAAAATCACCTATGAGTCATCCAAATGGCTTTGGCTGTTTGCTATTATATTCCATTATTCATTTCTGATAGTGGTCATCAGACATATGCGCCTGTTTCTCAATCCGGTGCCCGAGGTTCTTGCTTTTCTTGACTGGGCTGACAGTATGTTCGAGATCGGGAGCCCCAGCATGTATATGACCACCGCCGGGCTAATCGGTGGGACCGCCTTGCTGTTCTCCAGGCGCCTTGTCAATCGTCATGTGCGCTATATCTCTCTGGCCAATGACTATTTCCCACTGGTCTTGATTTTTGCCATCGCCATTACCGGTGCCCTTATGCGCCACTTCCTGCGTGGCGGTATCGATATCGTTGCCATCAAACAACTGGCCGTGGGACTAGTCACCTTCTCGCCGGTCATCAACGGCGAGATAGGGTCGATTTTCTATATTCATCTCTTTTTGGTTTCCACTCTGTTGATCTATTTCCCGTTCAGCAAGCTCATGCATCTCGGTGGTGTCTTCCTGAGTCCAACCCGTAACATGAAAAACAACAGCCGAGCTGTCCGTCATATCAACCCTTGGAATGATCCGGACATCAAACCCCACTCCTATGCAGGTTACGAAGATGACTTCCGTGAATTCATGGTAGAGGCAGGCATTCCGGTTGAAAAAGAGTTGCCAGCTCAAAAGGATGAAAAATAACAGTATAGACCCATAACTAGCTTATAAGGATTAGACAACGATGGCAGTTCCAAAATTAGAACAATTATCGAAAAGCGTAGTGCAGGGACCGTCCTTGGCAACTGGAGCAATACCAACCAGGGACTGGATGGACATCCCAGCGGTGTTCAAAGAGGGCAACTATGCCTATCCTGCCAAAAAGGAGAAGGTTGAGTATCTCAACAGTCAGATAGGCCTCCACTTCCCCAATGCCCGTGAATGGTCACCGGAAGATGATGACTGGAAACTCCCGGAAAACTGGAAGGAGATCATTCTCAACGGATTGAAAGAGCGACTGGACAAGTTTCGGTCCCTGAAGATCTTCATGGATTGCTGTGTTCGTTGTGGTGCCTGCGCCGACAAGTGTCACTTTTTTCTGGGAACAGGAGATCCAAAAAATATGCCGGTGATGCGGGCTGAGCTCTTACGCTCCGTATACCGTAATGACTTTACCCTTGCCGGCAAAATTCTCGGCAGGATGGCCGGGGCCCGCGAGATGACTGTGGGCGTATTGAAAGAATGGTTCATGTATTCCTACCAGTGTACGGAATGTCGACGCTGTTCCGTCTTCTGTCCCTATGGGATCGATACCGCCGAAGTGACCATGATGCTTCGCGAGTTGCTGCATTTGGTCGGTGTCGGTATTAACTGGATTCTGGAACCGGCTTCCAACTCCAACCGTACCGGGAACCATATGGGCCTGCAGCCCCATACTTTTAAAGACAATGTGGATTTTCTGGCGGATGATCTTGAAAATCTCACTGGCGTCAGGATCAACCCTACCTTTAACCGGAAAGGTGCCGAGGTCCTCTTTATCACCCCTTCCGCCGATGTTTTCGCCGAACCCGGCCTCTACACCGCCATGGGCTATATGATTCTCTTTGAGGCAATTGGTCTTGACTACACCTGGTCGACTTATGCCTCTGAGGGCGGAAACTTCGGTCTTTTCACTAACAACGAGACGATGAAGAAGCTCAACGCCAAGATGTATACCGAGGCCAAACGCCTTGGTGTGAAATACATCATCGGTGGGGAGTGCGGACACATGTGGCGTGTTCTCCATCAGTACATGGATACCATGAATGGCCCGGCAGATTTTCTGGAAATTCCAGTCTCTCCGATGACCGGAACCGTGTTCAATAATGCCGCCTCGACAAAGATGGTTCATATCAGTGAATTCACTGCCGATCTGATCAAACATGGTAAATTGAAGTTTGATAAGAGCCGCAACAGTCATGTCAAGGCTACCTTCCATGACTCCTGCAATACAGCAAGGGCAATGGGGCTCATGGATGAGCCGCGCTATATTCTTGATCATGTCGTTGACTGGGTCGAAATGCCTGAAAATACCATCCGTGAGCAGACATTCTGTTGCGGTTCTGGAACAGGTCTGAATACCGATGAGATCATGGAACTCAGGATGCGTGCTGGCTTACCTCGGGCCAATGCCGTCAAATACGTGCACGAAAAGCATGGTGTCAATATGCTCTCTTGTGTCTGCGCCATTGACCGGGCTACACTGACATCGCTGAATAACTACTGGAACCCGGCCGTCGGGGTCTGTGGAGTGACGGAGCTCGTCGGTAACGCAATCATGCTTGAAGGTGAAACTCGAGGCGAGCTGGATGAAGGCCTCAGAACATTGCTTTAATCCTGATCAGGATAAAGAGGAGTAGATAATGTACAATAAAGGAACAATAATACCGGGGCTGATGATATTCATCGTCTTTGTGACGTTTCCTCTTTGGTATAACGGACTGAGTGCCGGTACCGTACCCAAACCCGATCTTCCCGTGGGTGAAAAAGAGTGTGTGGCTCCCGCCAGTGAGATGAGGCAAAACCATATGAAACTGTTGAATCAGTGGCGTGATGCCGTGCTCCGCGATAATGACCGTGTCAATGTGAAGGTAGGCGGTAAGGAATATCGTAAAGGCCTGCAGACGACCTGCATGCAATGCCACACCGACAAAGAAAAATTCTGCGACACCTGCCATACTTATGCTGGTGTGCAACCCAGTTGCTGGGATTGCCACCTGACCCCTGCCGTGGCAGCATCGAAGAAGGAGACGCTCTAATGGATATCAAGAGAAGAAAATTTCTAAAAATTGCTGGAGCTGCTGCCCTCGCAGGAATCGGTGGCCCGGCGATTGTCAAACTGACCTCCTCTCCGGTCTTTGCCTCGGAAGAACCTCAACATAAGGCTGCCGCCCATGGTGAAGCCGCTGCGGCAACCGGCGTACGGCTGGGTATGGTCATAGATATGCGCAAGTTCTCCGAGCAGCCAGAGCTGCTCGATCAGGCCATTACCGCTTGTAACAAGGTACACAATATCCCGCACTTTCCTGACCGCAAGAGTGAGATTAAATGGATATGGAAGGCACCCTACGCCAATGTCTTTCCTGAACTTGACTCGGTCCATAAATCGGAGCTGGCAAAAAATACCCCTTTTGCAGTCCTGTGCAATCATTGTGACAATCCTTCATGTGTAAAGGCCTGTCCAACAAAGGCGACCTTTGTGCAGCCGGAGAACGGAATTGTCGCCATGGATTACCACCGTTGTATAGGCTGCCGCTTTTGCATGGCTGCCTGCCCGTACGGCGCGAGAAGCTTTAACTGGCAGGATCCACGTCCTTTTATTGAAACCTACAATCCTGAATTCCCTACCCGTATGCGCGGTGTCGTCGAGAAATGTAACTTTTGTGGGGAGCGTCTGGCCCTCGGACTCGAACCTGCGTGTGTTGAAGCCTCCAAATCTGCTGGCGCAATGGTATTTGGCGATCTCAATGATCCGGATTCCGAGATCAGAAGAGTGCTCGACATGGAATTTACTATCCAGCGAAATCCTGCTGCCGGCACCAAACCGTCAGTCTATTACATAGTGTGAGGTCGTCATGATTGAGAAAGTATTAAAAGGCAAATCAACATACTGGATGTGGCTTGCCGTACTTGGCACCTTCATTGCCATCGGTGCGGCCTGTTATGTGCGGCAGTACATGTTCGGTCTCGGTCTGACCGGCATGAGCCGCGATGTTTCCTGGGGATTGTATATTTCCCAATTCACCTTTCTGGTCGGCGTGGCAGCAGGAGGTTTGATGCTGGTCCTGCCCTACTATGTCCATGACTACAAGGCTTTTGGCAAGATCACCATACTGGGAGAATTCCTGGCTATCTCTGCCCTGATCATGTGTCTGATGTTCATCATGGCCGACCTTGGTCAGCCCCTGCGTGGCCTCAATGTCATCTTCTTTGCCACACCCCATTCCATGCTGTTTTGGGATATGTGTGTCCTCTGGGGGTATTTGATCCTCAACTGCCTCTGTGGTTGGGTCATCCTGACGGCCGAGCGCAAACAGGTGCATCCGCCGAAATGGATCTATTTCTTTGTCTATATCTCCATTCCCTTTGCCGTCTCTATCCATACCGTAACGGCCATGCTCTACTGTGGTCTACCGGGCCGTCATTTCTGGCTGTCAGCCATCATCGCTCCCAGGTTCCTGGCCTCGGCCTTTGCCGCGGGGCCTTCCCTGATTGTCCTCGCCTGTCTCGTCATGCGAAAATTTGCAAATTTCGACGCCGGCAAGGAGGCTATCCAGAAGCTGACCACCATTATCATGTATGCTGTGATCGTTAATATCTTTTTCTTCCTGCTAGAATTCTTTGTCGGCTACTATTCAGAGGTTCCCGGCCATGTACACAGCCTTGAGTACCTGTTCTTCGGTCTTGAGCATGACGGTCATGTCTACAATAATCTGGTGCCCTTCATGTGGGCGGCGACACTTTTCAGCTTTACCGGACTTGGAATTCTTGCCTACATGAAGATCAGAAAAATCTTTGACTACAGACTGGTGGGCGTGGCAGCAGCGCTTATCTTTTTCTCCCTCTGGGCGGATAAAGGTTTGGGTTTTGTGTTTGGTGGCTTTGTACCGAATCCCTTGAATGAGATCACCGAGTATATTCCAACGGCCAATGAGCTTGGTATCACCATAGGTATCTGGGCGACAGGTTTCTTCATCCTGACCCTGCTCTACAAAATAGCAGTGGGTGTAGAGCACGAAGTAGAGAGCTAGTTTTTCTCTATACACAGATAAAAAGCCCCCGAATTTCCGGGGGCTTTTTTTTTGTTGTGGTCTGGGCTATACTGTCCCGGATATCGGCAGATCCATGGCTTCTCAACATCAGAGATCACTCTTATGACGCAGAAACGAGTTCTTATTGTCTTCTACTCCTTCAGCAGTCAGACACGGAATCTTCTGAATAGTCTTGCCAAAGGCCTTGAGGAAGGTGGGGTTGCTGTGCAATGGGAGCAGCTCAAACCACTTGTTCCCCCGCCATTTCCTGCCGGGTCTTATTGGGCTGCGTTGAAAATGATGTTTTTTGTCTTCTGCAAGTGGCGCATCGCCATTGAACCTCCTGACAGAAGTCATTATGTCTCCTGGGATCTGGTACTCTGTGCTGGACCGACATGGTCCTACCATCCCAGTGGTCCCATGCTCTCTTTTCTCGATGTTTATGCCCGGGAAATGCTCAAAGGGCAGTATGTGCTTCCCCTCATATCCTGTCGGAGTTATTGGCGGTTGCACCATTGGGAAATGAAGAGGGCCCTGAGGGGCGCAGGTATAAGATTTCTGAAACCCCAGGTGTTTTTTCATCCTTCACCAGGGGTGTGGTGTGCGCTGGGCGTGTTTCTGAAACTGGCAGGGAAGAAACCGAACAACTGGCGCTCATTGCTTCAGAGTTATTGCCCCCGATATGGTCACAATCCCCATCAGATTGAGGAGGCTAGAAGCATTGGTCGGTCCTTGGCGGACAGATTGCGAGAGGGCAGGCTGAATGAAGATTTCGTTGTCTGAACGGCAAAACTAGAACAGGTCACCGGTGAGATACAACCTATAAATGTTTTGAATTTCATTGGAGAAAAGCATATACAGAAGAGCCGCCAGAGAGAGAAAGGGGCCAAAGGGTATTCGTGTTGCCCCGCCTTTTTTCTGGATCACCATCGTCAGTATGCCGATGATCGAGCCGGAGAGCGAACTGGCAAAGATAACAAAAGGTAAAGACTGCCAGCCGAGAAAGGCCCCGATCATGGCCAGCAATTTAATGTCTCCTCCACCCATGCCGTCTTGTTTTCGCAGGACAAAGTAGAGTAGGGCAATAGCATAGAGAATTCCTCCTCCCGCAAGCAGGCCGATAAGGGAGTCCTGCCAGGTGGTAATGGAGTTGCTGAAGGAGAAGGCAAAGCCCAGCAGGATGCCGGGCAGGCTTATCACATCCGGGATGATCTGGTGCTGGATATCGATACAGATGATCACCAGTAGGGCGGCGCTGAAGAAAAAGAAACCTACAGCGGTGAGAGACAGACCAAAGCGGAAAAATACGGCTGAGGAAAGCACAGCCATCAGCAATTCCACAAGAGGATACTGGCTGGAGATGTGCACCTCGCAATGGCCGCATCTGCCGCGGAGAAACAGGTAGCTGAGAAGGGGAATATTTTCATACCAGGAGAGTGGGTGCCGACATCGCGGACAATGGGAAGCAGGGAAGACGATAGATGCACCGGGCTCAGGCAGACGGAGGATGACGACATTGAGAAAACTGCCGACGATTGCGCCAAAGAGGGCGGTAACAGTCAGAATGAGGGGATCATATATCATGGTGGGTGAAGAGTGCTTGCCGTGTGAATGAAGAGAGCGCCGCTGGCACTCATTAACAATTACACAGTGTATACAGAACAATGTCTCAATACCAGGAAAAAGCTACAGTTGCGCGGGTCGAACAGCTTTCCGTTGATAATATCCGCCTGACCCTGGATTGTCCGGATATTGCTAAGGCCGCAAGGCCCGGCCAATTTGTCATGATCAGGATTGGTATCGGTAAGGATCCGCTTCTGCGCAGGCCATTTTCCATACACCAGACCACTTCGCAGGGCCAGATACAGATCTATTTCAAGGTTGTTGGTCGCGGGACAGAAATCCTTGCCCATGTTAAAAAAAGGGAAAAGATTTCGATTTTCGGCCCCTTGGGAAGAGGATACCGTATTGCTGAATCCGCTCCGGCCTGTCTCGTAGGTGGTGGTCTTGGCATTGCGCCAATGCTTTTTCTGGCCAAAAAAATCAGCCAGATCAAAAAAGATTGTTCACAAGACCTGATCATCCTCGGCGGCCGCAGTCGCAGTGAGGTGGAGCCGCTTATTGAAGACTTTCAGCAGCTTGATATCCGAATAGCATGTGCCACCGATGATGGATCCTATGGTCAGCGTGGCTTTGTCACCGATGTCTTCACAAGCCATCACCTGCCTGCTGATTGTTCTGTCTATTGCTGTGGACCGGAGCCGATGATGGCCAGAATCAGTGCATTGTGTAAAGAAAAGCATTTTCCTTGCCAGGTTTCTGTTGAAAGTGTTATGGCCTGCGGCATGGGGGCCTGTCTGGGCTGCAGCAAGCCGACGAAATCCGGTGTCTATGCCCATGTCTGTCTTGATGGTCCGGTCTTTGATGCGGAGGATATGGTATGGAGTTTATAAAAGATTGCAATCCTATCCCTGATCTTCGCGTCAAGATAGGTACCCTCACGCTCAATAACCCGGTTATGACCGCCTCCGGCACATTCGGCTATGCCAGAGAGTTTGAGCCTCTGATGAACCTGCACCGTCTTGGGGCAATTATTGTCAAAGGGATTTCACTGCATCCGCGAGCCGGTAATCCGCCTCCCCGCATAGTCGAAACCGCCTGCGGTATGCTCAATGCCATTGGTCTACAGAATGTCGGAGTGGCGCGTTTTATAAAAGAGAAAATGGGATACCTGGGCAATCTCAATGTGCCGATTATCGTCAATATTTTAGGAGACTCACTCGATGAGTACCGGGAGATAACCGAGCGACTCTCGGATTCTCCTGCGGTTGCGGCAATCGAGGTGAATATCTCCTGCCCGAACGTGAAAAAAGGCGGGGTGGCCTTTGGCACCGATCCGGCCATGGCGGCAGCGGTGACGAAGGTTGTTAAAGAAATGTCCCCTGTGCCGGTCATTGTCAAACTGTCACCAAACGTTACGGATATCGCGGCAATTGCCCGAGCAGTCGAGGATGCCGGGGCCGATGCGGTTTCTCTTATCAATACGCTTATCGGCATGGCTATCAACCTGAAGACCAGAAGACCCGAACTGGCCAATGTCGTCGGCGGGCTTTCCGGACCGGCCATCAAGCCCGTGGCTCTGCGTATGGTTTATCAGGTTGCCCGGGCCGTACGCATTCCCGTTATTGGCATTGGTGGCATTGAAACGGCAGAGGACGCCCTCGAATTCATGCTGGCGGGTGCAACAGCCGTGCAGATCGGCACCGCCAATTTTATCAACCCTCGAGCGAGCGAAGAGGTGGTTGAGGGCATAACAGAGTACGTATTGCAAGAGAATCTGCCATCTATCCGAGATCTGATAGGAGCTCTGCGGGTTGATTGATGTGCCGGGGCAGTTATTTGTCTGTTCCCGTACCCGACATGCGCTGTGACGACAATGCCTTTTCCATGGGATAATGATGATGCATCCAATTGACCACAGGGTCTGTGTCGCGGTCGGCAGACCGGATATGAGGAGCGCAGTTAGCGCGGCCAGAGAGATATCAACTCTTGCCGATGTGGTCGAGATCCGTCTTGATTGCATTGCCGACGCTGAGGTCAAACCATTTCTCGATACAGTCAGCCGTCCTTTGCTGTTTACCAATAGGCCGACCTGGGAAGGAGGCTCTTTTGCCGGATCGGAGCAGGAGCGGCTTGATCTGCTTCTTGATGCCGTTCGTGGCGGCGCCGCCTATGTCGATCTGGAGCTGCAGGCACCTCTCGATTCCCTGCAGCGCTTGCGCGATGAGATTGCGGGGTCGAAGACCCTCCTCATCCTCTCGCATCATAACTTTGAGCTCACCCCGCCTCGGGAGGAACTCGTCAAACGATTGTCTCTGATGCAGGAAAAGGGGGCTCATGTCGGCAAGATTGTGACGATGGCCCGGGATCATCACGATGTGTTGCGGATCCTCCAGTTGCAGGAAGATGCTGCGGTCAGAAATTTTCCCCTCATTGCCTTCTGTATGGGGCAGGTAGGGCTTATCAGTCGACTTGCCACTCTTGAACTGGGTGGCTACATGACCTACTGTGCCGTGGACGCAGAGGAGGCGACAGCGCCCGGCCAGATTGCCGTCGCCGATCTCAGGGCGATCTATGAACTCCTAGGGGGGCCGTCCGTGCACGACCTGCAAACTTACGTGAAATACCAAGAGATGGGCATTCAGATCGGGAAACGACGATGTGGATAGATGGAAAGACAGCAGTTTACGGCATCCTGGGTAATCCTGTCAGCCACTCGCTGAGTCCGGCCATGCACAATGCCGCCTTTGCCGCTCTTGGCGAAAACAGGATCTACCTGCCTTTTCAAACAGCAGATATTGCCAACGCTGTCCATGCTTTGAGGGCTTTGAATATCAAGGGAGTCAGTGTGACGATCCCGCACAAGGAGACAGTCATCCCTCTTCTTGATGAAGTGGAAGCAGTGGCCTTGAAGATCGGTGCGGTCAATACCATCGAGGTCGTCACCACCGACCGGGGTATACTTCTGCGGGGATCCAACAGCGACTGGGTGGGCGCCAATCGAGCCCTCTCGGAACCCCTCGATCTTGCGGGTCGGATCGCGGTAATTCTGGGGGCGGGAGGATCTGCCAGGGCTATTGCCTTTGGCCTACAGGAGGCCGGTGCCAGGGTGCTGCTCTGCAGTAGGACTGCGTCCCGCGGCAGAAAGTTGGCGACAGAACTTGGCTGCAACTGGCATCCTCTTGCCGAGATCGGGCAGCTTGCAGGAACAGTGCTGGTCAATGCCACCTCTGTCGGCATGACGCCCGAGGAAGACGACACCCTTGTTCGACAAGAGAATCTGAAGAAATTTAAGGTCGTTATGGACATCGTCTATGCTCCACTCGAAACCAGATTACTGCGAGAGGCCCGCGCCGTTGGTTGCCGAGTGGTGCAGGGCCTGGACATGCTTCTCTACCAGGGCGTTGCCCAGTTTGAACTCTGGACCGGTCTGCCGGCCCCGGTAGAGGTCATGCGTAAGGCCCTTTTGGCTGCGACCGGTAATCTGGGGCGATGATTTTCTGAAAAACTGAAGTGTGCACATAAACTCCTGAGTGATTGAAGATGAAAGAGATTCAATCGGTACCAATAGTTTCTGCAACCGTATCCGTACCCGGCTCGAAGAGCCTGACGCAGCGGGCGCTTATAGCCGCCGGCCTGGCCGAGGGAGAGAGCAAATTGCTGGATCCTCTGGTCAGTGAAGATACCGAGTATTCTGCCAAGGCCCTGATGCAGATGGGGGTTGGTATCCGCAAAGAGCAGGATGTCTGGATCATCAAAGGCAATGGCGGGGCTATTCAAGCGACTTCAGAGGCCATATTCTTAGGAAATAACGGGACGGCGACACGTTTTCTCACCTCTGTCGCCGCTCTGGGAAATTCGGTCTTTACGATTGATGGCGACAAACGCATGCACGAGAGGCCCATTGGCCCTCTGCTCAAGGCCCTGCGCGGCTGGGGGGTCGATATCCATTCGCTGCGGGATACGGATTGTCCGCCCCTGCTGATCAACAGCCACGGAATACTCGGCGGAAATACGGTCCTGCCGGAGGGCAAGAGCAGCCAGTATCTTTCTTCTCTTCTTCTTGTCGCGCCCTATGCCGTGCATCCTGCCGATCTGCAGGTTGATGGCGAGGTTTTTTCCAAGCCTTACGTGACGATGACCCTGGCGGTCATGGCGGATTTCGGTGTGCGGGTGCAGTGTGCAAAAGATTACAGATCGTTTTCGATACCGCAGGGAAGATATCAGGGTAGAGACTATCAGGTCGAAGGGGACGCCTCCAACGCCTCCTATTTCTGGGCGGCTGCAGCCGTAGCAGGGGGGAAGGTCACAGTGCGCAATGTGCCGGTTCTTTCGCTGCAGGGCGATATCGGCCTGGTACCTCTGCTTGCCCGTATGGGCTGTGAGGTGACTCAGACAGGCGGTGGTATCACGGTCGAACGGCGGGATCGCCTGGAAGGAATATCGGTCGATATGGGAGATATGCCGGACGTGGTTCCCACCCTCGCCGTTGTGGCTGCCTTTGCCCATGGCCGGACGGTTATCAAAAATATTGCCCATCTGCGCATCAAGGAATGCGATCGTCTGCACGCTGTGGTCACGGAGCTGAGCAAGATGGGGGCACAGGTTGAAGAACTGAGTGATAGCATGATCATCCATGGCGATGGGGGGGGGAATCTTCGGGGAGCGCAAATCGAGACCTACAAAGACCACAGGATGGCAATGAGCTTTGCGGTGGCCGGTCTCCGGGTGCCGGGCGTGGGCATTTCCGGGGAAGGCTGTGTCGCCAAATCCTTCCCCGATTTCTGGGAGCGTTTTGCCCTGCTTTCCTGATTGCCGGATGTGAGCCTTTGACGCACTGCCTGCAAGTGCAAAGGAGCAGAGGAGGATGGCAATATCACATGGAGATCAAGGGCTTATCTTTGCTGAATTGAGAATTTGCTCTTCTTCTCTGTTGACAGAATACCTTCTATAGCTATTTTAGGAAAAGATCTCTATGTCTTTCCAGAGTGATTCATAATCACAGATAAATTCAACGAGGGAGGGAAAAATGCGAGCTGCTTTTTTGATTGTCACATCTTTGATCCTGGCATCCTGTGCACCGGTGCAGATGGGATCGGATGGTTCAAAAACGGTGGTTACAGGTGCCGCCGGTGGAAGTACCGCCCAGAATGCCAACAGTGCCCTGGAGAGATGTCCCGAATCTTTCGGGACGCTGGCCCTGCTCGAAGAGCAGGATGAGGATTGGTACTATGTTATCATTAATGAATACCGGCTTCCTCCGGTTTCCAAGCTGCTTCGCCTGATGGCTCAGCAGTCCAATTGTTTTGTCGTTGTCGAACGGGACCGTCGGGGCATGAAGGCGATGGAAAAAGAACGGGAGCTGCAGGCCTCGGGTGAGATGCGGCAGGGCAGCAGCTTTGGCAAAGGACAGATGGTTGCCGCAGATTATACCCTGACTCCGACTGTTCTTTTTCACAGCAGTGATTCCGGGGGAATGGGCGCGGCTGTGGGTTCCTTGAAGAGCACCTTCGACGGGAGTGCCGGTACGGCCGTCGGTGCTTTAGAAGGGGGGAAGAAAAAAGAGGCAAGCACCATGCTGACCTTGGTAGAGAATCGTTCAGGGGTTCAGATTGCTGCTGCTGAAGGCAGTGCCTCGAAGTTTGAATTTGGTCTCTTAGGAGGAATTTTCAGCGGAAGTGGCGGAGTCGGACTGGGGGGATACGAGAATACGCCCGAAGGAAAGGTCATCGCTGCGGCCTTTGCCGACTCGTTCAACCAGACTGTCCGGGCCTTGAAAAATTATCGGGCCCAGGAAGTAAAGGGTGGGCTTGGTAAGGGTGGAACCCTCAAGATCGACAACTGATTTCTCGTCTAAGCCGTTGTCAAAAAATAACTGGGTCGGATAAATGCCCGGAACGGCATAAGGAGCCGGTCGCTCTTCATCCATCCATGGAGCGAGCGACACGAGGCCATTTATGGTCGTCGTAACGAAAATATGAAAAATGGCCAAGTTATTTCGTAACGGTTCCTAAATACCGGGACTCTCGTCAACACCTCCTGACAATCCGTTCAGAGGGTGTTGACGAGGGTGTCTGTTACTCCTCTTCGGCCGGCTGATAGCGACACTCTCCTCTCACCGAGCCGCGCATTGATTTCCTGCCAGCCGTTGCCACAGGCAACGGCAATCTCGACTTAGTTGTGGCTGTCCAGCAACGCCATAAATTTTCCATGCTCTGTATCAGTAGAGGTAGAGGTCGAACGCAGTCCCTATATCCTTCTGGTGCCAATCTTCAGGGCGATGCGTTCTGTTCCTGCAATCTGTTGATTTTCTGCAACTTCGGGCCTGCAGATATTCAGGACCCACCAGGTCTCAAGGGATGCAGCCGGTCCGATAAAGATATGTTGCGTTGACTTGAAGGCCAGAAGAGAGCGAGTTGGGTCGACACCATCAACCACAGCTAGATGCACCGTAGAATCGGGAAAAAATCCACAGCAGAGGTGCGGTTGCTTCCGTGTATGGAATCGCCAAACAGGTCATTTTTTCAGCAAAAAATACAAGATCCCTTCCTCCTTCATGAGACCGGCCATGAGTTTGGCCTCGTTGCTGTCTCCCAGAAAGAGATCCACTCGCCCGGCTCCCTGAATCGCTGCCCCGGAATCCTGAGGAAAGACAAAGCGTTGCATGGGTATCCAGCTCCTCAGCCTGCCATCCTTAGCAAAAACCGGTCTTCGCGAAGTCAGAAAACCAATGGTCCCGGACGGCAGAACCTGTTGATCGATTGCGATTGATCTGCCAGCTGTCAGGAGAATATTGTTGCTGCCTCGCGGTCCGCTGTTGTCTCCCCAGCGAAAAAAGATGAACCGCGGGTTGTACTGCAGGATACGCGTCATATCTGCAGAGTGCCTTCTCAGATATGCTTCTATTGCTGGCAGAGTGGCCTCCTCCTTTGCCATTTTCTTTTCATCAATGAGCAATTTGCCGATGCTGCGATAGGGATGACCGTTCGAATTGGCGTAGCATACGGCCCTGATGGAACCATCTCTGAACTGTATTTTCCCCGACCCCTGCACGTGCAGTAGAAAGGCTTCAAATGGATCTTTGAGGTAGATCAGCTCATTTCCATTAAGGATATTGTGATTTTCTATCTCGGCCCTGGTCCAATACGGACGGAATACCCCGTCTTTGAACCTGCCCAAAAGAGTCTTTTGACCATGCCGGGATTTTCTGTTGATAAGATCGGCAGGCGGGGAATAGAGCGGATAGAGGAAAGGGTTTTCACGCTGCAGGCTTCCTGCAAAGAGCGGTTCATAGTAGCCTGTGACCAGCATTTGGCCAAAGACTCCCCCCTTGCTTTTTCCGGCTGCCTGATAGATTGTAAATTTATCCTGAATAATCCTAGATAGACTCTGCCGGTTTGTAGTCTGCTCAACTATCTGAATGAAGTATCTGATGGAGGTAAGGAGTTGCGTCGAGGTAGAGGTCCGACCGGCCAGAGTGAAATGTGTATCTTTCGGCAGTCCCTGCAGATATGTTGCTTGGCGTTTGGCTGCCAGAAGCAGGGATTGCCGATTAAAATCATCAAGAAATAGCGGAGAGAGGGAGGAATGGACGGGATGCAGGGCCTGACCAAAGACCTTGTCATTGATAAACAAGGAAGCGATGAAGACTAGGGAGACAGAAATGATCAGGGGCAGGCAGAAAAACCAGACATTACGTTCGGCTTTCTGCAAACGCATGGTCTAATACTGGCTTCTCAGGGCGTCTGCCAGTTCTGATACGGCCATAGCGTATCTTGTGGAATTATTCCAGGCGGTGATTGCCTGGAAATTCGGATACCCGGCAATATAGCGAAAGCCGCCTCCCTCCAAAGGTTGGATCTCCAGGCCCACTATTATAAGGCCGGAATCTTGCGGGGGACGGGGTAGAGATACTTTCTGGGTTGCCGCGACCTGATGCCAGTCGACAAGACCTTTCCGGCCCTTGAGGTTCGCCTGAACCAGTTTGTCTGAAAGGAGTGAATTGCCGATTTCCACATACACGGGGGCATTGAGGACCCACTTAAAGCGATGGAGATAATTGGCAATTGAGGCCAGGACATCATCGGTTGAGTTGAACACATCGCGACGGGCATCTCCGTCAAAGCTGACGGCGTATTCTTGAAAACTGGAGGGGATGAATTGGGTCTGGCCAAATGCCCCGGCGTAGGAACCTTTGACGGTCAATGGGTCAAGCTGGTTTTCCCGGCAGAGCAGTAGGAAGTGCAGGAGTTGCTGACGAAAAAAACTCGAACGGCGCGGATAGGCATCAAAGAGGGTGTTCAATGTCTGAAAAACCCCGTATTTTCCATGATTGGTGCCAAAACGTGATTCCACACCCCAGATGGCAATGACGAACTCTCTGTCTACTCCGATCTCCGTTTCAATTTTGTCGAGCAGAAGTTTGTGCTCTTTCAGCTTTTGTTTACCTGTGGCAATAATCGTGGGAGTGATGAACAGGGGCCAGTATTCATAATACGGCTTGGCCTCCCACTGACGGTCCATGAGTTCAAGGACCTTTCTGTCAATAGCTACTTTCTGAAAGAGTGTATCCAATTCCTGCTGGGAAAATTTGTGTTTTTCGCGCAATTCTTTGAAGAGCTGGCGGTAGTTGTCTTTATGGAGGTCTATCAGTTGGCCGTTTACCACAAGATCAGCTGCCTTTGGCTGTTCCTGCTCCGTGGCCAGAGCGTAGGAACAAACGAAAAATGACAGAAACAGCGAAAAGCAGAAAGAGCGGAGGTTGGTATAGAGATTGATACTGAAAATGGGCTGACCTCTTGACGGTTATGGTTTAGACAGCCGTTACGAAATAACCATTATATTTCTCTGATCATTTTGTTACGACGGCCATGGATGGCCTAGCGTCGCTCGTTCCATGGACGGATGAAGAGCGACCGGTGCCCAAAGGCTTCGGACCTTTTTGGACGACGGTTTAGTGACTCTCGGATCAATGCGGGATGAGCGTCACCGGTATATATGATGAAAGGCAGAGAGAAATGAGTCGATCATCTCTGCCGGCAGGGCATTTATCCCGGCTGCTCCTGCACGTCCTCCACCAGTCGGAAAATGTCGACAGAGGATATCGGCGCCCCTTATATCAGAAAGAGGGGCCCTGACGCTGATTCGCAGGCTGCCGTCGCTGTTTTCCGTTACCAGGGCATGGGCGGCATCGACTTTTTCCCTGGCTTTGAGGTTGGCAAAAACTCCGGAAATACGTCTCGCCCAGGCTGCATCAGGAAGAAAATATACCCGATTTTTCCTGATTGGTCCATGCTCCTTCTGGTCCAGGGCTAATTCCATATCCTCTTGAAAACCCTGGCGCAGGATGGGCAGAATATCTGATGTTGCAAAAAAATCCAGAGGATCTGTAAAGTGTTCCACTGCAGTAGAGATGGCCTGGGGTGAAAAACGCAGGTCGTCTGTGGTTTCGCCGTAGCTGTTGTAGTTCAACAGTTCACCTATTTCTTGCAATTGCAGGAGCTGCTCTTCCGTGAGTGAGAGGGAAGAGGTAAGATCGTGTGTCGATTTTTGCAGATTATCGCCGAAGGCCCCACAGACTGCCCACCTGCTGAATCGTCCACGGAGGAGGGCGTTGACGAGAAGAGAGGTGCAGATATCCGGACTGAGGTCTATGTGTGCCGATAATAAAGGTGAAAGGGGAATCTCACCGGCAAAGTGATGATCAATATAGAGAATCTGGTTTTGTTGCTCAAGAAGTTGTTGCAGGGCTGGTCTGTTCCTATCAAGAGATATATCCAGCACGGTAAACGAACTTCCATGGACATGTCGAACCTGGGCAAGCAGCTGAATATCCCGCTTCACCCCTGAAATGCGTTGTGTTCCAGCGATGGGCTCGGCCAGCCGTAATTGCTGCAACGAGCATATCCCATCGGCATCGCCGTTAAAAACATCGTAATGCATAAGGAGAGGAAGCTCGTCGTTCTTTGCCGTAAGAACGGAGGTGTTTCTGCTGTAAAAACGCCTCAGTTCTTACGGGCAATATTCTTTGGCTGTCCGATAGGTTAGTTGCCGATGCCGAGTGGTACTCCGATGTTGGCCAGGTTGAAAACAAGCATAAAGGCTGTGTCTGTCGGTGTATAATTTGATTCCAGGGTCAATGACCAGCAGAGTGCCTGATAGGTCAGAGAGACATTTGCCTCCTGCGTTTCGGAGTGGGAAAGGGAGTGTTGTACTTCAACTGCGGCCAGCCAGTTGTCAATCAGGTGTGCGCTGACCGTTCCGTTGATCTGCTCGATGGTCGCGTCATCGTTAAAGCTGTAGTCAAGGCTGAAATAATCGCCTCGGTTGGTGGTGTATATTCCCTTAAATGAATGGGCTTTAAAGCCTTCACCATAGGCATCGATGTCGGTGTCGTACTGCAGGGTAAGTGGCTCGATCGGCAGCCATCCTGTTCTTACAAAAAAATCAGAGAAAGGAACGTCGGAATTTTCACTGCGCAGGTCATAGTTCTGGCTGATCTTGAAGAAGGCATATTCGCGCGTCGATGGGGTGCCGCTGGCAAAGGCCTCAAATAGATTGAAGAAGTTGTCGATACCGTAAGTGACTCTGTTGAGGTCCTCGATGGAATCCACCTCGTCAAAGATGGGGAGCTTATCCTGGTCGACCTGCGGGAGATAGTCGTAGATCAAGTACGGATGGACCTGATGATCAAAACCGCTGTCCTGGGAGGCGTCCTGGAAGAAGTTCTTGAGCACGGTGGTCCCGATTTCCGTCTGGAAGTCTGCCAGGAGACGGTTCTGCTGGTCGTCATTGATGAATTCACTGTCGCCGTTGGTATTAATCAGATAAAGGGTATCTCTGACCCCGACCTGGGCCCGTGACTCGAGATACGGGCTCAGAGAAATCGGAGTACTGAGGATGGGATGCAGATCAAATCTGTGGCTACCAACCCCTTCTTCCCGCCAGTAGTTGACATAGTCGGTATTCCAGTCAAAACTGAAATCGGTTTCGCCGAGAGGCTGGTATCCGGAAAAATCCACACTGGGCAGTTTCCAAAGAGGCGTATCGCCAATTTTTGGGAAGCGCACGTCGTTGACGGCGAGCAGACTGCTCTCAAGGGACATACCTGACCAGGATTTGAGAACACCCAGCGTATTGGTACGCTGATCCTGGGTTTTGTCGTCAAAGGTTCGACCGTATTCGGTCAGGAATCGTTCGCTGCTGTTATTATAGCCATTGACCCCGGTATCGAACTCTGTCAGGTAATCGCGGTCCGAGACGATATCCAGGTCAAGGCGGGTCTGCCAGTCATCGCCAAAGGTATGATCGGCCTTGCCTCTTATCCAGTAACGTTCACTATTGGTATGGGTGAATCCGGTGTTCTCGTAATAGGACGTTTCCGTAGGGTCTGTGAGCTTGTCGTCAATGTAGGAGGCGACAAGGGTCCCTTTTTCCATCTCAGCCTGGGCGTAACGGAACTCCACTCCCGGCATGAAGCCTCGATTCACGTAGTATTGCGGATAAAAGGTGGCATCCGCCGAATCGGAGATGTTCAGGAAAAACGGCATATTGAGGCCGAAACCATTGTTGGTGGAACTGGAAATCTCCGGATAGAGGAGGCCGGTCTGTCTGGTGTTTTTGACGGGCAGTATCATGTAGGGGGTATAAAAGACCGGTACGCCCCTGATATTGAACCGTGCGTGTTTGAGTACTGCATAGCCTCCCGGTTCGATTTTTGTACTCTTGCTGGCAAAACTCCATGGCGGAGTCTCGCCTTTTTCAACCTTACAGGTAATGGCCCAGCCGTCTCCGATGTTGTAGGTATTTAAGCCGGTTTTTTCAATTGTCCGGCCTTCAAGGTGGAGTGAATTATCATTTCTCACCACTGTGGCGTTGGTAAAGGTACCGGTCTCTTTCGTCAGATCAATGCTGGCCTGTTCGGCACTCAGGATTTCCTCACCGTTATCGATCTGTACATGGCCACGGGCCTTGATCGATTCCAGAGTGGTATCATAGACCATCCAGTCGGCTTTGATGGTTACTGTCGTCTGCATTGTCGCGACCGGGGCGGCATCGATTGCTTCAGCCGTGGCCGCATTTTTTTTGGGTTCTTCCCCGAGAAGTTCGGCCCAATCGGTTACTTCGAGGGAGGGCTCCTTCACCGGAGGTGGAAGTTTCTCTCGTTTTTCAAGGATGATATTTCCCTCAGCAACCACACTCTGCGGATCTTCATAACGGATGATCTTATCTGCTGAAATATTCCACTCCTCCGTCGCAATGGTTTCCGCGGATACTATTGCTGGAACAGTGTACAGGGTAAACAGGGTGAGGGCGGCTGCAGTGGAAAATCTTTGGGCTTTGACTAATTGTGGCGAGCGAAATGTCACAGCATACTCCTTATGAGAGAATTCATTGAAGAGCGTTGATAAAACCTTGATCTCAGCCCTGTGTGTATCGGGTAGTTCACGATAGACCGGAATATTATCTGGACCGGGCAGAGTCTGTCAATTCAAGGCCAGTAACGATGATCCAGATTGGCTTTAAAATGTACGGTTCTCCTCGATTAGTGTCAAGCTTAAAGTCACAGATTTGCCTTGATAATGGATGGAAATTGTTTTATTTTCAAGCGAATGTGTTTTTTCTTGAAATATACTCTCATCTTTTTCTCGGAGGGCTCCACGCTTTCAGGCAAGCACCTGTATATCTTTCTAAAACACCAAATCTGCGAAAATGATTTGGTGATGTATGAAGATTGAGATCCGGAGACATTGTTCTTTGGTCTGAAAAGGAGCGAAAGAAAAAGGGAGTCAAATTTTCTTTGTTAGATCACGAGAGAGTCAAGGAAACTTTTGTTATGTAGCTTTGCCGTAACGGGAGAAGAGACGAAGGGGAAAGATTTGTTTTTTGTGGTTCTAGTATACGTACGAGCAGGCTAGATATTGTCATTCCCCTTCAGGTGGGAAGCTAGACTTGTCTTAAAGTTTCCAGTAGATTGGATTTACGATTTCACGGTAAGGATGCCTTTTGCAAGGCCTTTTTTTATAGGTTTGCTTGGTTTGTAAAGTATTTTTTTGCTCTATTTTTTGGACCTCGTCCAATTATAAAAATGGTGGCGTACTTCTGTTAAGCAATGACATTTTCTGAAAAGCCAGGGAGTCCCTCGGAGGGAATAGGCCCTGAGAAGACACCTTGACGTTGTTGCTCTGATTATCTTCGGAAATGACTTAACAGTCAGGTAAGCTGATATGGCAGTTGCCCTATCGATCTCGGTGGTGTGACTAAAAAGAATTATCGGGGGCGCGGTTGGCCGCAGAATGCATTTTTCTGCACTGCTCAATGGCGGATCGCCTGAATGAACACTCCCGGGGAATGTGGTTTTTTTAATAGACAATTTCCCGAGAAGAGGATGTGCATATGGTAGCAAAAAAAACAACTGAAGAAAAGACCAAGGATATTCAAGTAAAGGCAACTACAGGTGCCTGGTGGAAGAGTGCTGTTGCAGAAGGAGGAGATCCTGATGGCCGTATGCCTGATGCAAATAACCAGGAGGCAAAAGCCGAGGGAGAACAGGTTCCAGTTTCAGGTCATGGTCCTAAGCGTTCTGGCCGGGATGCAAAGGCTGAGGCTGAG
Source organism: Desulfobulbaceae bacterium (assembly GCA_031407875.1). GTDB lineage: Bacteria > Desulfobacterota > Desulfobulbia > Desulfobulbales > Desulfocapsaceae > Desulfoprunum. Next base: position 2,301 of record JANOIV010000113.1, on the reverse strand, counting down.
CACCAGCAGGAAATCGCATCTCCGGAAGGCTCTATGGTTGAGAAGCCTAAACGAAAGCGGTCTCCACGAAAGAAAGAGGATGCTGTTGTGGTTGCCTCGGATCAAGATCCGCAACCAACAACTAAAGGTCCGGGAAGAAGAAAAAAAACTGAGCCTCTCCCTCTGCCTGTTCCTGAGGTTTCTGTAGTTCCTGTTGCTCAGGCGCAGGATATCCCCTCTGTCGAAGAACTGGCACCTGTCAGAAAACCTGCCCGCAAACGCCCTCCTCGAAAAAAACGCCCGCAAAAAGATCAGGAGGTTTTTGCAACTCCGCAAATCTCCACCGATGAGACAGCGATTGCAGCAACTGAAGGAGCTGAAGAGCAGCAAGAGGCTGAGGAAGTGCCTTCCACCCCTGTGGAGAAAAAGAAAGGGAGCTCCGGTCGTCGATCACGGAGAGGGAAAAGGTCCCCGCGCCGAGACGAGAACGGGATCTCCGAGTCGGAAGCGAAGGCTGGAGCGGGTGCGCGTGAAGGTGCGGATCAGGAGGGGGGGCGAGAGCGATTGGATTCTCGATCTTCAGCTTTTGTAAGGGCTGAGGGGTTTGATGATGAGGGAGACTCTGACGATTTTGCAGCATTTGATGATGAAGATGAAGAATCCCTCCTCTCTGACGAGGTTCCCGAGCCGGAAAACGTCCCGAAGCCGGTCTGCAAACTTCTGATCAATGCCGAGGAGCCTGAGGAATGCCGTATTGCCCTGTTGGAGGATGGTCGGCTCGAATCAATTCATGTCTCAACAGTCAACCGGGCCCAGACCAAAAACAATATTTATAAAGCCAGGATTGTCGCCATCGAGCCAGCGCTTCAAGCGGCTTTTGTCGATTACGGCACGGAAAAAAACGGGTTTCTGCCCTTCAGTGAGATCCATCCCGAATATTTCCGGCAAGGCCTCAGTAATGAGGTGCAGAGATATATCGAGGCCCAGAATTGGAAGAAGCTCAGTATCTCCGATGTCATGGAAAAAGGCCAGGAAGTACTCGTCCAGGTGGTAAAGGAAGAGGTGGGAAAGAAAGGGGCCAATATGACCACCTACCTTTCCCTGCCCGGGCGATGTGTGGTATTGATGCCCGGCTCGGATTCTTCCGGGATTTCCCGCAAGCTCTCAGGCGAAGAGCGAAGGTCGCAGTTGCGGGAGGCCATGAACTCCATCGAAATACCTGAGGGGGTCGGTTGGATCGTCCGAACTGCAAGTGGGGATACCACCCAGGAGGCCCTTTCCCGTGACGTTACCTATCTTCTGCGGCTCTGGGACGAGATCAAGAAGAGGGGCCAGGATCTTGAGGGTGTGGGGATGGTCTATGAGGATCAGCACAGTGTGCTCAGGTTTCTCCGCGAGCACTTTGATCCTTCCATAGAGGAGATTCTGGTGGACGACCGGACCGCACTTGAACAGGTCAAGGCCTTTGTCGATCTGCTGCCAGCCAAACAGAGGACGGTCAAGGTTCGCCTGCACAAGGGATCGCGGCCGATATTCAACCAATACAGTATCGAAGATCAGATTGAATCCATCTACCAGTCCAAGGTGAATCTGCCATCAGGAGGGTCGATAGTCATTGATCCGACCGAGGCGCTCGTGGCAATCGATGTCAACTCCGGATCGACCTCGAAAGGCAAGAATTTTGAGGCTTCAATCTTCCTGGCCAATATGGAAGCAGCCTCTGAATTTGCCCGCCAACTGCGTCTGCGGGACCTTGGCGGCCTGATTGTCGTTGATTTCATCGACATGCGCAGTAAAAAGAACATCCGCGACGTGGAGAGGCAGGTCAAGCTGTCAATGAAAAGGGATAAGGCCAAGGTCGACATCAGCCGGATCTCCAAATTCGGCCTTATGCAGATATCCAGGCAGAAACTCGGAGCCCCTATCGAGGCGGGCAATTATCGGGTCTGCGAGCACTGCAAAGGACGCGGCATCGTGCGTTCGGTCGAGACCCTGGCTCTTTTTTATCTGCGCCGTATTCAGACCGGTGCCAGCCGCAAGAACGTGGTGGGGGTGGAATGCCATTTACCTCTGGATGTCGCTCACTATCTCCTGAACAATAAGCGTCATGAGCTGCAGGATCTCGAAAACAGTTATCATGCCGAGATTGTTATTGTGGCACAAACATCCATGAAGCCTGCTGATAACGAGATCATTTTCCATAGGGCAGAAAAAGAGGCTCTCGCCAAAAATCAGGCTTGAGAAAAGAACCCATTTGGGGTATAAGATCAGGTCTTCATCGCACCAGTGGCTCAGCTGGATAGAGCAACGGACTACGAATCC
>JANOIV010000112.1:0-13094 GCA_031407875.1 Desulfobulbaceae bacterium | reverse complement strand
GTACCGTTCAGAAAGGCCATGTCGCGGCCCGGCGGGATAATGTAGGTGCAGTTGGCCTGCACCGTCATGCCGGCCGAAGCACCGATGCCGACGATGGGAAAGCCGGCAGCGGGTTTTTCAGCCGTTTCGGGCCTCTCGGCGATTTTCTGCACCTCGATTATCTTGGCATCGCCTGGTTCGGTGGGTGGTGCCTGATTCTTCTGTTCCTGAAGAGCTTTTTTCTTGATGGCCATGGTGTTCCTTCCGTGTATGAATAACCCTTGCGGCGTTAGGGATAAAGGCGTACCAATTCCGGCAGATTCGACCTCGACAAGCGAAAAAACCAGCTTGAACGGAGGGGGCAAACCTATCGCGGGAGGCACTCATCCACTACTGATTTTCAGCCAACACCAAAAGCCCAGCCAGCACTTTACCCGGCTCAGGAGTTGAGTTGAGTTTACGTAAAGCCAGTATCGTCGTTGTCAAACGTTTCCGGTAAAGGGTTTTTTTACTTTGGTGTGGCTAAACACCTGGCTCTTTCGCCAGTTTCCAGAAGACTCCGGCGGCATTCCTGCGCGGACGGGAACTCAGGCAGGCTGGAATTCAGAATCATCCTGTAGTCTTCCGCAAACTGACCCGAAGTCGATGATGTGGAAATGGAATCAGGCGAACAGAGTGGCCTTGAAAAATCATCCCACCATTGTATAGTTGGGCCGAATTGGAGAGTGGGGCCGAAAAATGTCGCCGTCGTCCGACCCTCTCTGTCAGCCTCGGCTGCCGCGCCTCCTTTGGGGAAAACTCCACCTTTCCTTTCCGCCATGGTGAAATACATGAGTCGAATCCAGGCCAATCTTCTGCTGACCCTTGCCGCAGTGATCTGGGGCAGCGCCTTTGTGGCCCAGCAGATCGGCACCGGCACCCTCGGCACCATCTCCTTTACCGGGGCCCGGTTTCTCCTCGGGGCCTTCGTGGTATTGCCTTTTGCCTTCAGACAGTTCAGACGGGTGGAGCGGCGGGAGCGGTCCTTCGAACGTCGCGACTGGTACGGTCTGGTCGTCACGGGCCTTGTCCTCTGTACCGCTGCGGTGCTGCAGCAGCATGGCATCCTGCGGACCACGGTGGCCAATGCCGGATTTCTGACGGCCCTCTATGTGCCGATGGTACCGATTCTCGGTCTGATCTTCCTGCGGCGCCGGGTGCACTGGTTCGTCTGGCCGGCCTCCATCGGCTGCTTCGTCGGCACCTATATTATGAGCGGGACCCAGGGGCTGGACATCCGCAGCGGTGATCTCTGGGTCATCTCCAGCACCCTGTTCTGGGCGGTGCATGTCCTCCTCGTCGGCATCATGGCCTCACGGACACGGGCGCCTCTCGTAGTGGCTACCAGCCAGTTCTTTGTCTGCGGCATTGTCGGACTGGCAGTGGGCTTTTTTGTTGAGCAACCGGGCCTGCCCGACTTCCTCGGGGCCTTCTACGGCATCTGCTATGTCGGGATCTTTTCCGTGGGCATGGCCTTTACCCTGCAGGTGGTGGGCCAACGCTTCACTCCGGCCGCCGATGCCGCCATCATCCTCAGTTCGGAGACGATTTTTGCGGCCCTGGCCGGATGTATCTTTCTTGACGAACGACTGTCCGCTGTCCGGCTTCTGGGCGCGGCCCTGATCCTCTTTAATATCATTGCCGTCGAGGTCCTGCCGATGCTGAGAAAACCGCAGCCCCTGGATTGAACTGGTCCGGGAGGGGAGAGTACGGTCCATAGAGGTTGAGAGCCCGGGGAAAAGCCCTTGCTTTTTCCGGGTAATTTTTTTATCAGAGAGAACACTCGGAACCGAGGACGTGCAGGATGGCAAGACCGCCCCCGTCCTGCTGCCAGGCATTGCGGGGGATGATATTCATTTTCCCCTATAAACCCTTTCATGTTTACAGACAGGAGGATCCCACCATGGCTATACATGTCGCTGATCACCCCCTCATCAAGCATAAGCTCGGGCTTATGCGGCAGCATGACATTTCCACCAAGGACTTCAGGGATCTCGCCTCAGAGGTGGCCAGACTCCTGACCTACGAGGCCTCTAAAGATCTTGAGACCCAGAAGAAGACCATCCAGGGCTGGGCCGGTCCTGTCGAGGTTGAGGAGATCAAGGGCAAGAAGATCACCATCGTGCCGATCCTGAGGGCCGGGCTGGGGATGATGAACGGCGTTATCGACATGATACCCTCGGCCAAGATCAGTGTGGTCGGCTATTATCGCAACGAAGAGACCCTGCAGCCGGTGGAATACTACGTCAAGACCGCAAGCGATCTTCAAGAGAGGGTGGCCCTCATTCTCGATCCGATGCTGGCGACCGGCGGCACCCTGCTGGCGACTATCGAAACCCTGAAAAAGAGGGGCTGCCGCACTATCAAGGGCATCTTTCTGGTGGCTGCACCCGAAGGCTTGAAAAGGGTCACCGACCTCCATCCGGACGTGGAGATTTATGTGGCGGCGGTTGATGAACGGCTCAACGAGGTCGGCTATATCCTGCCCGGTCTCGGCGATGCGGGCGACAAGATATTCGGCACCAAATAACCCGCCAGCCCCTCATTCTCTATGGGCAGGCTGTACCCGGAAAGAATCGTTTATCTGCTTGACCTCGGGCTTTATAAGCATGTATAGGTGAAGCAGTAATCTGCATTGCAGCAAAGTAGCGGTTGTTTGGTTGAGTGGAGCACGACAGTTTTCACGAAAACAAAAACAGGAGACGACAACAATGGGAAAAACGAAGAAGTTGCTCGCCGCATTCTGCGGTTTTTCACTGCTGGTATTAGGTGGCCTCGATGTCCAGGCCAAGACGTTGGTCTATTGCTCGGAAGCCAGCCCTGAGGGTTTCAACCCCGCCTTCTACACTGGAGGAAACACCTTTGATGCTACATCAAAAAATATCTTCAGTAAATTGGTGGAATTCGAACGAGGAACAACCACCATTATACCCGGTGTTGCCGAAAAGTGGGATATCTCGGCCGATGGCAAGGAATACACCTTCCACCTGCGCAAGGGTGTAAAATTCCATACCACGAAAATCTTCACCCCGACCCGTGAGCTCAACGCCGATGACGTTCTTTTCAGCTTTATGCGGCAGATCGACAAGAATCATCCCTTTTATAAGGTCTCCGGCGGGACCTATGAGTATTCCGACGGCATGGAAATGCCCGCGCTGGTCAAAGAGATTGTCAAGGTCGATGACCTGACCGTCAAATTCGTACTGACCCGCCAGGAAGCCCCGATGCTCGCCAATCTGGCCATGGATTTTGCCTCTATTCAATCAAAAGAGTATGCCGACAAGATGATGGCTGCCGGCACCCCTGAGGTGATCGACCAGGAGCCCGTCGGCACCGGTCCTTTCCAATTTGTGTCCTATCAGAAGGACGCGGTAATCCGCTATAAGGCCAACCCCGACTACTGGATGGGCAAAGCGCCGATTGATGATCTGGTCTTCGCCATCACCCCCGATGCCTCCGTCCGGTATCAGAAACTGAAGGCCGGTGAATGTCATGTCATGCCGTTTCCGAACCCGGCCGATCTCGCCGCCATGGCCAAAGATCCCGACGTCAACCTCATGCAGCAGGAAGGTCTCAATGTCGGCTACCTGGCCTACAATACTTTGATGAAACCGTTTGATAACCCGAAGGTCCGCAAGGCCCTCAATATGGCGATCAACAAACAGGCCATCATTGATGCAGTCTTTCAGGGCGCCGGTAAGGTCGCCAAGAATCCGCTGCCTCCGACCATCTGGTCCTATAACGATGCGGTCGTTGACGATCCCTATGATCCGGTTGCCGCCAAGAAGATGCTCGACGAGGCAGGGGTAAAGGGCCTGAAGGCCAAGGTCTGGGCAATGCCCGTACAGCGCCCCTATAATCCGAATGCCCGCCGTATGGCGGAAGTCATTCAGGCCGACTGGGCCAAGGTTGGGGTCGAGATGGAGATCGTCTCATTTGAATGGGCCGAGTATCTCAAACGCTCCAGCGATAAGAACCGTGACGGCGCAGTACTCCTGGGCTGGACCGGCGATAACGGGGATCCGGATAACTTTCTGGCAACCCTTCTCGGCTGCAAGGCCGTGGGCGGCAACAACCGTGCCCAATGGTGCTATCAGCCCTTCGAGGACCTGATCCAGAAGGCCAAGGTCGTCTCCGATCAGGGAGAGCGGACCAAGCTGTACGGGCAGGCCCAGGTCATCTTCAAGGAGCAGGCGCCATGGGCAACTATCGCCCATTCCTTGGTCTCCGAGCCTCTTCGTAAGGAGGTTGTCAACTACAAAGTTGATCCGCTTGGTGGCCACATCTTTTATGGCGTTGATTTGAAATAAGACTTCAAGAAGACCGGGTGGCCAGGCTGCCCGGTCTTCTTGGCTGTTTCTGGCAGGTCTGCCAGGCAGCTCAACTCCCGGCACACCTGGAATTCAACTCCGTCCGAGTACCCTTATGGCCGCATTTCTTCTCAGAAAAATCTTAGTCCTCCTGCCGACTTTCTTTGGCGTTACACTCATTGCCTTTGTCTTTATCCGTATGCTTCCTGGTGACCCGGTCATTCTCATGGCGGGGGAAAAGGCCATGTCGCCTGAACGCCATGCCCGACTCATGAAGGATTTTGGCTATGACAAACCGGTTCTTGTGCAGTACGGCAAATATCTCAAGGAGTTGATTCACGGCGACCTCGGCCGGTCCATCATCACGAAAAAACCGGTCCTCGAGGAGTTTTTCACCCTCTTCCCGGCTACGATGGAGTTGTCGTTCTGCGCCATTTTCATTGCCGTTTTTTTCGGTCTGCCGGCCGGAATGATAGCCGCCACCCGCCGTGGGTCGGTCTTTGATCATACGGTCATGGCCGGGGCCCTGACCGGCTATTCGATGCCCATCTTTTGGTGGGGTCTGCTGCTGATTATCTTTTTTTCGGGGATCCTGGGCTGGACCCCGGTTTCGGGCCGGATCTCGCTGATGTTTTACTTCGAGCCGGTCACCGGGTTCATGCTCATTGACAGTCTGCTTTCCGATCAGGCAGGGGCCTTTCGTTCGGCGATATCGCATCTGATCCTGCCCTCCCTGGTGCTTGCCACCATCCCGCTTGCCGTCATCGCCCGCCAGACCCGCTCGGCGATGCTCGAGGTCCTCGGCGAAGACTATGTCCGTACCGCCAGGGCCAAGGGACTGGGGCCGATCCGGGTTATCGGGGTGCATGCCCTGCGCAATGCCATGATCCCGGTCATCACCACGATCGGGCTGCAGGTGGGGGTCCTCTTTGCCGGGGCCATTCTCACCGAGACAATTTTCTCCTGGCCGGGGATCGGCAAGTGGATGGTCGATTCGATCTTCCGGCGCGATTATCCTTCGGTGCAGGGTGGCCTGTTGCTCATCGCCGCGGTGGTCATGCTGGTAAATCTCGTGGTTGATCTGCTCTATGGCCTGATCAAACCGCAAATCAGATATATGGACTAGAGATGACCCAAGCGCATATCCTTCAGGAAGAGATTGACAGCCGCCGTGGTGGCTATCGTGCCCTGCTGGCAGAGTTCTGGACCTCTTTCAGCGAAAACCGTGGCGCCGTCTATGGCCTGTTCTTTTTTATCTGCATCGTCCTGACCGCGGTCTTCGCCGATTTCATCGCCCCGCATCAACCCAACGAGCAGTTTCGGGAGGCCTTTCTGCAACCGCCCTTCTGGCAGACCGGAGGCGAACTGCGCTTTCCCCTCGGCACTGATGCAGTGGGCCGTGATGTACTTTCCCGGCTGATCTTCGGCTCCCGTTATTCGCTCTTTATCGGTTGTATCGTGGTCTCGGTGTCCCTCATTATCGGGGTCTTTCTCGGACTCTGTGCCGGCTATTTCCGGGGCAAGGTTGATATAATCATCATGCGCATCATGGACATCGTGCTGGCCTTTCCCAGTCTGCTTCTGGCTCTGGTCCTGGTCTCTGTCCTCGGACCCAGCCTCATCAATGCCATGATTGCCATCGCCATCGTCCAGCAGCCCCATTACGTGCGTCTGACCCGGGCGGCGGTAATGGGTGAGATGACCAAGGATTATGTCACGGCCGCCAGGGTCGTAGGCGTTCGGATGCTGCGCCTGATGTTTGTCACCGTGCTTCCCAATTGCATGGGACCGCTCATTGTCCAGGCCGCCTTAAGTTTTTCCTCCGCCATTCTCGACGCCGCAGCCCTTGGCTTTCTCGGTATGGGGGCCCAGCCGCCGACCCCGGAATGGGGGACCATGCTGGCCGAGGCCCGCGAGTTCATCCTGCGCGCCTGGTGGGTGGTGACCTTGCCAGGGCTGGCGATTCTCTCAACGGTTCTGGCCATCAATATGATGGGCGATGGCCTGCGGGATGCCCTTGATCCGAAACTCAGACGATCCTGACAGCTGCCATGCCACTTCTTGAAATCGAAAATCTTTCTGTAACCTTTCAAACGGCCGGTGGCCTCTTCACCGCGGTTGATCGGGTTTCACTCGCCCTTGCTCCGGGAGAGATCGTCTCCATCGTTGGAGAGTCGGGGTCGGGAAAATCGGTGGCCATGCTGGCTCTCATGGGTCTCCTGCCTTGGACGGCGACCGTGACTGCCGATGTCATGCGTTTTGACAACAAGGATATCCTGACTCTGTCCAAGAGTCGGCTCAGGCAGATCATCGGCTGTGAGCTGGCCATGATCTTTCAGGAGCCGACGACCAGTCTCAATCCCTGTTTTACCGTCGGCTTTCAGCTTACCGAGACCCTCAAGGTGCACCTGGGCATGAACCGCAGGGCATGCAAACGGCGGGCCCTCGATCTCCTCGACCTGGTCGGCATCCCCGAACCGGAAAAACGCCTGGCTGCCTTTCCCCATCAGCTCTCCGGTGGCATGAACCAGCGGGTGATGATCGCCATGGCCATTGCCTGCAACCCGCGGCTACTCATCGCCGATGAGCCGACCACGGCCCTCGATGTGACGATCCAGGCCCAGATCCTCGATCTGCTCCTGCGTTTGCAGCGGGAAAAGAACATGTCCCTGATCCTTATCACCCATGACATGGGGGTCGTGGCGGAGACGGCCGAACGGGTCGTCGTCCAGTATGCCGGCCAGCAGGTGGAACGCCAGGACGTTAAAGGCCTGTTCAGCAATCCTCATCACCCCTACACCTCGGCCCTGCTTGCCTCCCTGCCCGAAAGATCGGCCGCCAAATTCCTGCCGTGCATTGCGGGCGTGGTGCCGGGCCAGTTTGACAAGCCGGAGGGCTGCCTCTTTTCGCCGCGCTGCCGGTATGCCACCGACCTCTGTCACAAGACACCGCCCGGGCCTGCGGCGGCTGAGCTGGGATACGCCCTGTGCCATTATCCCCTGCAAAATGGTATACCCCAGGGCCACCCCACTATCCGGGAGGAAATCCGATGACATCCACCGTTGTCCTGGAAGCGACCGATCTCGCCCGGCATTATCAGGTGAGCCGGGGCGCGTTTCGCAAACCCGCCCTCCTCAAGGCCCTGAACGGGGCGACCTTCTCCCTGCAGAGGGGTAAGACCCTGGCCGTGGTCGGTGAATCGGGCTGCGGCAAATCGACGCTTGCCCGTCTCGTCACCCTTATTGAAACACCCACCTCAGGTGAATTGCGGATTGGCGGCGTCGATCTGGCACATTCCGACAGTGCGACCCGCCGCGTCTGGCGCTCCAAGGTGCAGATCGTCTTTCAGGACCCTTACGGCTCGCTCAATCCGCGCCAGAAAATCGGCCTGGCCCTGGAAGAACCCCTGCTCGTCAACAACAATAAAACCAAAGACGAGCGCCGCAAGGCGGCTCAGGAGATGCTGGACCTTGTCGGTCTGCGCCCCGAACATTATGACCGCTACCCGCATATGTTCTCAGGCGGACAGCGTCAGCGTATTGCGGTGGCCAGGGCCCTGATGCTCAACCCGGAGATCCTGGTGCTTGACGAACCGGTCTCGGCCCTTGATGTGTCGATCCAGGCCCAGATCCTCAATCTCCTCGTCGACCTGCAGGAGCGCTTCAATCTGGCCTATCTCTTTATCAGTCACGATCTCTCGGTAGTCCAGCATATCGCCGATGAGGTCATGGTCATGTATCTGGGGGTGCCTGTCGAGTCGGGCAGCCGGGATACGATTTTCGCCGATCCGAAGCATCCCTACACCCAGGCTCTGCTTTCTGCTACCCCGGTTGCCGATCCTTTCAGGGTCAAAAAACGTATCGTCCTGCGAGGGGAACTGCCTTCGCCGATTAACCCGCCGTCCGGCTGCACCTTCCATCCTCGCTGTCCGGTGGCGATAGACATCTGCCCCAAGGTAATACCGGAGCTCCGCCTGGTCGGACAGAGCCTGGTGACCTGTCATGTGGCCAAGGCCTGAAGACTGCCGGGCCGGTTATGTGTGGCACAGCTGAATTGAAATAATGTGATCTAAGAATCCTACCATCGGAGGTTGAAGTATGAGTTTTCCCCTTAATCTGAAACGTTATACGCCGCTACGTTTCTCCCTGTCGCAGACCGCTCTGTCGGGTGAAGAACGGGCAACCCTGTGCGCCAATATTACGATCGTCCGCGACAGCCTGATCTTCTTCACGGCCTATGCCAATGTCAAAGGACTGGGCGGCCATACCGGCGGCGCCTTCGATATCGTGCCCGAACTACTCATTGTCGATGGTTTCATGAAGGGCAATCCGGACATCCATCCGGTCTATTTCGATGAGGCCGGCCACCGGGTTGCCATCCAGTACATGATGGCGGTGCTGAACGGGCATCGCGAGGCGGAATCTCTCCTGCACTATCGCGAATACAACCATGGCTACTACGGCCATCCGGAGCGCGATGAAAAGGCGGGGGTCTTCTTCTCCTCCGGCCGGCTTGGCCATATGTGGAGTTATGTCAACGGTGTGGCCGAGGCCGATCCTGCCAAGACGGTGGTGGTGTTCGGTAGCGACGGCTCGCAGATGGAGGGCGATGATGCCGAGGCCGCCCGCTATGCCGTGGCCCGCAACCTCAAGGTAAAACTTTTCATCGACGACAACGATGTGACCATCGCCGGCCATCCGAGCAAATACATGCAGGGCTTCGATATCAGCAGAACCCTGGCCGGGCACGGCCTTACGGTCGACGAAGGCGAAGGCGAGGATCTCGATGCCCTCTTCGCCCGGATCCACAAGGCCCTTGCCACCGATGGTCCGGTGGCCCTGGTCAACAAACGCCTGATGGCGGTGGGGGTCCCCGGTATCGAAGGCCTGCCCAAGGGCCACGACGTGATCCCGGTCAATCTGGCGGTTGACTATCTGGCGGCGCGCGGTTACAGCGAGGCGGTGGCCCTGTTGCAGAATTACACGGCTTCGAAGAACACGATCAGCTATCTCGGCAGCAGCCCTGAGACCGCCAAGAACCGTGACGATTTCGGCAAGATCGTCAGCGAGATCCTTTCGGAGAGAGAGGATATCAAGAAAAAGGTCATCGTGGTCGATTCGGATCTCGAGGGCTCCTGTGGTCTGCACCATATCCGTAAGAACTATCCCGAGGTCTATGTCCACGCCGGGATCATGGAGCGCAACAATTTCTCGGTGGCCGCCGGTTTCGGTTCGGAGCCGGGACGGCAGGGGATTTATGGCACCTTCGCAGCCTTTCTGGAGATGGTGGTTTCAGAAATCACCATGGCCCGCCTCAACCATGCCAATGTCCTCGCCCATTTCTCCCATTCCGGGGTCGACGACATGGCCGACAACACCTGCCACTTCGGCATCAACATCTTCTTTGCCGACAACGCCCTGGCCGAGAACGACCTGACTCGACTCTACTTTCCGGCGGACGCCCTGCAGCTCAAGGCGGTATTGCGAACCATCTTCGACGATCCCGGTCTGCGCTTTGTCTTCTCGACCCGCTCCGCCACCCCTTTCATCCTGAAGGAAAACGGGGAGAAGTTCTTCGGTGAGGGCTATACCTTTGCGCCAGGCCAGGACGAGATCATCCGCGAGGGCTCGGCCGGCTATGTCGTCACCTACGGCGAGATGCTCTACCGCTGTCTCGATGCGGTCGAGCAGCTGCGGGCCGAGGGCATCCAGGTCGGGTTGATCAACAAGACCACCCTCAACGTCCGGGATGAAGAGATGCTGGCCAAGGTCGGCCGCAGCCCCTTTGCCCTCATCGTTGAGAGCCAGAATAGCAAGACTGGGTTAGGCTGCCGATTCGGTACTTGGCTCCTGGAAATGGGCCTTGCTCCGCGCTATGCGGCCATGGGGGCCAGCAAACTCGGGCACGGTGGTCTCGAGGAGCAGCTGCCGCATCAGGGTCTGGCGATTGAGGATATCAAGAACAGGATTCATAACTTAATCAGCGGCTAATACGTCAGGACTCTGAAATGGGTGTTTTTTGTAAAGACCAAAGGCCATGACCTCACAGTAAGGCATGGCCTTTGTATTGGAGCATTAAAGAGAATATTATGCCGCCGCTTGATGCACTGCTGCTGTTTTTCGCCTCATCGGTCCTGCTGGCCCTGGCGCCGGGGCCGGACAACCTCTTTGTCATAGTCCAGGCGGCCCAGCGCGGCCGGGTCGCGGGCCTGGCCGTGACGCTGGGCCTCTGTACCGGCCTGTTGGTCCATACCACCGCCGTGGCCTTTGGTCTGGCTGCGGTTTTTGCGGCCTCGGCCCTGGCCTTTAATCTGCTCAAATATCTCGGCGCCGCCTATCTCCTCTATCTGGCCTGGGGGGCATTTACGACCGGAGATGACGGGGGAGAGGAGTCCTGGGCCGTCGATCTACCCTTTGCCAGACTCTACCGGCGGGGTATCATCATGAACATTACCAACCCCAAGGTCTCGATCTTTTTCCTCGCCTTTCTGCCCCAGTTCGCCGACCCCCAATATGGCTCGTTGATACCCCAGATGGTCCTACTGGGTGGTCTGTTCATCCTCGCGACGATCCTGATCTTCGGTGGCATCAGCCTTTTGGCCGGGGCCTTCGGGGCACGATTCAGAGAGTCGGCGCGGGCCAAAACGATTCTCAACTGGTTGGCCGGCAGCGTCTTCGCCGGTCTGGCCATCAAGCTGGCCCTCTCGGAGCGATAAACGGATGCCTGATCTCAATCGTCTGGTCCGGCCCGGCAGGACAGTCCACTCAGTACTCTCAGAGTCCGGCCTTACCCTGATCCCTCCTGAGCACTGGCAGCTCCTGCCGCCGGGGGATGCGGCCCTGACCCGGCGGGTCAAGGAGATGGGCTCATCCTGGCTGGTCCAGGTGAAGAAGGGCCGCAGGCTCATCTCCAAGGGGATATGGGCGGCTGCTGACCATATCGCCTGCGCCCGTCTGGAAATTGAGGGGAAGCGCGCCACTCCGGAGTATGCCAGAAAGCGCGGGACCGATTTGGCTAGACGGCAGCGCCTGCACGAGGCCTATGTCGAGGAATTCTATCTGGAGACCCTGCGGTTTCTCAATTTTCATGCCCGGCATCAGGTTCTTGCTGAGAAACTGGCCAGGCTTGTGACCGAGCACGCCACCCCGGTCGGCAGCGGTACGGTGGCGAGGACTGAGCGTATTCCTTTGCCCGAGCGGGTGCGGGCTGCGGTCATCGCCTGGATGCGGCACCAGACCACAGCCTATGATTCGATGAAGATCGCCAGAATCCGTGGCCGTCGCCGGGGAGTACGGCGGCAGTTGGCCGAGCGATCGTCGGAGATACTGGCGACATATCGCTCAGATCGCCTGTTCGACGAAAACGCCTGCCCATTACGGGCAGTCCTGACAGAGGACAGCTCTGATTGACGGAGCCTGGAGCCCACCTCTTCAGCCTTCCTGCCAGACCTCATTCAACTGCCTTTCCTTTCCCTCATTTGGGCTGCGATTGGCCAGATAGACCGCGCCGAGGACGATGGCCCCACCGACACCCTGCATGGCTGTAAGCCGTTCATCCAGAAGCAGCCAGGCCCCGAAGGTGGTGATCAGCGGTATGGCGTTGATGCAGACTGCCGCCTTTGCTGCCGGAATGCGGCTGAGGGCGAAGTTGTAGCAGAGAAAGGCGCCGATGGTGGCAAAGAGGGTGAGGAGGACAAGCGCAATGAGCGATTCGCTCGATACCTCGCTCCAGTGCAGCCGGGGCAGATCCCAGAGGAAGGCCGGAAAAAAGATCACGGCCCCGAAGATGATCTGCATACCGGTGATCTGTACCGGCGAGATCGACTGGCCAAGCCTGCGGGTCATGATCATATAAATCGAGGCGGAGAAGACGGCCCCGAAGATCAGGAGGTCGCCGAAAAGGGAGCCTTCAAGACCTGCACTGCCTCCGCCGCCGAAGATCAGGAGGCAAACGCCGACCAGGGAGATGGCAACACCCAGGGCATTCATCAGACGCAGCCGCTCTTTCAGAAAGATCAGGGAAAGAACAAGGACCACCACCGGGATGGTGGCGATGATGAGTGAGGTCTTGGTGGCCGAGGTATATTGCAGGCCGATGGTCTCAAAGGTGAAGTAAATTCCCGGTTGAAAGACGGCGAGCAGGGCCAGGTGCCTGAGATTCTGCCCGGTCAGGCGCGGCAGGCCGCGGCGGCTGAGGAGCGGGATAAAAAAGACAGAGGCCACGATAAAACGAAAGAATATCAGGCAGAAGGGAGTGAAGCTCTGCAGGGCGATCTTCGTGGCGACAAAGGAAAAGCCCCAGAAGAGGACGGCCAACGCCAGGGCCAGATAGGTAAAGAGGGTGCTGTGCTGTTTCATGCAATAATCCTGGTGAAAGAAGAGAGAATCCAGACAGAAGGGTCTCTGTCCGTTCTGAAATCGGTATGACTCTACCAGGCGTAGTCCAGGATTTCTTGCACGTTATTGCGGTGCATCGATCAGGCACGGTTGCTGCTGATCAGGCCCCATCGGCTATCTTGTACTGTCTGGGAGTAGCCGCCGGTGAATTGCCTGAACTTGCGGCTGAAGTGACACTGGTCGCTGAAACCGGTGGCATAGGCGACATCGACGATGTCTTTGCCGCCTATGAGGAGTTTCTTGGCCAGATCGATGCGGAGCTGGGTCTGGAAGGTGTGGGGCGGCAGTCCCTTTGCGGCCTTGAAGACCCGGAGAAAGTGATACGGGCTGAGCCCGGCCAGCCCCGCCAGGGTCTCAAGGGAGATATTGC
>JANOIV010000013.1:0-18901 GCA_031407875.1 Desulfobulbaceae bacterium | reverse complement strand
GAGTATTGAAAAGAAGGCGGAAGATGCAAGTGATGACCCGTATCTCATCGCCATGGCCGAGAGGGCTCAAGCGGTACAAGAAAGTTTTGAGGATCGCCAGACCAGCACTGCTGAGGCTCTGGCCAGTTTATTGAGAGAAATTGAAGCGAATGAGGCGCGAAAAAAGGAGCAGGCGGAGAAGGGCTTTGATGGGCTGACCTACTTTGTCTATCGCACGCTCCTCGATGCGCAGATCAACAATGCAGAAGAGGTAAGCCGCAAGATCAAGCAGGCCTTCCTTGAGTTTCCCAACTGGAAGAAGAGTGAAAATTCGCTACGCGAGCTGCGTCAGAAAGTGACCTTTGCCGTCCTCGCCAACAGTGATGACCTGGGCCAGGTGACGTCCTTGGTGGACCAGCTTTTTACCCTGCTGGAAAAGGCAGACAGGATGTAATGATGGCGGTACTGGATCAAAAACGCGCCTTTAAAAATCGCGTCCATGTCTGGGCGAAAAAACTTGATGTTCAAGTGACATGGCTTGGCATGCGTGCGATGCGCAATAAATGGGCCTCCTGCTCCATCAATGGCCACATGAACTTTAATGTCGAATTGCTGGGACTTGACCAGAAGCTCTGGGACTATGTCATCGTCCACGAGTTGCTGCATTTCTTCGTTCCCAACCACGGCAAGCTCTGGAAGAGCCTTATGCGGCTCCATTTGGGCGAGTATGAGGCATATGAGGCAGAGTTAAAGAAGATCGCGCTTATCGAGGCGATGCAGCGGTCGCGATAACGTGCGCCGTTGAGCTTCGTCGTTACACATATAAAAACAAACCATGCTATATATAGAAACCAGCTCATTTGATGATCGGATCGAATTGATAAAATATTTTACAAAAAATGGAGATCATGAATTGATTTTCTGGTTGTTGCCAGAATCAAAAGTCCGTTCAGTTTGCGATTTGAAATTAGCTGCGAAAGATCTCCAGGAAGGCGAACCTGTCACTACCTATGGTGATGATTTTAAGCCAAATAAGACGAGAAGAGCAAAAATAACTTATGATCTTATCGGGAAAATCTGTGATTCTAAAGATTACATCAATATAAATTGTGACAGTATCACTATTTATAGGAAAGAGGAAAAGGCATGGCTTGCATGTACTGTTGGCCACGAGGGGATGTGCCTCGTAAAAGATGACAAACATAAATTACCACTTCTAGAAATCGGTTTCGATGCTTCAAATTCGAAGCCTGAGTGGTGGTGAAAATATATATATAAATTTTGCGCGACCATACGTTCCAGCGGAAGCCATAGAATTTGCTAGATTTTTTATATATGCAAACAGGAAATAGGCCATCGAGTTTTGCAACACTCAATGACGAGACATTCCTCTGGTGTATCTCAGAACTTGGCATCCATGACTCCGACCTCGCGCCGGAATTATCACCCTCAGCAATGTAACCGGAGAGGGTATCGATCGGATCCGGGAGATAATGATCCCTGAGAAGACCTACTGCTTGCTCGGCTCATCCGGTGTTGGCAAGACAACGCTTATCAATCGTCTTATGGGCGATTCCGGCTTGGCGACCAGAGAAGTAAGCGACACCGGCGAGGGCCGACATACGACCACGCGTCGCCAGCTCATCATGCTTGAGCATGGCGGTCTGTTGATCGATATGCCGGGGATGCGCGAACTCGGGATGATAGGAGTCAGCGAAGGAATAGACGAGAGCTTCGCTGATATTCGAGAGCTTTTCGCAGAACTGTCGTTTCAGCGATTGCAGTCATACCAACGAACCGGGTTGCGCCATCCGGAAGGCCATAAAGCACCACGAGCTCAATGCGGAGCATTATCAGAATTACCTGAAGCTCAGGAAGGAATCGGACTTTCACGAATTATCTTATGTGGAAAAACGCAAGAAAGACCGGGCATTTGGTCAGTTTGTCCATTCCGTAATGAAAACCAGGGGTAAATGAGATATAAATCGATGGCATATCCAGCGGTTTCAACATGAGGTCCACCAGAGATCATCTCTTACTGGGTGATATGAATATACGAAAACTTGGTATTCTATGTGGTATCCTGGCACCGCTCCTTTGGCTGTCGCTCATCGGAATGGCGGGCGCCATGCGGCCGGAGTTCAACCACATCACGCACTACATCAGCGAGCTTGGAGAACGGGGGAGTTCCACTGAGTTCATGATGCGATACGCCGCATTCGAGTTCACGGGCCTTCTGTATCTCTGTTTCGCCGCAGTTCTGATGGCGACCTTCCGAGATTCCATACTGGCGGCAGGCCTCATCGGCCTGGACGGGCTGGGCCGCATCGGCGCAGGGGTGTTCCCCTGCGATCCCGGCTGCCTGGGGCTGACGTTAAGCCAAGAGCTGCACCGACTGTTTGCCACTGTCGGCTTCGTGTCGGGTATCCTGGCGGCGATCGCCTGGGGCGTCATCTTCCGGCGGCATGGTTGGCCGCTGCGGTTGACCTGGTACTCCATCGGGACCGGCATTCTGGCGCTGATTTTTCTTCTTCTCATGTCATGGAGTCGGAATCCTGTTAATACCCCCGGTCTGTTTGAACACCTCGCAACCGGAGTCCTCTCGTTGTGGGTATTGGTGTTCGCTGCGCGCCTGATGCGCCTCTCAGAGTAACTTTTTGCAGCGTGCAGGCCTTGATCTTGACCGAAAATTCTCATTTTGCAAGGTAGCCTTTGGCTTTCGAGGAGCTTTCCAGGGAACAGTGCTTAATTTTAACAAAAAAATTACCGGATAAACCGTGATTTCAGCGTAAGCCATGAGGAATAGAAATAATGATTGATTACACACTCGATGAAAACAACTCGGTGCTCCACGTTCGTCCTACGAGTCCATTGCGACGAGATGATTTTGAGGCCCTCTCCCAGGCAGCGGATCCCTTCATCGAACGAACCGGTGGGCTTAATGGCCTGCTGTTGGAAGTAGCACACTTCCCCGGCTGGACAAATGTGGCAGCGGCCATTCGCCACTTCCAGTTTGTGCGTGATCACCACCGGAAGATCAGAAAAGTCGCAATTGTCACCGACTCGCCTCTCGGTGAGGCTGCCGAGCACATCGCATCCCATTTTGTGGCGGCAACGATCAAACATTTCCCTGCCGATCACCTTGACGAGGCAAAAACCTGGGTGGCTTCGAACTGAGCATTCAGGAGGCTCAACGACCGCTTCGACCCGCAGGTTTCAGGCCCGCGCATCGCAGGGTTTTGTGGACATGGGGCAAGGTCTTCCTTTGGCTTTTGAGGAACTTTCCAGGGAAACAGTGCTTAATTTTAACAAAAAAACCCACCGGATAATACGTTGATTTCAACGTAAAAAAACAATCGGGCTATCCCTCTATTGTTCCCTCCCCTCTGTTTGCCTCCGGCAACATTGACAACCTGCTATCCTCCCCTTAGCTTTGTAGTAAGGCACCCTGCTGCGCCCGACAAATGTCATCCAGATTAATTTATTGATTTCAGGATCATATAATTTGCCGGGAACTTTTCAGATTGCCTGGAACGTGCGAACCGGGGTTGTCGAGCAATTCTAGCAAAAGGAGGCTACTCAATGGCTTATACATGTCAAAACTGCGGTGTGTCGTCAGAGGAACGCAGCAAGCTCTGTGATCCAGCAAGCGAAATTGAGAGCGGAAATTTATGTGCTGTGCCGCCGGACAAGGTTTGCAGCGGAAAATTGGATGAGATGAAATTCTCCTGCGATGCTTGCGGCAGCATTTCAGCAAGCTCAGAGAACCTGTGCCTTCCGATTGAGATCAGGTGAAGGCAGGTAGGTAGGTGGTGAAGGACGACGTATTCGAATACGACTTCGAATACGTCGCTAAGGCGCCGCATGTCATCACGTGGCTCGCTGAAGAGGGATTTCTTCGATACGAGTAAAAAGGGGCCAGTTTTATTTTACTGTAGTTGCAAGTGCAGAAGCTGTCCCTTTTTTTGCGTTGGCGAGCTCTTCCCGAACGAGAGCAAATGAAGCGCAACGCCTATCACAACCTGTCGGCCAGCTCCATCCCCTGGAGAATGGCCCGCTCGGCGTCGAGTTCCCCGGCCTCAAGCGCCCCGCCGATGATATGACAGCTGATGCCGGCGGCTTCGAGTTCTGCCGCCAGCCTGAGTTCTGAGACTTGGCCGGCGCAGATCACCACATTGTCGACCGCCAGCAGCACATCCTCATCGTTCTGCCTGATCGTCAGACCTTCCCGGCTGATTCCCAGATATTCAAGTCCGTTCCAGAACCTGACCCCGTTCTTCTTCAGCACCGAGCGATGGATCCAGCCCGTGGTTTTACCCAATCCGGCACCGGGCCTCGTCGTCTTACGCTGCAGGAGGTGGATTTCGCGGGCGGGCGGCAAGAGCTCCGGCTTTTTCAGGCCCCCGGCCTGAGTGTACTGGCTATCCACCCCCCATTCGGCCATAAAGTGCTGAGGGTTGGGGTTTGCTGAGTCCTGAGCGAGCAGAAAGGTGGCCATATCAAAGCCGATACCGCCGGCCCCGATTACGGCAACCCGGAGACCAACCTGTTTTTTGCCGGAAAGCACCTCGACATAATTGAGAACGTGGGGAAGATCCGCACCCGGTATCATGATCGTTCTCGGCTTGACGCCGGTAGCCAGGACTATCTCATCATAGCCCTGCAGATCACTCATTGCGGCCGACCGGGGCATTTTCAACTCAATCTGCAGCAGCTCGATCTGCCGCCGGTAATACCTGAGGGTTTCCCGGAACTCCTCCTTGCCGGGAATTTCTCTGGCCAGCCGGAACTGGCCGCCGATTTCCGCTGAGGATTCAAAAAGGGTCACCTCGTGTCCACGGGCGGCAGCCGTGACGGCACAGGCCAGGCCTGCCGGTCCGGCCCCGACCACGGCAATCCTTTTCCGGCTGCCGGTCTTGGCAAATGGGCGTATCGTCTCATGGCAGGCCCTGGGGTTGACCAGGCAGGATGCCGTCCGGCGGGCGAAGATATGGTCAAGGCAGGCCTGATTGCAGGCGATACAGGTATTGATCTCGTCCGCCCGCCCTTCTTCGGCTTTGTTGACCCAAAAGGGATCGGCCAGAAAGGGCCTGGCCATGCTTACCATATCGGCGCAGCCCTCAGCCAGCACCGATTCCGCCACCTCGGGCATATTGATCCGGTTGCTGGTGACCAGAGGAATTGTAACGCTGCCCATCAATCGCTTTGTTACCCAGGTGAAGCCGGCCCGCGGGACCAGGGTGGCGATGGTCGGGATGCGGGATTCGTGCCAGCCGATACCGGTATTGATGATCGTCGCCCCCGCCTCTTCGATTCTGGCGGCCAGCTCGACAATCTCCTCCCAGGAACTGCCGCCGTCGACCAGATCGAGCATCGACAGGCGATAGATGATGATGAATTTTTCACCAAGGGCTTCGCGAATTCCCCGCACAATAGCCAGGGGAAAACGGATCCGGTTGGCATAGGAACCACCCCATTCGTCGGCCCGCTTGTTGGTCTTTGCAGCGATAAATTCGTTGATCAGATAGCCCTCCGAGCCCATCACCTCGACCCCGTCATAACCGGCATCTCCGGCCAGAACGGCACTTTTGATAAAATCGGCAATGGTGCTGTGTATCCCTTTGGGGCTCAGTTCTCTGGGCCTGAAACGGTTGATCGGGGCCTTGAGCCGGGACGGTGCGACACATAAGGGATGATAGCCATAGCGGCCGGCATGGAGGATCTGCATGCAGATCACACCACCTTTTTCATGGACTGCCTCGGTCACCTGCCGGTGGCCCTGCACCTGGGAAGGGCTGGCCAGGCGCAGGGAGAAGGGTGCGACCCAACCCGCTCTGCTGGGCGCGACGCCACCGGTGACGATCAGACCGACTCCTCCCTCGGCCCGCAGGGCATAGTACGTGGCCATACGCCCAAAGCCGTCCCTTTCTTCTTCCAGGCCGGTATGCATCGAGCCCATGAGGATTCTGTTTTTCAGGCGTATAAAGCCCAGATCGAGTGGCTGAAACAGATGAGGAAAACGCGATTGTGTGGTATGCATGAATGAGGAAATCTCCTTTGAATTCATGAGCGAAGAGGACCTGTCAATCTCCGGCCAACCCTTTCAGCGACGATACCGCAAGGGACACCAGAACTCGAGCACCGGAACGAACATCAGGAGTGGACATAATGAATTATCAGGGCACAATTTACCGGCCGCCAAGCGAGGCGGATTCAATCCTGCTCCAGGTGACGACAGGATGCTCGCACAATAAATGCACCTTTTGCGGAATGTACAAAGGCACTCGTTTTTCGCTAAAGGACGATGCGATGATAGAGGCCGACCTCGAGTTTGCGGCCAACCACTGCCGTCGCCAGAACCGGCTCTTTCTCTGTGACGGTGATGTCCTGATCATTCCCCAGGAACGGTTGGTTCGCATCCTGCACAGCATCAGGGAGAAACTACCCTGGGTGACCCGGGTGGGCACCTATGCCAACACCAAGGGCATAGCCAGCAAGAGCTGCGCCCAGTTGCAGGTACTGCGGGGTCTCGGTCTCACCATCGCCTATATGGGCCTTGAATCAGGCGATGCCGTCACCTTGAAGGCCATAAACAAAGGGGCCGAGCCGGAACGCATGATCGAGATGGGCAGAAAGATCCGGGCCGCCGGGATCAAGTTGTCGATCACCGTCCTCCTGGGTATTGCCGGCAAGCGGCGCTCGACCATCCATGCCAGGGAGACCGGACGGGTGCTGACGGAGATCGATCCGGAGTATGTCGGTGCCCTCAGCCTGATGCTCACGCCGGGAACGCCTCTCCATACGGCCTGGCTGGCCGGTGATTTTCAGTTGCCGAAGGCAAGCGATATGCTGGCGGAACTGCGACTCATGCTGGCCGAAACGGAGCTGACGGACGGCTATTTCCATGCCAATCACGCCTCCAACTACCTGCCGATCAAGGCCAGATTGCCAGGCGATAAGGCAGCCACCTTGCTCCGTATCGATCAGGCCTTGCAGGGTAAAATCAACCTCAAACCCGAGTATATGCGCGGCCTGTAACCGGTGGCCGATTGCCGGCAACAAAAAAACCCTTGCTGCACCAGGACAGCAAGGGTTTCGGGTCACATGCGACGGTCAATCAATTAGAATTTGTAATTGATACCCGCACTCACCAACCAGGCCGAAGCGTCGGTAAACTCACCAAAGACGATATTAGTCGGGTTTACAGTCACTTCGCGCTCTTCTTTGTAGTCGTAAAGCACCGCCAGACCGACCTCCATTTTCTCATTGACTTTGTACTGGGTGCCTACCGAGAAGAGATAGGCATCGGAGTCCGGCAGCTCGAAACCGAGCGTCTCGTCGGGGATCGGGGTCTCATCGTAGGCGAAGCCGCACAGCAGGGCCAGGGCCTCGTTTGCCTGATAGCTCAGACCGATGCGGTAGGAGCTGCTGTCGTCCCAATCTTTCGACCGAGAAGCCTCAAAAGGCGGAAAGCCGACGGACGGGGTGAAATTGAAATCGAGTTCCTCGTACTCCGACCAGAAGGTCCGATCCCAGGCCAGCTCGACGGTCAGGGCCTCAAGCGGCTTGAAGGCGGCGGCAAGGGTCAGTACCGCCGGGGCCGGGATGGAGACATCTCCGTCGATGGTCGGCAGAGTCCGGCCGATAAAAAGATCGGCATCGCCCTCGAAATCGAGGTCGACATTGGAGCGGTAGGTGGCGGACAGATTCAGATCCTCGTTGGGTTTTACCGAAACGGCCATATTATAGCCCCACTCAAAGGTATCCCCTTCCACATTCATGGCAGCGGGACTTCCCACAAATCTGGCGTCGGTCTGGACCTCCGCCTGATTGTAGAGCAACCGTGGACCGGCGGAGACCGAAACCATATCGCTGATCTTGTAGGATGCGGTCGGATTCAACTCGATGACCTCAAGGGAAAATTCCTGGGCAGTGGCCCTGGGAAAGGGGTCCTGCCAGCGTTTGGCCAGACCAAAGGGGGCCGTGATCGACAGACCGAACCGGACGTCGCCGCAGTAGGGAGAGACCAGAAAACCGGTGGGCAGAAGGAAGTTCTCATCCTCCGATTCACCGTCAAAAAGGGCCGAGCGAGAGTCTTCATAAGAAATAGCCGTCAGGCGGATATAGGTCAGGTTCACCTGGGTCTGCCAGCCATCGCTCAACCATGACATATTGGCGGGATTGAAATAGGCTGCATCGGCCCTGCTGGCAGAGGCCACATTCGCTCCGGCCTTGGCAGTCGAATCCACCGACTGTTCCGGTATCCGGTATGCGGATGCAAACGCGGAAGTTGCGGCAAACAATGAGACTAGCGCCAGTGTAGAAATTGTTTTCTTCATTCTTCTCTCCTCTCGGTCGTGTTCATCTTCTCGTCTGCGGCAAGCACCGACAGACTTCCTCATATTTTCTACAGCACTACACCACCTGCGTAGAAAGCAATTACAACTATCAAGAGATCTTACGGTTGGAACACCTACAAAAATGAAGCCTATTAAGTTTACCTTTACGTTTGTGTAATATAGAGAATACTACGCTGTCAACCATTAATCCCGCCAGCAGATATCAAGATCTCTCAATAGTCACACAACCTAACGGTTTAACATATCAAATTACCGGAACAGCGGTAGCTTTTCCGCTGCGTTCCGGTTTCTCTTCTATTTTCCCGAAATTTTCAATTTCTTTGAGGATATCACCCTCCAGAACAACGGCCCGGCCGCTTTTATCGGTCACCACAAAGGTTATCCGGGCATCTGTCACAACTTCTTTTGAGTCCTTCAGGACAATCTCCTGCAGGAGGACGGCACTTTTGTTGCCGATCTTCTCCAGTCGGGTCGAGACGAGAATCGTTTCGCCGACGCCTACGGCCTTGCGGTAGTTGACATTGATATTGACCACCAGAAAAATCAGGCCCTTGGTCGCCCATTCCTGCAGATCTATGCTCGATTCCAGGTGGGCCCACCGGTCTTCTTCAAAGAATTCGAGATATCTCGCGTTATTGACATGGCCATAAAAATCCGCGTGATAGCCTCGCACCTTGATTTCCGTCAAGTACTCCATCCTCTCTCACCTCTTCCCATCTCGGTTATCTCAGGCATCCTTGCCAAAGCAGTGGAGAAATCCCTGCAGGGCGCCCGGATTGTTTGACTTGATCGTCCCGGTCAGAAAATCTTTCATGCCGGGACGATAGCCCTCCTCCCAGATTCTCAAAAAGAATTCCGGGGTGGTTTTACAGACACAGTCGGCATTTTCAAGTGTCCGACCGATTTCAACGATGCAGGCATCGCTGGAGATCCTGACCGTCTTTTTCAGATCTCCGAGTGAGAAATAGTAGCTCATCGGCGCTGTGACTGTGCCGTCCATGGAGAGAGCAAACCAGGCCATCCATGGCCGTCGTAACGAAACAGTCAGAAAATGTAAGGGCTATTTCGTTACGGTTCCTAAAGTGCCAGCAGTTTTTCAGTCAAAAGGGGAACGAACTGTTTGAGATCGGCCACTACCAGCACATCGGCCACCTCACCAATGGGTGCGTCTTTGTCGGTATTGATGGCCACGATAAACTCGGCCTTCTTCATGCCGGCCAGGTGCTGAATAGCCCCGGAGATACCGCAGGCGACATAGAGTTTGGGGGCGACGGACTGGCCGGTGGTGCCGACCTGACGCTTATGTTCGACCCAGCCCGAGTCGACTACCGGTCGGCTCGCCCCGTATTCGCCCTTGAGGGCTTTGGCCAGAGCGGCGACCATCGCGACATTCTCCGGTTTGCCGACACCGCGACCGGCGCTGACAATCACCTCTGCCTTGGTCAGATCGACACCGCCCTGTTCGGCTGCCTCATAGCCACAGAATTCCAGTTGACCTGCTGAATCAGCGGTTATCTTTTCAACCGTAGGGGTACCCGTCGGAGCCTCGGTAAGGCCAAAGGCCCCGGCCTGGAGAGTCACCACCGTCTGCTTGGTTTTCACCTGCATATTACGTCTGAGTTTGCCGTTGCAGACCGGCACGACCAGGGCGCCATCGACGACATCCACCAGCTCGGAGACCTGGGCCGCCTTGAGGGCGTAGGCCACTCGGGGAGCCAGATCCCAACCGTAGGAGGAATGGCTGAAGGCAATCATCTCAGGTTGTTCTTTGGCAATGACATCGAGGAGAAGCTTCGTATGCACCTCCGGGTTGAATTCGCCATAAAGGCCTGCATCGGCCAGGTAGAGTCTGCCCTCATAGGCCGGAAGCGCGCTGTCGCTACCCACCAAAAACATGACGCTGTCCGCCGCCATCTTGCCGGCGAAGGCTATGAGTTCATAGGCGCTGCCGAGCAGCTTACCGTCTCTGTATTCCGCTACCAATAGTATTTTCATCGCACCCTCCTAGGCCAATACGCCGGTTTTCTCTTTGAGAATCTGAATGAGTCTGTCTGCCAACTGCCCGACGTCGCCCTCAAGGACCAGACCGCCGCCTTTCTTTTCCGGGAAATACATCTTCGCTGTCTCCAGGCGGGCCTCAACCTTGAGAAGATCCTGCACGGGGATGGATACCAGCTCTTTTTTCTTGGCCTTCATGATGTTGGGCAGGGTCGGATAGCGCGGGGTGTTCAGTCCGAGCTGGCAGGTAACCAGGGCCGGGGTTTTGGCCTTGACCAGGGCCTTTATGCCGCCTTCCAGCTCACGTTTGACCTCGATCCGACCATCGGCATAGGAAAACTGGACAATCGTCGTGATACTCGGCAGAGACAGCATCTCCGCCACGAGGACACCGACCTGGGCACTGCCGCGATCCTGGGACTGCATGCCGGTGAATATCAGGTCAAATTGTTTGTCCCCGGCGTATTCGGCGATGATGGCGGCAATCTCGTAGGGTTCCTTGCCGGCGGCATTATCGTCGGCCACATGGGCACCCCGATCGCAGCCCATGGCCAGGGCCTTCTTCATGGTCTCCTTAACCCGCTCCGAGCCGATACAGAGCACCGTCAGGTCGGCGTCCTTGACCTGCTCTTTCAGCTGTACGGCCTGCTCAACGGCGTATTCATCATACTCATTCATCCGCCAGGCGAGATCGGCGGGGTCGTACCATGTCCCGCCTGCCGCGATCTTAAACTTCGATTCCATATCCGGAACCTGCTTTATACAAACCAGAATTTTCATTTTCTTCCTCCAGTTCTTCGTGGTGAACTCTCGTATTTATCGTATCGAATCCCTGTCCGGCACCCGTGGGATCATAGGGCAGGGTCTGCAAATTTACTGATTATACGGCCCCCGGTCCCTGAGCGGAGGCGAAGGGCCAATTCCACTACAGGAGTCTCTCGGCCAGTATCTCGGCAATATCTCTGGGCTTCAATGTCTCTTCCACGCCGGCACCCTTGACCCCATCCTCAAACATGGTCAGGCAGAAGGGGCAGTTGGAGAGCAGGACCTCGGCCCCGGTTGCGTGGGCCATCTGCACTCGTTTAACGCTTATCCTCTCACCGATATTCTCGTCGGCCATGATGCGCCCGCCACCGGCGCTGCAGCAGAAGGCCTCGGCCCGGTTTTTAGTCATCTCCACCAGGTTGCCGCCGGCCGCCCGGATAAGGGCTCGGGGTGCCTCGTAGATATCATTGTGGCGGCCCATATAGCACGAGTCATGATAGGTGCAGGAGAGCCCCTCGGCCTTCACCTTGAGGCGGCCGTCCCGCAGCAACCCTTCAAGAAAGACCACATAGGATTCGACCTCGACCGCAAAACCCAGATCCCGGTAGTCCTTTGCCAGGGAGTTGTAGCAGTGCGGGCAGCTGGTCACGATCTTTTTCACCCCATAGCCATTTATCGTCGCGATATTTTCCTGGGCCAGAGACTGATAGAGATACTCGTTGCCCATCTTGCGCATCGGCTCGCCACAGCATTTTTCTTCTTTACCGAGAATGCCGACCTTGATGCCGGCGGCCTGACAGAGCTTGACAAAGCTCCTGGCCACGGCAATGTTGCGCTTGTCAAAGGAGGCATAACAGCCGACAAAGTAGAGGATATCGACCTCCGGATCTTCATCAAGGGTCTTCACGCCCAGCCCCTCGGCCCAATCACCCCGCGAGGCATAGCCAATCCCCAGGGGGTTGCCGTTGACCTCGGTCTGCTCCATGGCCGCCATGACCTCATCGCCGGGGAATTCGCCTTCCATGAGCACCATACTCCGGCGCAGGTCGATAATCTTTCTGATATGCTCGATGGATGCCGGACAGATCTCCTGACAGGCCCGGCAAGTCGTGCAGGCCCAGAGGACATCCTTACCGATGATGTCGATCAGCTTGGCATCGGGGCTGTTGAAGGCCGCCTCACCTATCTGGTTGACAACCTTCATCGGCGACAGCGGTTTGCCAGTGGCCCAGGCCGGGCAGCGATCCTGACAGCGTTTGCACAAAGTGCAGGCATCGGCGTCGAAGATATCCTTCCAGGTCATCTCCTTGAGGGTGGTGGCGCCGAAGGTCTCGGCCTCCTCGTTCTCCAGGTCGAGGGTGATCAGTTTGCCCTTGGGACCGCGATCGGCGAAGAGATAATTGGTGCTGGTGGTGAAGATATGGCGGAATTTAGTAAAGGGAATCGTGCAGATAAAGGTCATAACCAGAGACAGGTGGAACCACCAGACGGACTTGTGCAGAACCCGGAGCGTCTCTTCATCCAGACCGGACATGAGACCGGCTACCGCCATACCGAGGGGCGACCAGGGAGCAAGGGGCGTGCCCATCTCCGTCACCGCCATACGGGCCCCTTCAATGATAAACCCGGTAATCAGGATGGTAAAAAGCAGGCCGTGCATGATGGCGTCATCGCGTTTGGTCTCAAGTCCTTCGGGTCTCAGGATATAGCGCCGTACCAGGAGGCCGCCGAGCATGACGATTGCCACCAGCCCGGCCAGATCGAGGGTGATGGAAAAGAGCTTGTAGAAGGTCCCCTTGAGGAATTTCACACCAAAGAGCAGGTCGGTGAAATCCGCCTGGACGACAATCAGGGTGGTGCCGATAAAGAGCAGGAAAAAACCCCAGAAAAACAGGCCGTGCAGGAGGCCTGGCCAGACAACCCGGGTGACCATTTTCTGCAGCAGGACATTTTTCAGCATATCGCCGATCCTGAGGCCAAGCTGATCGGTCCGATCGAGCGGCAGGCCCAGTCGGTACACCGCCAGCCGTCCCCTGAATCCCCAGATCAAAACAGCAAAAGCCGCAATCACAAGCAGATACATAGGGACCAGGGTCCAGGCCCCGTGGCCGACATTCCAGTAGATCTCGCGGGTAAACTCCATTTCATTCTCCATTTCCGGTTTTCAGTCAATCGACGGTATCGTCTACATGCCTCTGCCCTCAACGGGTCAGGGCCGTACCGATTACCAGCCGTTGTCTTTCACTCGTTCCTTCATAAATCTCGGTCATCTTGGCATCGCGCATCATCCGCTCGACGGGGAAATCCCGGGTGTAGCCATAGCCGCCGAGGATCTGCACGGCTTGGGTGGTTACCTAAATCATAGGTTGCACCTCTGAAAACTTCTCAGTATTGCCTGGCCGATTCCAGACTGTCTTTTGTCTATATATCTAATGTTTACGTAAGGGTCAAGATAATTCCTGCGGACTCTGCCTGTTACCGCATAAATGTTGAAATAAAGGCACTATTTTTAAATTAATTTCATTTGACAGAGTGACGAAATACGTGCTATGTTACAGCATAACATTACGTAAAGGTAAATATTCAACTGCCTCACCAGGCAATACAGACCATGCTTTAAATTGCTGACAGATTCAGGAAGGCCTTCTTCCTGCAAACGCGCCAGCAGGAGAGCATGACGGATTCGCATATACCTCAAAGGATATTGTAATGACCCAGAACAGCACTGAGCCGGTTCAGATTGGCGCACTCGCCAAAAAACTCGGCATCACCACCCGGACTATCCGCTATTATGAAGAAATAGATCTCATGGGCAAATCAAAACGCCTGGGAGGCGGCACCCGAACCTATAACGGAGAAGAGGTGCTGCGCCTGAAGTTTATCCTCAAACTGAAAGATATGGGTATTTCCCTTAAAGAGATCCAGGAACTGTCCGAGATCTTCGATATCAATTCTCAGAATTTCGATACCATTACCCCGAAGCTGATAGAGATCCTCGATCAGCATATCTCCAGGGTCGATGAAAAGATCGCCAACCTCTCCTCTCTGCGCCAGGACATCGTCGATTACCGGGTACGGATCACCGACATGCTTTCCAAAGGTTCATCGAACTGAGCCCCCAGCTCCCGACCTCTTTCTTACTCCCCGGGCGAAAATAGAGATTACACATCTCCCATCCGCCCGGAAGATTGACGGTCAGCAGCCTTACCCTTCAGCCTCGTAGGAAAAATCCAGACGCATCTGCTTCTTGTTGAGCTTGCCAACGCTGGTCTTGGGCAGGGCGTCCATAAGGACGATCTTGTCCGGGAGACCATAGCGGGGCAGCCGACCCTCTTCCACCGCTTTTTTCATAAAGGCCTTCAGATCATCTTCCGTCACCTGGCCGCTGAACATCTCCTTGAGCACGACCAGCATCATCGGCCGCTCACCCCATTTGGCATCCGGCAGGCCGATGGCCGCCGATTCCAGCACCGCCTCATGTTGACTCAGAATATTCTCGAGATCGAGCGAACAGACCCACTCGCCGCCGCTCTTGATCACGTCCTTGATCCGGTCGGTAACCTGCAGATAGCCCTCGGCATTGATATGGCCGACATCGCCCGAATGCAGATAGCCGTTGCGCCACAGCTCCTTCGTCTTCTCTTCAGCTTTGTAATAGCCCTGGGTCAGCCAGGGTGCCCGGAACACCACCTCGCCGGTGGTCTTGCCGTCGTGCGGCTTGGGCCGGTCCTCTTCATCCACCACCTCGATTTCCACCAGAGGAATCGGAATGCCGGTTTTCGTGATGATATCGAGCTTGCGGTCCTCATCCCAATCCATCATATGGGGTTTTGGCAGGGACAGGCTGATTATCGGGCAGGTCTCCGACATGCCGTAACCGGTAAACACCGTGATACCAAGGTCCATTGCGGCCTTGGCCTGGCCCTTCGAGAGCTTCGCTCCGCCGATAATGACCTTCCAGTGGGAGAGATCCACGTCCTTGCACGTCGGATCGGTCATCAACATCTGCAGGATCGTCGGTACACAGTGCGAGAAGGTAACCTCCTCGGTTTTGATGAGTTCGAGGATTTTTTTCGGCTCATAGCGACCGGGGTAGACCTGCTTCGTGCCGAGCAGGGTGGCGACATAGGGCACACCCCAGGCATGGACATGAAACATCGGCGTCAGGGGCATATAGACATCGCTCGAGCGGAAACGACCGGCATTGTCATAACTGCCGGCGGCGATGGCCAACGACATGGTATGCAGCACCAGCTGGCGGTGCGAGAAATAGACGCCTTTCGGGTCCCCGGTAGTGCCGGTGGTATAGAAGGTGGTGGCCTTGGTGTCTTCATCCAGATCCGGGAAATCAAAGCAGGCCGGGGCATCTCGCAACATCAGTTCATACTCGCTGTCAAAGATGATGCTGGTATTCGTCTGACTCCCTCTTTCGGCAATCACCACGAATTTCCTGACGGTCGTCAGTGAGGATTTGATCACCTCAAGCAGCGGCAAAAAATCGCTGTTGATAATGACAACCGCCGCCTCGGCATGGTTGACGGTATAGCTAATCTGTTCGCTGGACAGACGCCAGTTGACGGTCTGCAGAACTGATCCCATCATCGGGATGGCAAAAAAGCATTCCAGATAGCGCGGACTGTCATAGTCAAAAACCGCCACAACCTCTCCCGGCTTCACCCCCAGACCGCTCAGACCTCCGGCCAGACGATGAATCCGTTCATTGAGATCCCGGTAGGTGTAGCGCTGCTCATCACGGTAGACGATCTCCTGGTCCGAGGCAGTAACCAGGGCGGAGTGCAGGAGTTTCTTGATAATGAGGGGAAAGTTATAGGGTTGGCCGGGGCTGTAGGGTTTCTCTGTCATGATATCCTCTCCTGATACGTGAATGTATGGGTAACTCCGTGATTGATCCTGAAATAATCGGCACTTATCCGAGGTGCAGAACTCGGCGTACCTTTTTTCTGATATTACTGATGACAAAAGGCGCAAACCGCTTTTTTTCTTTGAGGATCTGGCTAAACAGATCCTTCTTCTTCTCCGGCACCTTCGGCCGCGCTGCCGGCACCAGAGACAGTGAGCCAGTCGGACAGGCCGAGATACAGGCCCCGCATCCCAGACAATGATCCGACAGGACCTGCATCCTTTTTTTCTTTTTGCCGTTGTCTAGCGTCAGCGCTTCAAGGGCCAGCACATTGCAGGCCTTCTGGCATAATCCGCAACCGTTGCAGGTCTCGGCCTTGATCGCCAGGGTGTAATTGCTCTTGGCGATACCCTGCGGAAATCCCCGCATCACCCCGCCGAGCAGCTCACAGCAGCAGGAACAGCAGTTACAGATAAACGACGGTTTATGGCGGATATTGTCGGTGATGTGGGTCAGATGCAGATCCCTGGCCCGATCGATTACCGCCAGCAGCTGATCGACCGAACGTTCCTCGGCAAAACCGCGACGGACCATGAACCTGGCGGCCGTACCCAGAGAAATACAGATTTCCTGGGTGGGGGCCTTCTTAGCACAACTCTGATTGAGATGCTCCTTTTTGTGGCGGCAGTAGCACATGCCGATAGCGCCGTATCCGCTCTTTCTGATAATCTCGCGGGCACTCTCGTAGGTGGTGACTGCGGAATGGACGGGAATATGCTCTTCGTAGGCCAGCGAGCGGGTCAGAGGCGTCTTGCCGCCGAAGAATTCACTACCCATGGCATTTTCCGGATCTTCAAAGAGATACTCGTGCATCAGCTGGGCCAGTTCGGCCACCGGCAGATCCTGTCGCTGTTTCATGAAGGAAAACTCAAAAAAACCGATCAGTCCGGGCAGCAGCAGATAATAGGTCTTACCGCTGTACTGCAGGTCCATCACCAGGCCCTTGTCCGCCATCTTCTCCAGGGTCGGCGCCAACCTTTCCGGCCGCCAGCCGGTGATCCTCGCCAGTTCCGCCAGAGTCGCTTCTTCCAGCGGAAAACGGGAGGCGACAAAGGCTTCTTCTGCAGAAAAAAGGATGGCCAGGATCTGCCGCAGGGTCTCGCTGTCCGGCAGACCTATCGGGTACTTATTGAGCCGGTCGACAAGAGGAACGATGCTGCCCTTGCCGTCAAGATGGTGTCCCATGTCTTCTCCCGATGCATTGTCGTACCATATCAATCATTCATCCGGTACTGATCTTTCAGGCTGAAGACCTGCTGCGACCAGACCCGGGCAAAACCACCCGTATCCTTACCAGGTTTTTTGATCATTGTGGAATAGAGACTTTCCTGCTCCGGCGTATTTTCATAGGAGAGGATCATCTGCAGGGCAAAGGCCGAGAAGTCCCGGATCAGAAAGGCAAAGATCTGCTCGAGAAGATCGCTGTCAATCTCGTAGATCTTGACGTTCTCCAGGATCAGCTGGGCATAGACGATAAGGGTGAAGAGCTGTCCCGCCGCCAGCATATAATCGATATTGGCCGCTTGGCCTACCGTCGGTGGTGCTTCGATAAGCAGCCGGCGGAACAGTTCGACCTGTTCGAGAAAGATGCCGACATTGGCGGCATCGACATCCTTAAAATCCTGATACGCCAGCCGGTAATGGGGGAAACGAATTCCGGCCAGGCCGCCGGTCTTCTGGCGGAAGAGATAGCCGTCATCTCCCGCTTCACTGCGCCTGGGAATCGCAGGATAGTCCAGCGGCTCAAAAAAATAGTTGCGGACGAACTTGATAATGAGGGCCATGTTGACATGCTCGGTGCCCTCGAGTTTGGGCAGCATGCCGATGTCGCGCAGGGCCATCTCGAAATAGGTCTCCTGCTCGTAGCCCTTGGCGGCGATCACCTCATGCAGCAGGGCAATGACCTTCTCACCCTGACCGGTCACCTTCATCTTGACCACCGGATTAAAGAGCAGATAGCGGCGATCATCATCGCTGGCGGCGCGCATATAGTCGGCGGCCCGCATGGCAAAGAGTTTCATGGCCGTCAGACGGGCATAGGCCTCGGTGAAGAGTCGCTGTACATGGGGAAAATCGGTGACATAGCGGCCGTAGAGATTGCGCCCGGCGGCATGGTTGAGAGCCTCGTAGAGGGCATGGGTGCAGATGCCGATCGAGGCGCAGCCGAGCTCGAACTTGCCGATATTGATGGTATTGAGCGACGAGTTCCAGGCCAGTTCGCCGCGCGAGAGGATGTCCGCCCCGGTGATGGGATAATCGTGCAGGGCGTATTCGGCCACAAAGGCCTGGCGGACACCCGAGGTGTCGATTTTCTTCACGCATTCATACTGCGGGTGCTGCGGATCGACGACAAAGAACACATACTCGCCGCTGCCGGCAATCTTGCCGAAGGTCGAGACCAGGGCGGCGCAGTTGCCGTTGCCGATATAGTACTTGCTGCCGTTGGCCAGAAAGGTGCCGTCCGCCTGCGGGCTGAGGGTCATCTCGCTGGCGTAGAGATCGGCGCCATGGGTCTTCTCCGAGAGACCGAAGGCAAAGAGCCCGCCTGCGGCCAACAGTGCTGCCGTCTTGTTCTTGGCCACCTCATTCTCGCCCATCCAGATCGGTCCGAGACCGAGGATGGTGACCTGCCAGGCATACCAGTAGCAGAGCCCGTAGAAGGCCAGGATCTCGTTGAACTCGCTGATTCGCCACATATCCCAGCGTCTGCCGGTCTCACCCCGGGCGTAGGCCGTCGGGGTCAGCAGGTCGGCGAAGATTCTCTCATCTTTAATGAAGGCAAGAAAATCCTCGTACCAGACCATCGATTGGTCATCCTCTTTGATCCGGCGCAGACCCTTTTTTTCAAAAAAGGCTATGGTCTTCTCGACGAGCTGGC
>JANOIV010000098.1:0-4392 GCA_031407875.1 Desulfobulbaceae bacterium | reverse complement strand
TGCGTATTCCGGCCGAAAAAGGCCACCGTTCCGGCGGGAAAGCGGCCGGCATTCCGCTGGGAAAAAGGCCACCATTCCGGAGCAATCCGGCCAGTGTAAAATGAGAGTGTAGCCGCGGGGTAACTTGAACAGGTATTTTGTTCTCCTTGATTCAATAAAAGGAGAACACGATGCCAAGAGAAAGAGTTACCATGCGAAAAACACGAGAAATACTTCGCCTTGTCTGGTCTTGCGGCCAGAGCAGGCGTGATACAGCCAGAACCTGCGGTGTCGGAAAAAGCACCGTGGATGCCACGA
This sequence comes from Desulfobulbaceae bacterium, assembly GCA_031407875.1. Taxonomy (GTDB): domain Bacteria; phylum Desulfobacterota; class Desulfobulbia; order Desulfobulbales; family Desulfocapsaceae; genus Desulfoprunum. The sequence goes on along the minus strand of JANOIV010000098.1, from coordinate 4,095 downwards.
TCAACCGGGCGACCGCAACCGGCCTTTGCTGGCCTTTACCCTTTGATCTCGATGACGAAGCCCTTGAGCGACGTCTATACCCTCCACTTCTCAGTCCACCTACCCGCAAGCTGCCCCTGCCCGACTGGCAGTCCCTGCATGATGAACTTGCCAAGCACAAGAAACTTACCCTCATGCTCTTGTGGCAGGAGTACAAAGAGGGCGAACCCACCGGCTACCAATACAGCCAATTCTGCGAGCTGTACCGGCAATGGCGAAAGAAGCTCGATCGGTCCATGCGCCAGGAGCACCGAGCCGGGGAGAAATTCTTCGTCGACTACAGCGGCCAGACTGTGCCGATCGTCGACAGCCAAACCGGTGAGGTACGTGAAGCCCAGCTGTTCGTGGGTGTCATGGGTGGCAGCAACCAGACCTATGCCGAGGCCACTTGGACGCAGTCGCTTGCCGACTGGACTGGCTCCCATGTCCGGGCCTTTGCTTTTCTTGGCGCAGTCCCCCATTGCATAGTCCCCGACAACCTGCTCTCGGCGGTCAGTAAAGCCTGTCGCTATGAACCTGATGTAAATCCCACCTATACAGAGCTTGCCGATCATTACGGCACCGCTATCGTTCCAGCCCGTGTCCGTCACCCCAAAGATAAGGCCAAGGTGGAAGGTGGTGTGCTGATTGCCCAACGCTTCATCCTGGCGAGTCTTCGGAACCGGACCTTCTTCAGTCTGGCTGCTGCCAATGCCGCTATCCGGGAACGTCTTGTACTCCTGAACAACCGCCCTTTCAGAAAACTGCCCGGTTGCAGACAGAGCAGGTTCGAGGAGCTTGATTTACCCGCCATGCTGGCTTTGCCGGCAACGCCGTATCAATATGCCCAATGGAAGAAGGCCAGGGTGCACATCGATTACCACGTTGAACTGGAAGGCCATTTCTACAGCGTTCCCCATCGTCTGGTGAAAGAGCAGGTGGATATCCGCTACACTGAGACGACCGTCGAGTGCTTTTCAAAAGGAAACCGGGTTGCCTCCCATGCCCGGTCATTTATCAGAGGAAAACACACCACTACATCGGAGCATATGCCAAAGGCCCATCGGGAGTTCGCCGCCTGGACGCCGCAACGGATTATCTCGTGGGCGGCCCAGACCGGCACGGCCACGGCACAGGTGGTGGAGAACATCCTGTCGCGCAAGGTGTATCCCGAGCATGGCTTCCGCTCCTGCATGGGGATTATCTCCCTGGCCAAGCGCTATTCCAAAGAACGACTGGAAGCGGCCTGTGAACGGGCTCTCACCATTAAAGGGATCACCTATAAAAGCATCAAATCGATCCTGGAAAACAACCTGGATCAGCAATCACTCCCCAGGCAGATGAACCTGCTCCCCGTTGCCCATGAGAATATCAGAGGTACCGATTACTACAACGACGAAAGGAAATACCATGCTGACACAACCAACCATTGACAAGCTGAACTCCATGAAACTCACCGCCATGGCCCGGGCCTTTGCCGACCAGATGCAATGCCCGGACATAACCCAGCTCTCCTTTGAGGAGCGCTTTGGCCTGATCGTCGATTATCAGATGACAGATCAGGAAAACCGAAGGATGCAGAGCAGGCTCAAGAATGCCAAACTGCGACTGTCCGCTTCTCTTGAGGATCTCGACTTCAAGCAGGGACGCGGCCTGGACCGTTCGACCGTGATGTCACTTGCCTTGAATCAGTGGGTGCAAAGCCATCATAATATCCTGATTACCGGGCCGACCGGCGCCGGCAAAAGTTACCTGGCCTGCGCCCTGGCCCAAAAAGCCTGCCGTGATGGCTACACAACTCTCTACCAAAGAGTGCCGCGACTTCTGCAGGAGATCGCCGTTTCGAGTCAGGACGGTCGTTACAACAAGCTCATCGGCCCGATCATCAAATCCGAAGTGTTGATCCTCGATGATCTCCTCATCTCGCCCCTGACGACACTCGAACAACGGCAGATCCTTGAGATCGTTGAGGAACGATATGACCGCAAGGCAACCATCGTAACCAGTCAACTGCCGGTGAAAGCCTGGCACAATGCCATGGAGGACCCGACCCTGGCCGACGCCATCATGGACAGATTGGTACACAATGCCTATAAACTCGAACTCAAAGGAGAATCCATGCGACGAAAACGATCAATGCTTGACCAAAAGGCCGAAACTGTGACAGTATAAAAATCCCCCCGAGGCTCTCTCTCGCACTGGCCTTTTTCCCGTCGGAACACTGGCCGTTTTCACAGCGGAACGGTGGCCGCTTTCACGTCAGTTCGACTGGCCGTTTTCACCGGAATAGGCACCACCAGCCTTTCATTTTCTTAGAGGAGAATTTTACGGCATAAATGGCCGTCACCGAATGGTTTTGCTTTTAAGGCACCTCTCTTTTATTCCAATTCTTTTTGTCAATCCTCCATTAAATGACAAAATACTAATGGAAGAGCTTGTTTATCAAAACATTGATGTTAATAAAAGCATAGAGATCCCTGACCTTCCTATAAATTTAGCATTGCTTACATCAGATGATCTTCCTACCAAGCTTGATGATGAAAAAAAATCTTTATCAGATTCCACTAATATAAGAATAGAAATTAACTTCTGATAGAAGTTACAGGTCAAATGAAAAATAATAAGAAATTTAGCACAACAAGTCATTCCATCGGAAACCGCAAACAGCGCGGCTTCCGGTGAATTCAACGTTGAGCATATAAAAAATTATGAAAATCAGAAGAATGGTCATCAACGACTATTTACAAGTGAAAAAATTATGGAACGAATGCGATTTGCGAGAAGAGCCTGAAGATAAAAAAAATGAAATTGAATTATTCTTGCAATCATCACAAGGGACCGGTTTTGTAGCACAAGAAAATGGAAATATCGTCGGTGCCGTCCTGTGTGGTAGCGATGGGAGATATGGTTACATTCATCATTTATCTGTTTCAAAATCGGTTAGAAAACAAGGTATAGGAAAATCCTTAGTCGAAGAATGCGCTCGTTTTCTCGAAATTCGTCATATTCTTATTATGGTTCGTGAAAACAATGAAGTTGGAAATAAATTTTGGAAGCAACTCAATTTCCAAAATGCAAATTGGTTAAAAGTTCAATTTCTAGTAATAAAAGCATAAATCGCCCAACCAAACATTCCAGCGGAAGCCGCAAACAGCGCGGCTCTCGCTGAACTCTACGTTCGCCTCTAAGACATTGAAATATGAAAAATTTAGAAATTGCTAAAAATCAACATTATGTGCCGCAATTTCTGTTGAATAATTTTACCGTTGGTAAAAAACCTCAGATATGGGTTTTCGACAAACAATCTCGGAAGAAATTCAAAACAAATATCAAGAATGTCGCTTCGGAGACAAAATTTTATAATTTCTCATTTGAAGATACCGAGTTGACAATTGAGCCTGCGTTGGCAGAAATAGAAGCAAAGGCCGCAAAATTGATCAAAATGATCGTCAAAAATGAAAGAATCGCTCATTTAGACGACAATGATAAAATATTCCTCTCACATTTTCTTGCCCTTCAGTTCACTAGAACCAAGGAACACCGTCTGCGCTTCAAAGATATGACGGAGAAGATGGCAGAGGTAATACGAAAGCGTGGATGGAACCCTGAAGGCATAGATGGCTATAAAGACTTAAATGAAAATGACTTAAAAATTCATGGTGTAAAATCCATTATGGATTCCCATGAATTTGCACCACATTTCTTTGCAAAAAGTTGGTTGTTGTATCAAACATCGAAAAAAACACCCATTCTATATTTCCGATAATCCAATAACTATGCAAAACATGAACGATTATGGGTTTTGAGGAAATATTGGTTTGGCTGTAAAGGGTATCGAAATTTATTTCCCATTAAGTAAAACATTGACGCTTGCTTTATACTGCCCCAGCATAGAAGAGAGCCTTCGAGAAACATACAAAAAATACCAAATGCTATCAAAACTTAACCCTGTGTTGCTTTCTCAGCACCTAAAAGATCCTCAATATCTCGAAGAAACGATGGCTGGTTTTTTACATAAAAAGACCGTCCGCTTCACCCCAGATAATGTTACCAATCACAATTCCTTACAGGTCAAAT
>JANOIV010000062.1:0-2153 GCA_031407875.1 Desulfobulbaceae bacterium | reverse complement strand
CATCCGGGTATTTTCTCCCGGTAGGAATTTCCGCAGATTTTTTCTCATTGTTTGCGTGGGGTGGTGCAGCCGATGGCCGCCGCCTGTCGGAGAAAATAATCATCGGTCATGCCGGCAATGAAATCACGGACCATGGCCTCGGGAGGTTGAGTTTCCAGGTAGGGTCGGTCCATATCGGTCATAAGATCGACCTGCAGTGGATGTTGCCTGCCCTCCTTCAGGTGGATCAGATAGTGGCGGAACAGGGCGGAATAACAGGCCTGGATAAGAGGAAAATACTTCTTGGTCTGCGGGGCCAGATAGATCCGCTCGTAGTTGAAGGCCTTGAGTTCTCCGAGTACCTCGGCTATCTCTGCGCTGAAACCAATGGCAGGAGGTTTCTGCGATCCTTGCTGGCCGGGGCCGGGTACCGAGCTTGCGGCAAGCAGATCGGTGACCAGGTTGTAGACGATGGTGCCGTTGGTGTCGCCCAGAACTGTGCGGCAGGCCTGAGGGATATCATCACGGCGGATCAGGCCGAGAATGATGGCATCCTCTATATCCCGGCCGATATAGGAGATGGTATCGGCCAGTCTGACCACACAGCCTTCCAGGGTTGCCGGGTGCAGCGGGTAGGTGGGGTCGGCTTGTTTGGCCGCCATTCTCGCCTCGAAGTCGCTGAAGGTGGCGGCATGATCGGGTTGCAGGCTGCGGGAGTGGCCCTCGCCGTCATGGCAGAGGATGCCGTCGAGGGTCTGCAGGGTCAGGTTCCAGCCCCTGCCTTTGCGCTCCAAAAGGTCTAGAAAGCGTACCGACTGGATATTATGCTGGAAAGCGGGCAGGCCATGTGCCACACAGAGCTCCGAGAGAAAACGCTCACCGTCATGACCGAAAGGCGGATGGCCGATATCGTGGCCGAGGGCGATGGCCTCGATCAGGTCTTCGTTCAGGCGGAGAAAGCGGCCGATGGTCCGGGCCACCCGGGCCACCAGCTGCACGTGCAGGACCCGGTGGGTGATGTGGTCATTTTCTATCAGACAGAAGACCTGGGTCTTGTCGATATACCGGGTATAGGCCCTGGAGTTGAGAACACGATCGGCATCAAGGGCGAACTGCTGCCGGTAGCCGGTTTTTTCTTCCTGTTGTCGTCTGATACCCTGACAATTCAAGGTCGCCGCCGGCGAGAGGCGTCGCTCTTCGTCGCTGTTGAGGGCATGCAATCTGGCAAAAAGCCCGTGTTGGTCTGTTTCTGACATATCTGTTGGGAATCCCGATTGATCCTTGGCGAAAAAGGGATAGTGTTTGCCGGAAAAGCTGAGTATTATACTGTAGTCTGAGGGAATTGCACGTTTGTCGGCCGTATTCTGCCTCTCAAACCCCAGTTGCAGAGGGGGGCAGGCCCATGGTTTCTTTGAAGAGCGGCGACGGAGAAAAAAGGGCGCGAAATTTTTCCGGCCGGAAGAGCAGGGGAGATGGCTTCAGGTGACGTTTTTGGGGTAGTCAAGGCAACCGGAGAGGCATTCCTCACAGTTGGTGTTGGCTCTGTCCTCGCTGCAGAAATTGGTAAATCCTTTGATCAGGTCAGCGCCGCCCCGGGGGCAGAACTGCATGAACTGGGTAAAACTGATCATCCGGGAGATGACCTCCGGGGGCGCGGCATGCTCAATCCGGCAGGCAGCCTCCTCGGCCACGGTCCGGTCAATGGCCAGCACTTCGATGAAGAAGCGCTTCAGGGCATCATGACGGAAGATGACATCCTTGGCGACCTTCCGGCCTTTTGCCGTCATGGTGATGGCCTCGTACGGGGCGTAATTTATCAGGCCCTTCCTGGCCAATGCCCGCAGTGCTTCGGTTACCGAGGCGCGGCTGACTTCGAGGCGACTGGCGATTTCCTTGCTCCGGGCCACATGTTTATCGTTGACGATGTGATAGATTGCTTCAATGTAGTCTTCGAGGCTGGCACTGAGATCTCTGGTTTTTTTCATGTCCTGTCAAGGTCAATGGCTGGGAGGATGGACCGGGGCGCCCGATTTCTGGAAAACCGGTTGCCAAGTCTTTTCGGCCCTGTTATACGGCAGTAACCTACAGTCCTTTTGGAACGTCGTCAAGCCAGGATGAACAGAGAGTGGATACGTTTGTGAAAAACCGATGCTGAGTGAACTGCGAATAGAAAA
>JANOIV010000031.1:0-23927 GCA_031407875.1 Desulfobulbaceae bacterium | reverse complement strand
CCTGCACCGAAAATAACGATGATGGTCGGCTCAAGCTTTGCGTTGTTCGGCATGATCAGTCCCCCTTCGTGGTCGATTTTTCAATATGACCGCCAAATTGATAGCGCATGGCCGAGAGCAGTTGATCGGCAAAATCAGCCTCGCCGCGTGAGCTGAAACGCTGAAAAAGGGCTGCACTGAGAACAGGCGTCGGGACACCTGCCTCAATAGAGGCGTTAATGGTCCACCGCCCTTCACCGGAATCGGAAACCCGGCCGGAGAACCCAGCCAGAGTGGGATTCTCGGTAAATGCCTGCGCACTCAAATCGAGCAGCCAGGAGGGGATAACGCTGCCCCGCCGCCACAATTCAGCAATGTCGGCCAGGTTAAAATCATACTGAAAATACTCAGGATGGCGTAGCGGTGCAGTCTCTGCATCCTTCTCCGTTTGCCGGCTGCCCGCATTGGCATGGCGCAGGATGTTGAACCCTTCGGCGTAAGCGGCCATCAGGCCGTACTCGATGCCGTTGTGGACCATCTTGACAAAATGGCCGGCGCCGCTCGGCCCGCAATGGAAGTACCCTTGTTCAGCCGTTGATTCGCCTTGGCTTCGGCCGGGCGTAGGAGGCACTGAGCCGCTTCCAGGCGCAAGCGCGCTGAAAACCGGATCGACCCGTTGCACCGCATCACGCTCGCCGCCGATCATCAGGCAATAGCCCCGCTCAATTCCCCACACCCCGCCGCTGGTCCCCACATCCAGGTAACGGATGCCCTGGGCCTGCAACGTGCTGCTTCGGCGGATATCGTCCTGATAGTGGGAATTGCCGCCATCGATGAGGATATCGCCGGCCTCCAGCAGGGGCACAATTTCCGCGATAACACCATCAACCACTGCAGCGGGGACCATCAGCCAGACGACTCGGGGGGTCTCAAGTTGTGTGACAAACTCGGAGTATGACAGGGTTCCGACGGCCCCTTCGCCAACCAGAGCATCAACAACCTTGGCCTGGCGACCATACACCACGCATTTATGGCCTTTGCGCAGCAGCCTCCGCACCATATCTCCCCCCATACGACCAATACCGATCATACCAATTTGCATGCTTTACCTCCTAAGGTGTTCTCTATGAGCAGGATGAATAGGCCTGCCGGATGGCCTCCGATTTTCCCGGAGAGACCATGGCGAGCCTGGTGATAATTTCTTGTATATCTCGACTGACGACTGCTTCAGCAATCATTGGTTGTAACTTGAAAACCTCATTTTTAGGCAAGATCTGCGCAAACCCGCCGTGTTGGTTGTAAGGGCACATTCCCCAACACAGTCTTTGATCGTCTAATTTCTTCCACCGGACTTCAGTTCGTAACGGCGCTTGATGAGATTCGCCACCAGACCCGTCCAGCCGGTCTGGTGCGAAGCGCCCAGTCCGAGACCGGTTTCGCCATGAAAATATTCATGGAACAACCGCAGATCCCGCCAATCGGGATTGTTCTGGAAAGGACTATCCTCCGGCAGGCCGGGGACGCGGCCATCGCTGTCCCGACGGAAGATGTTGATCAAACGTTCGGCAATAAGATTGACCACCTCTTGCAGGTTCAAGGCGCCATCTTTTAAGCCCGGAACCTCCATCGTGAAATTTGGACCAAGGTAGCGATGAAACTTGGTCAAAGCCTGCAGAATGGAATAATTGATCGGCAGCCATACCGGTCCGCGCCAGTTGGAGTTGCCGCCAAAAAGATCTGATTGCGACTCCCCCGGTTCGTATTCGATAAGGGCCTCACCGACACCGGGGAGGTTTCCCAGTTGGCGTTTGTGCATATGAATCCGGCTGACCCCGCGTATACCATAGGCGGAAAGAAATTCGGCTTCGTCGAGGAGTCGCCTCAGAAGAGGGGGAATCATGGTATGGTCCACCAGGGCAAGCAGCCGTTCACCGTGTTCATTGGTATGGAATGGACACGCACAGATGGTATGTCCATCGAACATGCCACCCATATGTTCGTCCAGCAGGGCTTTAAACCGGGGGACCTTGTCGAGAATACCAGGGGCCACTATTTCAGTGGCAAACAAAGGGATAAGCCCGACATACGAATAGACATCGATACGGTGGCTGCCGCCATCCGGGGTCGTGATAAGATCTTTGAAAAAGCCGTCACTCTGATCCCACAGGGCGAGTTTGTTGGCGGAGTGTCCGGCAATGGAATTGGCAATGGCCAGAAACTGCTCATAGTACTGGATGGCCAGGTCCTCGTATTCTTCCTGTTCCTGCGCCAGTTCCAGAGCCATAGCCGTCATGTTCAAAGCAAACATGGCCATCCAGCCGGTTGCGTCGGCCTGTTTCAAGCTGTACCCGGCGGGTAGCGGCTGGGAGCGGTTATACACGGAGATATTGTCCAGCCCCATGAAGCCGCCCTCGAACACATTCAAGCCATCGCTGTCTTTCCGGTTCAACCACCAGTAATAATTTAAGGTCAGTTTGTTGAAAACACGGCGGAGGTAGTGCAGGTCGCCGGCTCCCTTCTGCTTGCGATCGGCGCGAAACACCTTCAGGGCGGCCAGGGCGTGAACCGGTGGATTGACATCGTCGAAACCCCATTCACAGGCCGGAATCTGGCCGTTGGGATGCAGGTAACGGTGGCTCAGGAGCAATTCGATCTGATCTTTGGCGAAATCGACATCGAGGTGGGCAAACACCATGCAATGATAGGCCAGGTCCCAGGCCGCAAACCACGGGTACTCCCAACCGTCAGGCATGGAAATAATGTCGGCTGCCCGTAAATGTCGCCAATTGCGGTTTCGGCCCTGTTTTCGCTCTTCAGGCGGCGGGATCTGGTCGCCGTTCAACCAGCGATTTACATCGAAATGAAAAAACTGTTTGCCCCAGATCATACCGGCCATGGCCTGTCGAAAAATGAGTGCGTCTTCACGACTGGCGTCCGGGGTCAGTTCAGAGTAAAAGGTGTCGGCTGCCAGCTGACCTTCGACAAAGACGGCTTCCGCCCCGGCAAACGGGTCGCGGCCGGCCTGACGCGTCAGCAAAAGCTCCACGGTGGTTTCCGCACCGGAATCGCAGGTGATCGCATGCCAGGCAGCAAACTTAGTGCCCGTTTGGCCAGGATTTACGGCATGCTGGTCGCCATGGATGATCAGCCGATGGAAGGCATCCTTGGTATAGGGCGAAGCGCTGGTTGCACCAAAGAGCCGCTCCATGTTGCTTTCATTCTCTGTGAACAAATGGCGCGCCTGCTGCCTGCCATACAGGATATAGGTGCCAAGCGTGCGATGGTTTGCTTCCACCGCCCAGGTTGCCATGCCGGGCTCGACGCTGTGCAGCTCGGGTTTATCGTCCTGTTCACCATCCCCCCACGACCAGGTGTTCCGGAACCAGAGGGTAGGCAGTACGTGCAGTGTTGCAGTATCAGGCCCTCGATTGCCGATCTTTATCCGCACGAAGATGGTTTCGGGCGTTTCCTTGGCATAGGTGAGCTCCACATCCCAGTATCGGTTTTCGTCGAAAACACCCGTGTCCAGAATGTCGAACGGTGGCTCAGTGCGCGATCGTCGTTTGTTTTCCGCCAACAGAGAGGAGTAGGGAAAGGCCGCCTGCGGATATTTATAGAGAGTGCGCATAAAGCTGTGACTGGGGGTGGCATCGAGATAAAAGAAACATTCCTTGACGTCTTCCCCGTGATTGCCCTGCTTGCCGGTAAGTCCGAACATCCGCTCCTTGAGGATGGGGTCGCGTTCATTCCAGAGCGCTAGGGCCAGGCACAAACGCTGCTCAGCATCACAAATGCCCCCTATGCCATCTTCACTCCAGCGGTAGGCCCGGGAACAGGCCTGGTCGTAGTCAAAATATTCCCACGCCTCACCGTCGGGGCTGTAGTCCTCCCGTACTGTGCCCCATACCCGTTCGCTTAAATATGGACCCCACAAACGCCAATCCTCCGCCCCACGTCGCTGTGCTTCCAGGCGTTTCTTTTCTGTCATGGTGTACTCCCTCTGATTGGCTCGATTATTGATCAATCGTATGAGTCCAGGTAATTACAAACAACAAAATCAAAAAAATGTTATACTTGACAGTGCTACTGTCTCATAAGTGCGTCACCACCGGCAAAGCCGATGGCTTTCAAAATCGTGAACCGCTCAAAGCGGTATGTTAACCTGATCCATGACTGAAGACAAACCGTTACCACCCTCTGTCTACACCTGCAATGAATACCGTGAGGAGATGATCCTGCTGGCCTTGCAGCAGAGACTGCAGCAGCCTGATCTCACAGCAGAGGAGAGGCAGGAACTGTTAGATGAAATTGCCCGTCTCTCTGAAAAAATCGGTTTGTAAATAACCAGTAGAAATCTTTGCCCTGGGGAAATTACATCGTCAGCATATAAACACCGATAACGGCAGTAAAAGCCCCGGCCACGGCCCTGAAGGACACATGTTCCTTGTGCAGGAAAATAGAAAAAGGGATGATGCAGATGGGGACCAGGGCAAAAAATGTCGAGGCGACTCCTGTGGTGAGGTAGTGCAGGGTCAGCAATGATAGCGAAACACCGGCAAATGGCCCGAAGAAAGCGCCAATAGAAGTGAAGATCACCGCTTTTGTGTTGGTGAGCGCCCTTTGGACATCTCTCCATCTCTTGGTGGCCGTAAAAAACAGGACGAAACAGACAAAGGCGGCGATGGCGCGGATCTGTGTTGCGGAGAAGGCATCCAGGTATCCCGCGTCAGTCTGCATCCCGGTTTTGCTGAGAATTATACCACCCGCCTGACCAACCATCCCTACCAGGCCGATCCCCACACCTTTGCCGGATATTTTTCTTGGCCTTCGTCCGTTGGCAGGGGAGGTTTTCTTGGCTCTTTCCAGAATTACGGACGAAACCCCGGTAAGGGCCACAGCCATCCCGATCCACTGATGTAACAGGTAGATCTCATCAAGACATAGCCAGCCAATTATCGCCGCAGTGGGTGCCGCCAGGCTCTGGATGAGCATGGCAACCCTTGGCCCCAACTCAACCAGGGCCTTGAAGAGGAAGATATCGCCAATGAAAAAACCGACAATGCCTGAGAGGCTGAGGTAGAGCCAGGCGTGAGCCGGGAAATTGAGCGGTACAAGGGAGCCGTCTCGCCACAGCAGAAGGATGCTGAAGAGTATCAAGGCAACGAACAACCTGATAATGTTGACGGAAATAGACCCGATCCTTTTGGAGGCTGCCTCGAAAAATTGCACACTGAAGGTCCAACACAGAACTGTAGCTAAGGCAGTAGCCTCACCAAAAAATGGCATGAAAATCCTCTCGGGGGAACAGGTTGAGGCCAAGATTTAGAAGGAACATAATGAAAAGACAAGAATTATTTCTCGATTTGGCGTGTACTGCTGAAAGCAGAATCAGTAACTCATCTTCTGCAGTTCATGTAGAACATCAGGGCATTCAGAACCAGGCCATGATCGATGGCGCCCGTCGCAATGAGTTCGATAGTTTCCTTTTCCGACCTTAAAAAACACTCAATGTCCTCCATATCATCCATGCTCGGCTCTGCCACCTTCACAGCGTTTTCAACCAGAACCGTATGGCAGTAATTGCGTTGTATGGCCGGATTAGGGCAAACCTTGCCGATAATCCTGGCATTACTTCCGGCATACCCTGTCTCTTCAAGGAGTTCTCTGCAGCCGGCTTCCACCGGTGGTTCCCGCTCATTAACCATGCCGCCTGGTATCTCAATTTCCAGCCTGTTTGAACCATAACGAAACTGCCTGATCAGGACCATGTTTCGCTCAGGAGTCAGGGCCACAATATTGACCCAGTCGGGAAAATCGAACAGGTAAAAATCCTTTTGCTTACCGCTCCTTTTGCAGCGAACCGGACCGGCCTTGATTGTCACGACCGGGGTCTTGAACAATACTCGGTCCGGATAGACATCCCACCCTTCGACTCCACCCGTTTTTCTGTTATTCATCAGGTTTTCCTCATAATACATCTCATGAACTGATCTTATTATCGCATGAATTTATCGCGGTATTCCCTGGGAGACAGCCCGTTGTATTTTTTAAATAATTTACGAAAGGTGCTGCTGTTTTCGTAGCCAATTGCCCGGGTTATTTCATCGACCGTGTCAGGTCGTGTTTCCAGGATTTTCTTGGCTTTCTCGATTCGTATCTGCTGGAGGAAATTCAACGGAGATTCGCCGGTGGCTTTCTTAAAACGACGGATAAAATGCCGGGGGCTGATTCCCACCTGTCCGGCAAGCTTTTCTATGCTCATGGTTTCCGCAAAATGGGCTTCCATCAACTGCTGGGCCTTAACAATTCCATCATCACCATGGCCCTTATAAATGCTGAATGTAGTATACGATGCCTGGCTTATCCGATTGGAATCGACAAGCAAGACTTTTGCACACTGTGATGCCAGTTCAGCCGAGCCATATTTTTCAATGATATGAAGCCCCAGATTGTAGAACGCCGACACCGCTCCTGAACAGATCAGGCCGCCATCCTCGGTAAGAATGCGCTCTGGTTTCAAGAGGACTTTTGGGTAGCGACGTTGAAACAGTCGGGCAAAAACCCAGTTGGTGGTTGCCAGTCTGCCGTTCAACAAACCTGTTTCAGCCAGAACAAAGGTACCGGTGCAGAGGGTTGCTATGGACACACCCTCTTTGTATCGGGCTGTGAGCCAGTCCAGCAGGTCTTTTGCATTTTCGCAAAAAGCTTCAATATTGGGGGGGAGAAAGGGTGGGATTATAATGATGTCGGTCTGCTTGAGGTCCATGAAGCTGCCATGCGGGGTGATCTGAAATCCGCCGCTTACTCGTACAGCTTTTCCATCCGGACTGAGGATCTCGGTTTCAAACAAAGGTTCTGTTCTCCCCCTGATCTTCGCTGCATGCCGGAGATTGGCGATGGTGAAACTGTCAATCAAGCCGGATATTCCCGAAAAGACGCAGTCGTCAACGGCGATAAAGCTTATTCTCGCCATAATGGATCCCTCTATTGCTCAGTTTTCGCATAAACATAATTCGGCCAATATGTCTGTTTTGGAGCGTTATTTGTCATTTATGCCGCTTTTCCACCCGTCTGTCAAATGCTAAAATCCAATAAATTCATCCGAAGGAGGGAGATATGCAGGAAAAAGTCCAGGATATATTGAGTATGACCGGCTTGGAATTATTAAAGGCCATTGTGGCAGGGAAAATACCGGCCCCGTCCATGGCGGCAACAATCCCGATGTCCGTTGTTGCAGCAGAACCTGGGTTCAGCCAATTCTCAGCAACTGCCGGCAGGCAACATTTAAATCCGCTTGGCGGGGTTCATGGCGGATTTGCGGCTACGGTACTTGATTCGGTGACCGGCTGTGCAATTCACTCACTTCTTGAGGCAGGTGTCGGATATGCAACGGTAGACCTGAATATCAAAATGCTGCGAGCCGTTCCCTGTGACAAAGAGTTGATCGCCATAGGTAAGGTCATCCACATTTCGAGTCGACTGGGTGTTTCAGAAGGGACCCTGAAAGATAGCGCAGGAAAAATCTATGCCCATGCCACGGCCACCTGTATGATTCTTCGTTGATGAAAACAATTAAGGGGAAGAGCATTCCCTCAAGCGCTTTGCATATGAACAGGGAGAAACCATGAATTTAAACAGCCACCCCAGTGTCATTGCCTACAGGCAAACGAAAATGAAAGGTAAGCAGGAGACCGTATCCAAAGAATGGCTGAAGAAGATCGTCTGCGAGGCCGGGGCCGATGATGCGGGAGTTGTGGAGATTGATCGGCCGGAGATCGAAGACCAGAGGCAGTCTATCCTGGCCGCTTTTCCCCGGGCAAAAACCTTGATCAGCTTTGTCTGCCGTATGAATCGTGCCCAGATCCAGTCCCCGGACCGCACGCTTGCAGATGGAGAATTTATTGCCCTTGATGCTGAAATGCTGCTCATTTCCCGAAAAGTCGTGAGGGCACTCCGGGAGAAGGGAATTGCTGCCATCACGCCCGCCGAAAATTTCCCTCAGGATATGAACAAATGGCCGGGTAAGATGTTCATCGTCTCCCATAAACCTGTGGCTGAGGCCGCCGGTCTTGGCCGCATAGGGCACCACAGGCTGCTGATTCATCCCGTATTCGGCAGTCATGTCTGTCTGGGGACCCTGATCATCGATACGGTTCTGGACAGCTATGATCAGCCCCTTGATTTCAATCCCTGCATCTCCTGTAAACTCTGTGTCAACGTCTGCCCCACCGGAGCCATTGCCGGGGATGGTTCTTTCAGCTTCCGCACCTGTCTTGCTCATGCCTATCGCGATCGACTGGGCGGTTTCCTCAGCTGGGTCGAAGCCCTTGTTTCCAGCACCGGCATGGAAGAATACCGGCAAAAAAGGAATGATGGCGAAACTATGGCCGTCTGGCAGAGCCTGACGTATGGTGGCGGTTACCGCTGTGGCTACTGCATGAGTGTGTGCCCGGCGGGTATGGATATCATCGGATTATATATCGATAGCCGAAAAGATTATATCAAGACTATCGTGAAACCCCTGCAGGAGAGAAAGGAGAGTGTTTACGTCCTTCCTGGTTCGGAAGCCGAGGCTTCTCTGGACCAACGATTTCCCAACAAATCGGCGAAACTGGTATAATACTTCTTTTCAGAGGGACTCGTGACCCGTCAGTACACCGATCTATCTGTGTGCACGTAAAATGAGGTACTATTTCCATTCTTGCGCAGAAGCCCTGATTTATGTAGCTTTACAGAGGGAAGATGAGAGACCGATCGTTCATTCAAACAAGTTTGATAAACTCGTAAATAGTCGCCACGGAGATCACAGATGGCTAGATAAAAAGTTCGATATCCGAGGCGTAGTGTTTTTTGCAGGTTCTCGACTATACATATAGTATGTCGAGGACCTGCCAAAAACCTACAACGAAGGAGATCGGGCTTTTTACGACGCCATCAAGTTTTTACTCGGAGGAAACCACTTATGAAAGAAAGGACATATCTTGAGCAGACCGACAAACTGATGGAACGGATCAAAAAAGGCGCATTTCTTACCGTCAAGGCGGAAGGTGTTGTCAATACCATGACTATTGGCTGGGCAACAATAGGATATATATGGCAAAAACCCGTGCTTATGGTTGCCGTGAGAGATTCCAGACACACTTTCACCTTGCTGGAAAAAACTGACAATTTCACCGTTACAATCCCGGCTGGCGACGAACATGACAAGGCGGTCATGTATTGTGGGACGAAGTCAGGCAGAGATTTTGACAAGTTCAAACAATGTGATCTGCAGCAGAAAAAGGCGCAGTGCCTTGAATCGCCGATCATTGACATTCCCGGCATCCACTACGAATGCAGAATCGTCTACAAATCGGCTATGGATAACGCCTTTCTCGATGGTAGCCTGGAAAACCTGTATCCCAAAAAAGATTACCACACGCTCTATTTCGGAGAGATTCTGGCCTGCTACGAGACTGAGTGATGTGAATTTCCCGTTTGCAATCAATATTTGCAGAAAAATATGACACACGCCAAGGCAAGTGCGATTTACCGTCACGAGTTCGTTATCCCCGAAAGTGCTTTGGACCAGAATGGACACGTTAACAACGTAGTCTATGTGCAATGGATGCAGGATGTCGCTATTCTTCATTCGGAGGCTACCGGCGGTACTCGGGCTATGTACTCAACTGGCGCGATCTGGGTCGTGCGCTCTCACAATATTGAGTACCTGAGCCCGGCCTTTGCCGGTGAGCAGGTGACTGCGCTTACCTGGGTGGTTGACTTTCGGCGCGCGAGATCGCTTCGAAGGTATAGATTTATACGGAAAAATGACAATGTGCTACTTGCCAGGGGTGAAACAGAATGGGTTTTTGTGGATACCGAAAGCGGTCGACCTCGAATGATTCCCGCTGAGGTTAAGGGCGCCTTTCCGCTCGTTGCCAAAGACGAGGAACCGCGATAGCCTGTGCTCGAAACTCTGGGGTATCATCCAGAGAAAAGGGCAGGGAAGAGGGATAGAGAGGGGTACTTATGAATAGAGACCTGGAATCGTATCTCCGGCCAACTTCTTTTATCGATTTTGATAAGCCGGAGGTGAGAGCGTTTGCAGAACGAGTCTGCGCAAAGAGAGGGGATAGCAGCCAGAAGGAGAAAGCTATCAGGCTCTATTATGCGGTGCGGGATGAAATCCGCTATGACCCTTACGATCTGCAATACTCATCCGAGGCCCTGAAGGCCGGCACGGTGATTAAAAAAGGGTCGGGCTACTGCGTTGCCAAGGCCGTGGTCCTCGCCGCTGTCGGGAGGCAGCAGGGCATACCAAGCAGGCTTGGGTTTGCCGATGTCCGTAATCATCTGTCCACGGCCAGATTGCGAAAACTAATGGGAACCGACCTGTTTCTCTACCATGGCTATACCGAGTTTTTCCTGGAGGGCAAATGGGTAAAGGCTACGCCGGCCTTTAATCTCGCACTCTGCGAACGGTTCCAGGTAAAGCCGCTTGAGTTTAACGGTGAAGATGACTCGATTTTTCATGAATTAAATGCCGTGGGTCAGAGACATATGCAGTATATCCATGATCACGGCAGTTTCATCGATCTGCCCTTTGAGGAGATTTTTGCAGCCTACCGAAAACAGTACCCGGCGATGTTTGAAGAACGTGTACAGTCTCCTGCCACTGATTTTCATGCAGAAGCCGAAAAAGAAACGAAGCAGATTTGAAGAGAGCACAATTCCAATTTGAGCAAACTTTCCTGCTGTTCATCGGTTTCGCCATCTCCTGACAAGTCAAGAAACCACTCTTCGGGGCATCAGTAGCATGGAACCTGCACTCTCTCGGTGACTGGATATGCAAACGGCACCCAGACCTGACGGCCGTCATATTGGCTGATCTGCCACTCTCCGCTGATGTGACGTTCTTCTACACAGACCCTCGGTTGTTGGACAACGACTTCCTGCCGATATGTTGTATATGGAGAGCCATACACAACTGTCTGAGGCGGAGGAGCTGCGGCAGACACCAAGGCGGAGCCGAGAAGAAGACCTCCCACTACACCAACAGCAATTCCCACACCATCATCATGACGACCGCCCCTATAATAGCCGTGGTTATATCCACCACCATGATTGCTGTATCCACCACGATGATCGCCGCGTCCGCCTCGAGCAAATGCTGTTGATGTGCTTACTACACACAACATAAGAGCTAAGACTGCGATTTTCTTTTTCATGTTTACCACTCCTTTCCAAAAATACCATTGAAGGTGCTTGAGTTCGACGTTACCTCGACTGAAGTCCAGCACAAACTACACAATAAGCATTATTTTGGCCCCGTATTTTTTTGTGCAATCACCAACGGTCATTGTATCCATATCTATTATTGGGATAATGGTCACGGCGATGGGGACGGTGCCAATCATCCCTGTCCTTGCAAATTGTCCTGACCACTTCGCGGTAGCGACCATGCCGCCCCCTGACGACCTCCACGATTTCTCGGCAGACTTCATTGGAACGGTAGCCATGCCTGTAACGATCTCTACCGTACCTGCCCCTGTCCCTGTCCATCTCGTTACTGACAGTGTATCCTGTCATACCGCCACCAGTCGTTTCGCTAAACAGCGCATTAACAGCGTGATCTCGGGCATTGGCATGAGTTGCAAAAAGTCCCGTGAGCATTAAAGCAATGAGAGCCATTTTCAGTGATTTCATTTGTGTTCCTCCATAATGGTTAAAGAAAACGAGGGTTGCTTTGTTCATTTTCTTTTTAGCCCCGGAGACAGAGGAATGATAGCGGACATCAGGAGAAATAGGGTTGCAGATAGCCTCATGTCGAGGCCATGTCGGGTTCAAGTCGGGTCCTCTTGCTGCAAAACAAGATCGTAACGCTTGGTATATTTGCCTGTCAGGAATTAAGCCGAATTCGTGGAGTATCCTTGATTATAATTGAAAAACAGTATCAGACTGCTACTCACTTGGTAAGTTGTTGAAGCTGCAGTAATTTCTATGGCGCATTGCGGTGTTGGGGTGACTGGTACAATTAAGAAAAAATCAAAATTTGCGATTAGAGTTGGCTATGGCGCGTCAAAGACAGAGTCTTGCCGAGGCTAATATTGACCTGACCGCTAAATTCCCCTGGTGGATTGGGTTACTGCCGGCATTAATGGCCTATGTTGCCGTGCATCGCATCGCCAGTCAGGGGATACCACAGGGTAGCGGGTGGACATTTTTGCTGCAGCAAGGGGTGGAATGATTTACACCTTTGCTAACCTTGGGCAATACGTTCTGCCAAGCCAAATCCCCCATTCAGAAGCCAAGCCTGTCTGTCCGAAATGTGGTCGTGAAAGGGTGCTTCTTGGTGCCCGAAAGGGAAACCAAACCGGCAAAAAATTCTGGGGCTGTTCGGGGTTTCCGATCTGCCGATCGACCCTTCCTGTGCAGAAATTATAAAAAATCCATCTACCGCAAAAGCCGGGCAGGAAGTGACTATTCGCTTTGATCTGAAAGGGACAACTGACCTTAAACCCGTTGTTGACCTTCACAATATCTCGGAGAAAAGGGCCATTTGGTCATCATAAAGAAGTCTGAGATGCTTGACTCGACAGATTATATTCATACCCACGCACTGCGTGATGATGAGGCATCTGGAGTGTCGTTCATAACTACTTTTCCGTAGCCGGGAGATTATAAACTTTTCGGTCAGTTCAACCGCGGAGGAGACATCGTGACAGCCGATTTTTGGCTCAAGGTGGAGTAAAAGCAGACGCCTTATCAATGTCATAGGCGAGGAATACGCAACAGCAGGTTTTAAAAATCCATTAATGAGGTACGACAATGGCAAATAGAATAAAAATGGTCGGGTCGAGCAGATGACACCGCCCGAGCGACAGGATTACATGGGGCCAGGGAAGGGAATGGGCAATAGTGGCAGCTCAGGATACAGCGATGACATGGGTAGTGGCAGTGGTTCCGGCAGCGGTGGCGGAATGGGTAAAGGTAATTGGCCCGGACAGATGTAAGGAGAGCAAGCAATCACCAAGACTGATAGAGTTCCGATCTGATCTGCCAGAAACCGCCTTAGAGGTCCTGGCTGTCGGATCAGGCTGAAAATTTTACAGATACAGAATCAAGCCAAGGGGATATCTGAGTCTAAACCCACTGCATACGGCGCATCAGTCGCATGCCATTCAATGTTACCAGAAGAGATGCGCCCATGTCGGCGAACACCGCAAGCCAAAGGTTCCCCATGCCAAGAAAAAGCAATATTACAAAGATGATTTTAATCAGAATGGCGAAAGCAATATTCTGTTTTATGATGGCCACGGTCTTATGACTCAGCTTGATGATATAGGCCAGCTTGCCCAGATCATCGGTCATTAACGCTACATCTGCAGTTTCCAGTGCCACATCCGATCCCGCTACCCCCATAGCCACACCAACCGTGGCCACCGCCAGTGCGGGGGCATCGTTCACACCGTCACCGACCATAACTACCTTGCCGTAGTCTCTGGCTATCTTCTTTACTGCTGCAACTTTATCCTCAGGCAAAAGTTCACTGTAAAAAGTGTCGAGTGCAAGTTCCTTGGCAATTGCGCCGGCTACTCGGTCGTTATCGCCCGTGAGCATGGCTATATGCGTCATACCCGCTCTATGAAGTGCTTTTATGGCTTCCCTGCTATCTTCCCGTAACGTATCGGCTACCGCAATCATGCCAAGAATGAGATTCTGTGTACCCAGCAACATGACCGTCTTGCCTTGCTGTTCAAGATCCGCCAGTGTTTCTCCATGTCGGGCCAAATCATAACCGAGGTCTTCGAACAAACGAAGATTGCCGATATACATCATTTGACCATCGATCTCTGCCCGGGCTCCACGTCCGACCAAGGCTTTGAAATGCGCGGCAGGCTTTAGCTCAAGCCCTTTGGCCCTTGCAACGACAGCATGAGCCAAGGGATGCTCAGACCATTTTTCGATACCCGCGGCCATTTCTAAAAAATCGGTTTCAGAATAACCATTCGCAACTACAATATCCGTAACCACTGGGCGGCCTTGAGTTAAAGTTCCAGTTTTATCAAACGCGATGGCCTTGATAGAGCCCATCTGCTCCAAATATGCGCCCCCTTTGATGAGAACGCCGCGTCGAGAAGCATTGCCGATAGCGGAGACGATGGATACCGGCGTAGAAATAATCAGCGCGCAAGGGCAGGATATAACAAGCAACACTAACCCATTATAAAACCACGGGGCAAAGGGCTGATGGAACACCAGCCACGGCAGGACCATAACTCCGGCAGCAGCCACAAGGACAAGAGGGGTATAATATTTTGCAAATACATCGACAAACTGCTCCGAGGGAGCTTTCTGCCCCTGGGCTTCCTCTACAAGATGTGAGATCTTGGCCAGAGTCGAATTGTCGGCAGTCTTCGTTACGGTGATTTCCAAAGCACCGTGTTCGTTCACTGTACCGGCATACACCGTATCGCCCGTTGTTTTTTCAACAGGAATTGATTCACCCGTAATGGTGGCCTGGTTTACCGCTGATACACCACTGTGGACAATTCCATCCATCGCGATTCGCTCGCCGGGTTTGACTATTACGATATCGCCTACCACAATGTCCTCAACGGGCAAACGTTTTTCCTCTTTGTTCCTCCTCACTAAAGCCTCTAACGGAGCGAGTTCCATCAACGACCGGATGGACTGACGTGTCTTATCCATAGTGTAAGCCTGTAAGGTGGTGCCGAAAGAAAACAAAAAAGCGACAGCAGCACCCTCGCTCCATTCGCCTATGGCCGCTGCCCCGATTATGGCGGCAGTCATCAGAAAATTCATATCGAGCGATAAGGAACGGAGGCTGTATAAACCACTTTTTGCGGCGTGGAACCCACCTGTAATGGCAGTGAGAGCATAAAGCAGGATAACAATACCCTCTGCCATGCCAAGCCAATCCAAGACAGTTGCAAGTGCCAGCAATATTCCGGACGTGATGGTAGCCAGGGTCCGGACATTTTTCCACCAGACGGATTCGACCAACGGCTGACGAAAAGTCTTATCTTCCTTAATTGCCCCATAACCGGCTTGTTTCACCGCTTTCATGATGGCAGAATCGACAATGGTGTGCTCGACCGTCAACTTGCCGGCGCCAAAATTAACGGTCGCCGACCTCACACCGGACATAGCGGCCAGTCTTTTTTCTAATTTTGCCGCGCAATCGCCACAGTCCATGCCGGAGATACGAAAAACCGTCTTATGAAACCCTTCCTGAGGTGCGGACTGTACCGAGGCACTGTTACAGGTTTCTCCCTTTTGGGACTCAAACACATTTTCTATGATGTTAAAATTACCGTCAATAGCTGCCGTGCTTTGACAACCGCAACTTGTCGGCATGGCTTTTTCACCGATATCGATACAACACGGATCCTGGCAGGGGCGCCTCTCTAAGCCTTTTGTGAGCTTGGTTTCGTTATCAGTCTTCATTATCTTACCCATGTTTAATATGCTCAATCCCCTGGGTCAGAAGCAGGGCGATATGGTCATCGTCAAGAGAATACCAGACCATTTTGCCTTCTTTGCGGTATTTGACCAGTCGCGCCCCACGCAGCAAACGGAGCTGATGAGACACTGCCGATTGCCCCATAGTAACGACGGCGGCAATGTCACACACGCAAAGTTCCCTCCTGGAGAGGGCATGCAGAATTTTAATCCTCGTAGAATCTCCAAGAATTTTAAAAGCTTCGGCAATTTGCTTAGCGTCTTGGTCAAGAAGCATTTCAGCTTTTGCCAAACAAACATTCTGGTCATGTTCGCATAACTGCTCGCAAACGTCTGTGTCATAGTGCAGTTGTTTCATGTTGCACCTATTATTATATGATCACTTGTTCATATATTAGAACAAGTACTACAATGTGTCAATAGCCATTTTCCATTCACAATAAAATACAAAATTGAGAAGACTGCAGAGTTCGAACTTGAGCGTGGCATTTACTTCAATTTCTTTGCGAACAGCTGATGGGGCGCAACAAATAAAATATCGCTTAGCGTGCGTAAGTTCCGTTTCGTATCTTGTTTACGACTATTTGAAGAGAGAGTTTTATTTTTCGGTTTGCTTACGCCCTCCTCTAAAAAGAGCCGGTCCGCATCCCTACGCTGAAAACCTCGTTTCATGATTTTAGCCGCCGTCTTGTCCATATCATATGAGATACGCCGAATCTCCAGGGTGTTGAGACTGTTGTCCCAGATCACATATTTTGCACGCGGATCGTCATCTCGGGGCTGGCCAACGCTGCCTACATTGACGATGTACCGATAACCCTGGTCAAGCACAATGGTGTCTTTGCTCAATGGTATGAATGCAAGATCTTTGCCGTCATAGCGAATGAGCATCAGACGATGGGTATGCCCAGCAAAGGCAATGGTGAACCTATTTGACTCAAAAGTCTCTCTGATTTCTGATAAACTCAATTGGTTTAAGTAAATTGTCGGCGAATCAGGCGGACAGCCATGCACCAGCAGCGCCCCTTCAACCACCCTACAGGTCGGAAGATTTTTGATATATGACAGCGATGCGGATGATAGATATTTCAGTGTGTGTTCTATGGATTTAAGCGTTCGTGGCGTTAACCAGAAGCGGAAATTCTTATCGATTGCCGCCAGTTCATGATTGCCAAGGATATTCGGAATACCAAGCGTATACAACAGGCTGAGAACCTCTTCCGGATCCGGGCCATATCCGATGCTATCCCCCAGGTTGACGATCCGATCGAAACCGGAAAGTTCAATATCGTTCAAACAACGACAGAAAGCCTCCAGATTGCCATGAATATCCGACAGCACTGCCAACCGCATACCGTCTCTCTTATCTCAATGATTCCCTATTGGAGTGTTACTTGCGGTTCTAAAACCAATATCTTCGTGCCCCTCCCAGGGAAAACGAGCTATACCTCTTGACGAGGGGCTTCCATTGCTGCTGAGTGAGGTTTCTCGCCCACCGATAACAGCATATTGATTCATTTTCGCTTGGCCTTCGGAGGAAGCGGTCGGGCTTTTCAATACCCACTCTCCGATTGCCTCATCATACAAGCCTCGGATACCCAATGTATTCGCAGCGAAAAGTGGCGCCGAAAAGACCGACTTGGTAGTGGGTAATTCAACGCTTTTGTTTGTGCTTCGGTCACGCGGAAGGGGTTCCTCTCTCGAATTATTTAATGTCTTTTTCGTATTTAATTGCGATGCGCCCTTGGTTATCACATACAGCAGCTCTGCCTCCGTCGGTAACCGCCTGTCAAAGAATTTGGCGAAGGCCGTGGCACCATGGCCGGTTACCCGCAGGGCTGGATTGGATATATAGGCTGGGTTACTTATATGAAATTTTTCATTTTTGTATATAATCGGCTCGTAATCTGCATACACTTCACCCAGAAGGAGCCAGTTTGCGCCATCGCCTTTAATCACATCTTTTTCTAAACTGATTATGGAAAGATTGTGATTGAGAAAATCGACGAATTGCTGATTCGTGACTAAAAATTCATCCATGTAAAAGGGTTTGACCCGAACCGTTTGCTTATTTCCCCCAGATGTGCTCGCTGGTATAATAAACTCTCCACCCGAAATAAGTTGTTGGTTTCCTACATGTTCAGAGTCGGTTAAAGAGTCAACGGTATCCGGTTTTGCGGCGGCCTCGGCATTATCGGATTTTGTTTGCGATTCATGCCCGCCCTGGCCTTTTGAAAAACCGCCCTTGGTAAAATCCCATCCGGGCTCACCCATGAAGTGCCAACCGGTTATGAGTAATGCAGAAAGTGTGACAACAATGATTCCCGCCCAGAGCCACTTGGGCCGGGAAAACAGGGGGGCGGGCCTTTTTCTGTCTGGAGATGCGGAGAGCTTTTGCGCCTCGAACGCCTTAACGACTTGCTCGAGTTGCTCGCGCAAGTCCTGAACGGATTTCACCCTCTCATCTATGTTCTCCGTTGTGGCGCTTTGAATGATTCGGTCCAGTTGTTGGAGAAATGGGGATTCGATTTTGGCTAGTCCGACGCTTTTGAATGGAATCGTTCTCAATTTGATTTTTCCCTCGACAGCTTCAAATAGAATCTTGCCAAGCGAATAAATGTCGGCCCTTTTATCGGCCCTTTTGAAATCAAAAAAATGCTCGGGCGACATATATTGAGGAGAGCCTTTAACGTCGATCGATTGAGTTACCGGCTTTAACCTGCAGGAACGCGCCAGGCCGAAGTCGGCAATCTTTGGGATGGTATTCTCTATGAGAATATTTTCAGGTTTTAAATCACGATGCACAATTTCAAGATCGTGCAGGGCCTGAACTCCCACCAGCACCGGGAAAAAATAATTTGTGAGCCACCTCCCGATAGCGGCTTGGTCAGGATAAAAACCTTCCTCCGACATGGTTGTCCGTAACGACCCGCCTGAAACATACTCCATGGCGATATACTCAATGGGCGTGTCTTGGCCGTGCTTTTTCACGGTGACGGAATCGTAATCAAAGACTTGCAGCACATTAGGGTGGCAAATCTGCGCCATGGCTTGGACTTCCCGCCGGAACCGTTGGACCAGCGTTTCAGCCTCTTCATCATCCTCGTCAAGGGCGTCGAGCCATTCTTGCAGCATTACCTTTATAGCAACATCCCGATTAAGGCTGACCTGATGTGCCCGATAGACCTCGCCCACACCTCCTTTACCGATAAATTCGAGGATTACCCACTTTTGGTTAAGCACATCACCAACCTGGAACAGGTTTTCACCTGACGTTGTCATTTCAGTCACCCTGAGATGTTATATTTCTTCAATTTATTATTAAGGGTTGTTCTCGTGATATCCAGTAATTTTGCCGCTTCACTCTTGTTTCCCTGTGTTTGTTCAAGGGTTTCAAGAATAGCCTGGCTTTCGATCTCATCCAGGGATTTGCCACCGAGCCCGGATGCCGGTACATTGTTCTTATGGTCTTTGTGGTAGATTGCCATCAGGGATGGCGGCAGGTCTTTTTCGGATATGTAAGGGCTCATGGCGAGAATCACCGCCCGCTCGATCACGTTTTCCAGTTCCCTGACATTTCCCGGCCAGAGGCTCTTGGTCAGCACGTCCATGGCCGTGGGGGTGAATCCTTTCAAGTCCTTCCTGTTTTTCTGCACATATTTCTTGAGAAAGTGCTGGGCCAGAAGTGGGATATCTTCATCCCGTTCCCTTAGCGGCGGGATATGGAGGTTCATGACATTGAGGCGATAGAACAAATCCTCCCGGAATTTTCCTTGCTTGACATCGTCTTCAAGATTTCGGTTGGTGGCGGCAATAATCCGCACGTCGACGTTCAGGGTTTTGTCGCTCCCCAAGCGCTGGATTTCTCTCTCCTGAATGGTTCTAAGGATTTTTGCCTGCATGGATAAAGGGATTTCCCCGACTTCATCGAGAAAGATTGTTCCTTTATCAGCCTGCATAAACCGTCCGTTTCGTTGCCGGTCGGCTCCGGTGAAGGCACCTTTTTCATGTCCGAACAATTCCGATTCAAGAAGAGTCTCGGTTAATGCCGCGCAATTCACCGTGACCAGTGGACCATCCTTCCGCTCACTGTTGGCATGGATGGCCTTGGCAAACAACTCCTTGCCTGTGCCGCTTTCACCGGTAATCAGGACCGTTGCTTCGCTGGGAGCTACGATCCGGGCCATGTCCAACACTTTTTTCATGGCAAGACTGGAGCCGATAATTTCTGAAAAACTGTGCTCTGCTGCGACTCTTTCCTTTAACGATCGGTTTTCCAGAGTGAGTTGCAGATGCTCCATAGCTCGATCTATGATGAGCTTCAGTTCTTCAAAATTCAAAGGTTTGGTGAGATAGTCGTAGGCTCCGAGTTTCATGGCCTCCACAGCCGTATCCACCGATGAATAGGCAGTCATTATGATGATAGGTATGGCGGGATTGAGTTCCTTGATTTGCCGGAGAGCTTCAATGCCTCCAATATTGGCCATACGCACATCCATCAAGACGAGATCGCAGGGGTTTTCCTTGACCATCTGGATGGCACCTTCTCCATCCGTGGCGCTCTCCACTGCGTGGCCCAGGCTTTTTAATACAGTCTGAAGCATGTTCAAATGGGCTGAATCATCATCTACAATCAGAATTTTTCCGTTCATCATCGCGTTTCCTTCACAGGATCAATGGGTAATTGTATTGAAACCTTTACCCCGCGGCCTGCTTCGCTTTGAATTCGAATTGTTCCGCCATGGTCTTCCACAATTTTATGCACGATGGCCAACCCCAACCCGGTCCCATTCTTTTTAGTTGTAAAATACGGGTTAAACATATTTGCTTGATCTTCTGCGGAAATCCCTTGTCCCGTGTCTGAGATATCAACCTCAATCATGCCCTTTCTCCGGCATGTCTCTACAGAAAGTTGTCCTCCATGCTCCATTGACTGGATGGCATTGATCAAGACGTTGAGAATCACCTGCGTTATCCGGTCAGGGTCAAGCATCGCATGGGGCAGGCCGTGATCGAGTTTTTTCGCAATTGTCACCCCCGCAAAAGCAGCTTCCTGAGCAACAATACCTATCGCATGTTCGATCAGCTTCAGGATATCCGTTTTGCTCAGCTTTAGATCTGATGGGCGGGCAAATTCAAGCAGTTCCGAAATCACCCGATTCACCCTGTCTACCTCTTCAGCTGTAATCTCAGCGGCTTTTCGGTTTTCACTGTCCTGTGCAAAAAGACTCCCAAAATAGGTGACATAGCCCTTGATGGAGCTCAAAGGATTCCTGACCTCATGGGCAATACCGGCGGCAAGGTCGCCAATGGCCGCCAGTTTTTCTCGCTGCCGGATCTTCAGTTCCAACTGGCGCAATTCGGATAAATTCGTCAGGATAAACATGAATCCGATATATTTCCCATCTTCACCTACAATGTTTGTCGTACTGATATTCACCGGAACTCTGGTATTTTCCGGTCCCATCAGATTCAATTCTTTTTCCACGACAGGCTTTTCGCGGCTGATGTCTTTGCGTAAATTCATCAGGGACACCGGCAGAATGCTCTGAGCCAAGGTTCCCTCAGCCGTCTCCGGTCGAATAGCCAAAAGGGAACAGGCCACTCCGTTAATAAATCTGATTTTACCATCACCGCTTACCACCACCATTCCCACCGGCAAGTTCCTGACAATTTCCGAGGCAAGGGCCCGGATATCCTGGAGGAGTTTTCGGGAATTCATGTAGTTTTGAGCCCAGAAAAGAGAAACCACCCCGGTAAGGGCCAGAAGAAAAATCAGCCCTGCAGATATCAAACTGTTCCGAATATCTTTGACCATAGCCTCGTCAAAGGGCTTCACATCCATGCCGATGATGATCGCCGGTCGCTGCTCGGGATCCAGTATCCGTTCTTGAGGCAGGTCTTTCATCCATTCGGGAGAACCTGACACGTCGTGGTCCATCTCCACTTTTCCCATGTTGCCGTGATGTTGAGTTGTCGGCAGAAACTTTTTATACACTTCAAAAAGTGTTGCATGGTTTTTCCCCACAACCGTTCGCCATTGGGGAGCTTCCGTTGGCGAAAATGAGTTGTTGAATACAAAAGTCTCTAATGATTTGCCGATCATTTTTTTATCATTATGTGCCAGAATCATGCCGTTTCTGTCAACCAGGGCGATATAAGAGATATCAGACCGGAAGGCGGTTTCCTCTAAAAGGGTCTGCAAGTGGATTTCATTGCCGAACAAGCCCATCATTCCGGTCTGGGCACCTGCTTCAAAAGACCAG
This sequence comes from Desulfobulbaceae bacterium, assembly GCA_031407875.1. Lineage (GTDB taxonomy): Bacteria > Desulfobacterota > Desulfobulbia > Desulfobulbales > Desulfocapsaceae > Desulfoprunum. The sequence goes on along the minus strand of JANOIV010000031.1, from coordinate 2,214 downwards.
ATCAGAGCTGCCCCTTTTTCCTTTAAAATTACTCCCATATGATTTTTTTCCCGGTGGTAATTCGTGATCCCCATGAAAGTCACTACAGCCATGAGCACCAGGCTGATCCCAATAATCATCCATGGCGGGGCATAAACTTTATTTCGTTCCATCCATTTAAAAATCATATCTCAGTCCTCTGTTACAATGCGGTCATCATCACCGTTCTGGTTAAAAATTAACCATTATCGCCTGCGTTGTGATTAAAAATTAGACACGATATGAAATTTACACAAGAAAAATCTGACTGCTTGATAATTTTCAACAAATTTAATCAAACAATTACGAAGAATTACAACATTTGAACAATTCATGGCACGGGGTTTGCTTTAGATCTATCAAACAACAACCACCCACCTACAGCAAAAGGGTTGCTGCAGGGTTGTCAAACATCCTTTTTCAACTTTTACCAAGGAGTCAATCAGTATGAAGAAAATTCTCTCAATCACCGGAATCATGGTCATGGCCGCAATCGTTTCTACCAGCGCATTTGCCGGAAACGTTGGCTCTGGCGATTCAACCAACACAGCCACAACCATGAGTGCAACCTTGCCAACAGATCAAGCTGAATTAAATGCGGTGCATTCCGGTCGTAACAGGGGCGGGCATCAAGGCGGACACAGAACTGTACATCAAGGCGGACACCGGTAGCCTTGATTGTTCCATGGGGGGTGGACGATGACTTTCCGGCCGCGGGATCTTTACCTTCAGACTGAATATCATCGCCACCGCCCTGATTGTGTAATTTTTTCAAACAACATCTTATTCCATTTTCAAATCGAGATGGAACGCGCGAGAAGACAAGCAAGCAGCGGTGAGACAGTACAAGTGGAACCAGTTTCTCATCTTTTGCGAATATCTCTTCTTCAACACCAGTTGCTCCGCTTATGATAGAGGATATAACACTCTGATTTCTTGCCTGATGTATCATAAGTGAGGAATATGATACATCAGGAGAATGAGCAGTAAAAAGCAGCGAGGGAAAAACAATAACTGATTTTCCAAAACCACTTATGAGGTGCAATAATGACAAGTAGAATAAAAATGGCCGGTTTGATTGTGTTAGCTCTTATTTCCGTGAATTCATCTGCCTGGGCAAAAGATTACAGGACAATGTCTACAGATGAACTGAGCAATCTCCGGGGTACTATGCAGAGTGCTACTCAAAAAGAACGAGATACGTTTAACAAAGAATGGATTGGTCGGGTTGAACAGATGACACCGGCCGAGCGGCAGGATTACTCGGGATCAGGGAAAAGAATGGGTAATAGTGAACGATCAGAACGCAATGATAGAATGAGTAGTAACAGCGGTGGCGACAAAAGAGGCACCCACAACGGCAACGACGTCGTCAATAACAGCGGTGGCGGCAGTGGTTCCGACAGCGGTGGCGGTCACAACGGTAACGACGGTGCCAGTAGCGGTGGCGGCAGCGGTTCCGGCAGCGGTGGCGGCAGCGGTTCCGGCAGTGGTGGCGGCAGTGGTGGCGACAGCGGTGGCGGCCACAGCGGTAACGACGGCGGCGAAGGAGGCAGCCACGACTGATAAAGGTGTCGATCTGATCTGACAGAAATGGTTTTTAATGCCGTGGATGTCAGATCAGGCAGCCGATCTCCTGCCCTTACACCAGGAGATCAAGGCCGCTTGCAGAGGAAGCCTGAAAAAAAGGGGTTCCTTTGCCGGCGGTTGATTCGAAGGTGAGTTCGCCCTGATGTTTGTCATGGATGATAGTCCGGAAAATCGCCAGTCCCTGGCCCGAACCGCGGCCAACATCCTTGGTGGTGAAAAACTGATCCGGCCTCGCCCAGCAACGCCACCGGAAAACCGGGATGCAAGAGATTTATGTCGGGGGCACCTTACGAAAAGAGAAAATCGTACGTTAAGCCTTACCAGCGCCATCCAGCCACGATGATCGCCATACCAAGCAAGGCGACACCTGGTGTGGTCAAGTAAAAATGGACAGATTGCTAAGCGGCTTTTTCAAGAGGCCTCATTTCCTCAAACTCCATTGGGCTGACATAACCCAAATACGAATCTGATTACCATCGAACTTCAGCCAGTTTAAGCAGGCGCTGCGGGACCGGCTGAGTCCGTAAGGCTACATAGGTTAACCGATCAACCATCGTATGTAGTTGAAACCGGCGGTTGAAACGGTAGCAGAATTCGGCAAGGTAA
>JANOIV010000270.1:0-9659 GCA_031407875.1 Desulfobulbaceae bacterium | reverse complement strand
TTGATCAGATAGACTGACTTTAGTATCCGTTTACCGTACCAGCGTTAGTCTTTCAGGCGATCATTTTACCAGGATTTCTTTATCTTGTGGAAAGCACCTTGCAATGCAGGCGACCTTCTGCCAGGAGAATTTCAACCTGATCTCCTTGCTGGACCTCGCTGCTGCGGGTTATGACCGACCACGTCGCTGTCTGAATATCCTCCTTTCTGACGATTGCAAAACCGCGGGCCAAGGTTGCCAAAGGACTCATGCTGTCGAGGAGGGCGGCATTTTTGGCAAGGGCTGCCCCTTTTTTTTCTAGAGACGACTGCAGTTGCTGTATCAAGCGCTTTTTCAGATATTCCACCTGCAGGGTCTTGAGCTCCAATACATGCAGTGGTGTCTGCTTCTCAAGACGGACCTGGAAGTGTTTCAGCTTCTGGTCTTTTTGCTGCAGGCATCTCTGAACGGCCTGACTGAAACGGTGAATGCCGAGGTCGAGTCTGAGAGCGAGGGTCTGCAGGGTCTCTTGAAGATTGCCAAGAAAGCGCAGATGCTGAGCAAGCGCCCTCTGCTCCCTGCTAAGTTTTCTGGTAATCGCCTGTTCGAGCTGCCTTTTGCGGTCGGCGATCTGGCGCCTGAGAAGAAGGTTGTCGGGAATGATTCTTTCAGCGGCCCCGGTTGGTGTCGGGGCACGCAGGTCGGCACAGAAGTCGGCAATGGTGAAATCTATTTCATGGCCGATGCCGGTGACAACCGGGATTCTTGATCGGACAATGGCCCGGGCTACACACTCTTCATTGAAGGCCCACAGGTCTTCAATTGAACCGCCGCCGCGGCAGAGGACAATCACGTCGGCTGAGAGTTTTCGGTTGACAAGGTCAAGGGCGGTGGCAATTTCTTCCGCTGCCCCCTTGCCCTGGACCCTGACCGGCAGTAGCTGGATAGCAACGGAAGACCTGCGGTTGTGCCAGACCGTGAGAAAGTCGTGGATCGCCGCCCCGCTCGGTGAGGACAGGATGATAATTTTTTCGGGAAAAAGCGGCAGGGGTTTCTTCCGCCCACTCTCAAAAAGCCCTTCGGCAGCAAGTTTGTTTTTCAATTGTTCAAACTTGATCTGCAACTCGCCTGAACCGAGGTGCTCGACAGTATCAACAATCAGTTGATATTCCCCCCTCGCCTCATAGACCGAGATCCTGCCGTGACAGATTATCTGCTGCCCGTCTGCAAGCGGTCGACTGAGATAGCGATCCTGGGTCTTGAAAAGTACGGTCCGGATCTGGGCCGAGCTGTCCTTCAAGGTGAAATACTGATGACCGGAGTAGGGGATACGCAGGTTGGAAACCTCGCCACTGATGTGGATGAAGCGGAAGCCTTCCTCAAGCAGGGACTTGATCGATTGGGTCGCCTGGGTGACGGTCAGAACATCCGTTGCGAAAAATCGTGGCATGGTAAAGTATTTCAGGTAATTCGTGCGAAGGCAAGAGTGATTGCGAATGGACAGGCCAGCCTGTATATATTATAGTTCTTCGCTCAAGTTAGAATTATTACCGCGAAAGGTAAAGAAAAAATATTAAGGAGGAATTTCATGGCCGGAGAGAGTGCTTTTGATAAACGACACGTGGAGGCAAGTGCGCTCGGCGAGGTTGAAGGATTGCTTGAACATCTCAACCTTCCGCCCGCGGCGATCAGCTATATCAGAAAGAATAAGACTACTCTTCAAATAATCGCTGCGCTTGTCGTCACAACCATTGTTGTCTGGGCTCTCTACGGCTCTTATCACGAGAAGAAAATTGAAAAGGCCTCTTCAGCTCTTTCTGCCGCCATGCAGAAAAACCCTGCTGAAAAGGCTCAGGCACTCGAGAAGGTCTCCGGCGATTTCTCCGGCACCTCATCTGCAGTCTGGGCCAAGGTCGAACTGGCCCATCTTGATATGCAAAATGCTAAATTTGCTGAAGCGACTGAGAAATATACCAAAATTAAAAATGACCTCGACGCGGACGATCCCCTCTATGTCCTTGCGGTCTTCGGTATTGCCCAGGCCCAAGAGGCGAACCGTGATTACAAAGGGGCGGTCGATACCTACCGACTCCTGAAGGATGTTGATGGCTTTCAGGCCATCGGTTACACCGGCATAGCCAGGATCCAAGAAGCCCAGGGAGAGACAGCCAAGGCCATTGAAACATTAAATGGCTATCTCGCCGGCCTGGATGGAACCCCGGCGACTGATGCCAACAAGCTATTTATAGAAGAAAAGATAGCACAGTTGAAGGCCCGGCAGTGAAACTCATAACTTCCATCTCGGAAATTGCCCGTGTTACAGGTACCTGGCGGGAAGAGGGACAGCGAATCGTGCTCGTCCCGACTATGGGTTGGTTCCATGAAGGGCATCTTTCTCTTATGCGGATGGCCCGAAATCTCGGGACCAAGGTCGTTGTCAGCCTCTTTGTCAATCCGATCCAGTTCGGCCCGAAAGAAGACCTTACCGCATATCCGAGAGACCTGGAACGCGATCAAGGCATGGCCGAGAAAGAAGAGGTTGATATCCTTTTCGCGCCTGCCGTTGCAGAGATGCTCGGAGAACATTTTCAGACCAGGGTCTCACTTAGCCGGATCTCTCAAGGGCTGTGTGGCGCCAACCGGCCCGGTCACTTTGATGGTGTCGCCACGATCGTCACAAAACTCTTCCATCTCACGTGCCCGCACCTCGCTGTTTTTGGTGAGAAAGATCTGCAGCAGATCGCCCTTATCCGGCAGATGGTCCGTGATCTCAACTTTACGATCGAGATTGTCGGCCATCCCATTGTCAGGGAGAAGGATGGTCTGGCCATGAGCTCCCGCAACAGTTACCTGACAGTAGATGAACGACAAAACGCCCTCTGTCTATTCCTGGCCATCACCTCTGCCCGGCAGTTGGTACAGAACTCTCGGGCCGCTGTGACAATCCCTGAGCTGATTGGCGAAACAGAGAGAATAATTCATTCCCACGCCGGATGCAGTGTAGACTATGTTTGCGTGGTCGATCGATACCTCCTTACGCCATGTCAGACAGTTGATCGGAACAGTGTTCTGGCCCTAGCCGTGAAAGTCGGCGGCAAGGTTCGTCTCATCGATAATGCCCTCCTGTTGGAAGGCTAAGAAATACCAAATTCCCCATTGGTTCCGGGGGCTACTATAACCTGAGGACAAGAGATTCTTGTCCTCAGGTTACTCCAGAGAGTAATAAGAGGTCCGAGATGGCAGGGTTTGAAGTATTTGGTGATGAAGAAAAAAAAGAAATACAGGATGTTCTCGATACCGGAGTGTTGTTCAGATACGAATTCACTGAACAGCGGAAGGGTGTCTTCAAAGTTCGGGAGCTGGAAGAAAAATTTGCCCAATACTGCGGCACCGGTTTTGCCCAGGCAGTCACCTCCGGGACCTCGGCGCTGAAGGTTGCCCTTGCCGCCCTCGGAGTAGGGCCAGGGGACGAGGTCATCACCCAGGGTTTTACCTTTGTTGCCACTTGGGAGGCGATCCTCGAAATGGGGGCGCAGCCGGTATTTACCGAGATCGATTCGACCCTGAATATGGCTCCTGCCGATCTGAAAAAGAAGATCACACCGAAGACCAAATGCATTATCCCCGTGCATATGCTGGGAGCTCAGGCGAAAATCGATGAAATTGTCGAAATCGGCAAGGCCCATGCAATTCCTGTCCTTGAAGATACCGCCCAGGCAGCCGGAGGTCGGATCAGGGGAAGGCATCTGGGAACATTCGGTCGATGTGGTACCTTCTCCTTTGATGCAGTGAAAACCATGACCACCGGAGAAGGCGGGATGATTATCACCGCCGATGCGTCTTTGTGGCGGGTCATGTCGGAATATCAGGATCATGGCCATGACCATGCCATAAATCCCGGTGGTCGCGGCGGAGAGGGCAGGAGGTTTATCGGATCAAACTACAGAATGATGGAGATCCAGGGGGCAATTGGTCTTGCCCAGTTGGCCAAATTGGAGGCAATGATTGCCGCCATGCAGAAAAACAAGGCCATTCTCAAAGAGGCTGCCTCTGCAATACCAGGTGTTGGATTCAGGAAATTGGTTGATGAAAAGGGCGACACCGCGACGCATCTGGCCTTCTTGCTGCAGGATCCGGAACACTGCCGACGGGTAAACGAGGTGCTGCGGGCTGAGGGCTGTGGCGCCATCAATTTCTCTGAAAACACATGGCATTATTTCCCCCAATGGGAGCATCTCCTGAACAGCAGGACCCTGGTCATTTCGGGCTGGCCTTTTATCGGGACCGACGGGAAGAGGCGTTTTGTCTACGATCCAGAGAGTCTGCCTGATTCCGCCGAGATACTACAACGCACCCTCGTCTTCCCGATATCCATAAAAATGCCGGAAGAACGGCTGACTTCAATCTGTCTTGCCCTGAAAAAGGCGGGAGCTGTCTGATGGTAAGGAGAATACCGGAACCTCAGTTCAGGACGTGCTGAAGTACCCGTATACTTTTTAGCGGTAAAACTTGTGGGAACCGAACTGATCGACGAAGGTATAGTCCGATACCCAACCCGGGTTGATGCTGCTCAGATGATAAAATGTTGAACCGCGGGTGAAATCGTCGTTTTTCAGAGCGATGACAACGGATTCCATGCATTGTAGGAAGGCTTGGGGATCTTCAGGGAAATACGAATTTTTTTGAAATGTCCAACTGAACTGATAAGGTTGACGAACCACATCTTCAATGGAAAGATCCTTTTTTTTGGCACGATTGAGTGTTACATGGGCAACTGCTACCTGCCCGATCTGTGGCTCCGAACGAGCCTCATGGTAGACATTGAGTGTCAGCCATAAAAGCCCTTCAAGAATAGTCAAGGAATATCCTCCTGTGTTTTTTCGATATGTTCGAGTGAGACGGGAACTGGTATTTTAAAGCTGCAAATCTGGGGGATGAATATCTGCTTGAAATAAAACAAGTGGAGCATGTTATGAGAGTTGTTACTGATCAGGAATCTCTCTCAGGTGTCTGCTACTATACTCTACCGGGCACTGGAGTCAAGGCAAAACCCGCCAACTGTTATGGGGCGAAGGTCTTCATTGATAACCATCAAGGTTACGAGTTGAAATCATACTATAAAGAATTGAGTTTTGAAGTTCCGACCCGCCGGGCATTTATCAACATAACGCCAGAGGTTGAACAATGTCTTGCCGAAAGCGGCATCCAGGAAGGGTTGCTTTTGTGCAACGCCATGCATATCACCGCTTCCGTCTTTATAAACGATGATGAATCCGGCCTGCACCAAGACTATGAGGTATGGCTCGAGAAACTTGCCCCCCATGCCCCGGTCGATCAATATCGCCATAATGGTTATGAAGACAATGCCGATGCCCATTTGAAGCGACAGATAATGGGCAGAGAAGTTGTTATAGCCGTGACAAAAGGCAGATTGCATTTTGGCACATGGGAACAAATCTTTTATGGTGAGTTTGACGGCCGCCGGAAAAAAAGAGTTCTGGTCAAGATCATCGGCGAATAACCGTAATCTGAAACAGACTTGCCGCCTCTACCCCTCCCTAATTTTTATTGAGGAGACACAGGAACGGTCATGGTTGCATCATGCAGAGGTCGGAATAACTGTGGGTTTACAGTGGAACAGCGGCCCTATGAGATCTCTTGCTGCCTTCGTAGTGCATACCACCTGTTTAAGGATTGAATACGCCCCATTCTTTTTCATCTCGATAATTTCCCAGCTATCCGGTGAATCAACAAGGGCCTGCATAAAAGCGAGATGCTGTGTGTGTCCTGTCTTGTAGGCATTAACGTGGCCGAGAACGGTACAGCCCAGAAGCGCCAAATCACCGATGAGATCGAGCACCTTATGCCTGACGAATTCATCTTCGAAGCGCAGACCATCCTCATTGAGCACCGATCTTCGGTTCCAGTGTATGGCAATAACGTTTGCAAGGGTACCGCCGAGGGCCAGACCATTGGCCCAGAGTTCTTCGACCTGCTCGACGTAGCCGAAGGTGCGGGCCCTGGCTATCTCTTTGTCAAACCTGTCGGTGTTCAGATTGATACTGTATCTCTGGGTCTGGATAACGGTGTCGTCAAAGGCGATTTCGCCGGTAATCCTGAAACCGTTGTAAGGGGAAATGCTGATACATTTATCCCCATCACTGTAGGTTATGGGTTTTGTTATCCTCAATATCCGGCGCAGGCCGTTCTGCTTTTTCTTCCCCGTCTTTTTCATCATCACGAAAAAAGGCTCCGCACTTCCATCCATTATAGGAATCTCGCCGGCATCCAGTTCGATATCGGCATTATCTATGCCATAGCCTTTGAGGGCAGCCATGAGATGTTCGGTGGTTGACACCCGAAGATCATGATCCCCCAAAGTTGTGGCAAGCCGGGTATCCACTACCTTATCCAGATGGGCCTTGATGTGTTTTCCAGGTGCCAGATCAGAGCGAAAGAAACGTATACCATTGTCGACAGGCGCCGGTTTGATTGTGAGGTTCACGGCCCTACCACTATGCAGTCCAGTACCACAACAGCTAACGGAGTGTTTCAGGGTGTATTGATATGGGTCAACAGGGAGTGTCATAATGCATCCTTACATGGTACTGATTGATTGTTGCTAAGGACAATGCAATATATGCGCCATGAAGATTTCAAGGACGTTTCATACCTGTTGTTTGATAATATTCCATATAAAAACAAACAGATGGGAAATTACCAACAGGTCGTGTCAGATTGTGCTTTTGTGTGTTGAATGACACAGGTAGAGTGAAAAAGAACATGTCGAGCCACGGCACATAGACGCTTTGCCGGAGTTCATCGATATCGGCCGTGAGAAGAAAGGATTGTATCTCTCAGAAAGGTTGAAAATGATTCGTCGGGGTTGAGTTGTGCCTTTACTGAAAAAAGCGGCAGGCTTGTTGTAAAGGCCTCGACTTTGACCAGATCCTTTTCCGTGGTCACCAGTCCCTTCGCCCCGGTTTTCTCGGCACTATGGCACAACGTATCCATATCGTCCTGTCTGTAAGATCGGTGATCAGAAAAAGCTGTAATACCGCTGAGGTGAAGGCCTGCTCCTTCGAGAGTTGCGCGAAAACGTTCAGGATGGGCAATACCGCAGAAGGCGTGGAGAAGAGAGGGAGGAGTATCTCCAACTGTTCGCCCTTCACTGTGATTTTCAATGAGAGGACCACATGTGACAGAGGAAGAAAATACGGGTTTTCCGGGAAATCGCTCTCGCAAGAGTTCGGTAAAGCGCACCGCCCTGGCCTGATTGCAGCTATCGACCCCGGTCAGAAGAAAGGCAGTACTTCTTTTCAGAGAAGAGACCGGTTCCCGCAACTCGCCGCCGGGGAAAACCCTGCTGTTGCCGGCCAGGGACGTGGCGTTAAAGAGAACGAGGTCGATATCTCTGGCAATGGAGAGGTGCTGAAAACCATCGTCGAGGATGAGAATATCGCACTGCAGGTGCTCCAGGGCATAGCGACAGGGATGCAGGCGTTCTTTTCCGGTGACGACAGGAATGCCCGGGAGATGTCTGGCCAGCATGAATGGTTCATCACCGGCTTGCTGTGCATCAAGGAAGATCTTCTCTCCATCGGAGACCATATTGATGGCTCCTTTGGCCCTGCCGCCGTAACCGCGACTGATGATTGCCGGTCGATAGCCAAGAGATTGGAGATAGGTGGCAATAAAGGCCACCGTCGGGGTCTTGCCTGTTCCTCCCATGGTGAGATTGCCGACGGAGATAACCGGGACGGGCAGTTTATGCTGGTTTAAAACACCTTTTCTGTAGAGCCCCTGACGGGCCAGCATAAGCCAACTGTAAAATGGGCTGAAAGGCCGGCCGGCGGCAAAAATAAAGTCTCTATAAAGCTTCATGCGTGGCGTGCAATATGGATCAATTATTATACCCGGTTTCGATTTTTCACTTCCAATTTTGTAAAATGCTGCGTAAAAGACTACTATCATTTTTGAGTGGTTTCAGCCCACTTTTTCAGCATAAAAAACAATTATAATGGGTGGTAACAATCTAATCTTTCAGAGGGAGGGAAAATGAAGCTGATGAAGAGTAAAAAAATCCTTGCGGCAGCCGCAGTTATGATGATGGCTATGTATGCTCCCGTAGCAGGCAATGCCGCCGATACCATTAAATTCGGCGTTGCCGGCCCGCACAGCGGCGACCTGGCTTCTTACGGTCTGCCGACTGTCAATGCCGCCAAGCTGGTCATCGATCAAATGAATGCCAAGGGCGGTATCAATGGCAAAAAGATTGAAATGCTGATTGAAGACGATGTCTGCAAGCCTGAGATTGCCACCAATACCGCCACAAAACTTGTATCAGAAGGCGCCCAGGTGGTTCTTGGCCATATCTGTTCCGGTGCCACAGTAGCTGCAATGCCAATTTATCGTGATGCAAAAATTCTCGTCATGTCTCCTTCTGCTACTACCGACCCATTGACCTACAGTGGCGAGTACCCGAATTTCTTCAGGACTATAGCTCCCAATGCCGCTCAATCGCCTACCATGGCAGATTTTGTCCTGAATAAGTTGGGGCTTACAAAAATTGCCGTTATCCATGACAAAGGTGATTATGGCAAACCTCTTGCCGAAGGTGCAAAAAAGGCTATCGATGATTCAGGCAAGGGCAAAGTAGTTTTATTTGAAGGTATTACGCCGGGGGCTGTGGATTATTCGGCAATTGTCCAAAAAATCAAACAATCCGGTGCAGAAGCTGTAATTTTTGGCGGCTATCATCCCGAGGCCTCGAAAATCGTCGGCATGATGAAAAAGAAACGGTTAAAAGCCGAATTTATCTCAGATGATGGTGTGAAAGATGACACCTTTATCAAGGTAGCTGGAAAAGATGCCGAGGGAGTCTATGCTGTAGGTCCGGAAGATGTCACTTCAAACAAGATGGCAATGAAGGCAAAAGAAGAGCATAAGGCCGCATTTAAGAGTGATCCGGGTGCATTTTTTGATGGAGCGTATGCTGCAACGACAGTCATGCTGCATGCCATTGAAAAAGCGGGATCAACGGACCTGGCCGCATTGAAGAAGGTGCTGCAGGAAGAGAAAGTGGACACCCCCGTTGGCACTATCAATTTTGATCAGAAAGGTGATGCGGTTGGGGTTGGCTATTCAATGTATCAAGTTCAGAACGGTAAATATGTAGTGGTGAAATAACTCATCATTTCCAGAACTCTCATATCTGAAGCAGGTTCTCAATCTACCGAGTGACCTGCTTCAGATTTTTTTTATAAAAAAATGGACTATTTTATTGAGCTTTTTTTCAGCGGGATAACACGAGGGGCAATCTACGCCCTCATCGCCCTCGGCTATACCATGGTCTATGGCATTATCGGTCTGATCAATTTCGCCCATGGCGAGATCTACATGATCGGGGCCTTTACCTCCTTCATTGTGGCTACAGTCCTTTCCATATATGGCTTTCCGCTGCTGGCTATTGTACTGCTCTCCGGTGTTGCTGCAGTGATTTGGTCAAGCGCCTATGGCTATACCGTTGAGAAAATCGCCTACAAACCCCTGCGTCATGCGCCGCGCCTTTCGCCCTTGATCAGCGCTATCGGCATGTCGATTTTTCTGCAGAATTACGTGCTCCTTGCCCAAACCTCTGATTTTCTGCCATTTCCTGAACTCATCCCCGACTTTCCCTT
>JANOIV010000269.1:0-4819 GCA_031407875.1 Desulfobulbaceae bacterium | reverse complement strand
ATTGCGCGGTCTTGAACCGACGGCACATATAGCCCTTGGCAAAGCATTGCGGGAATTGATGTATGAGAATATCCTGGTGATTGGGTCCGGGTTCTCATTCCACAACATGAACGCATTTTCTACGCAAGGAATTAATAAGCCGGATCCAACCAATGACGCCTTCCAAAATTGGCTGATTGAGGTATGTACCGGCCCTATATCCCAGTCTGAGCGGGAACAATTGCTGATCGAGTGGCAGAAAGCCCCTTCGGCGCGCTACTGTCATCCCCGCGAAGAGCATTTGTTGCCACTCCATGTGTGTCTTGGTATGGCGGACAAACAGGCTTCAATAATATTTGATGATTACATTCTGAGCAAGCGTGGGCTTGCGTTTTTATGGTGAGAATAAAAGCATGCAAACAAAGCAATCTCCGCCCAACACGGTCATTTCATCGGAGCACTGATGCGCCCGGTGAATTCGTTGTTAGACGCCAAGCAGCTTGCGATGAGAGATACAAGAATCGAAGAAAACTTTGTTCAAGTCCCGGGCGGCAGCGTATTTGTTCGTAAATGGACCCCTGACACGGTCTCTGCCAGCTCGCCACTGGTTCTTTTGCACGACTCGCTTGGTAGTGTAGATCTTTGGCACGACTTCCCGATTGAACTTGCTTACAGCCTGAGCCGGCCCATCATCGCCTATGACCGACTCGGCTTCGGCAAATCTACTGCGCGCAGCAGCTTGCCATCTGTGGATTTTATCGGAGAGGAAGCCGAAATCTTTTTTCCCGCAGTTCGCAATGCCTTAGGGATCAGTAATTTCTCGCTATTCGGACATAGCGTTGGCGGAGCTATGGCGATAATGATTGCTGCTTCGCAGAACGCCAAATGTGACTTGGTAGTTACGGAGTCAGCTCAGGCTTTTGTCGAGCAGCGCACACTGGCGGGCATCCTCGCGGCCAAAGAGCAATTCAGCCGCCCCGAACAGCTCAACAAGCTGGGCAAGTGGCATGGGGATAAGGCCAAGTGGGTGCTGGATGCTTGGACACAGATCTGGCTTTCCCCAGAATTCGCATGCTGGAGCCTTGATCCGTATTTAGGCAAAGTCCACTGTCCGGTTCTGGCGATCCACGGTGACTCGGACGAATATGGTTCTCTTGAGTTCCCCAACCGAATCGTAAGAGGTGTTCAAGGCCCGTCCCAACTGGCAATTATAAAAAGTTGCGGTCACATACCTCATCGTGAGCAACAAGACCAAGTGCTGCAATTGGTGTCCAGTTTCATGGCCACGTCGCCTTAAACTTCAGCAGATTAATCCAGCGCGAACACATTGGTGTCTAATAATTTGTCTTCTTTCATAGACATTTTGTTCAGTGCTATAAGGAACTAATAGCCAAAAGCATTCTACTTGGTTCGGCTGAGAGTGATTTTGCTAGGAAAACAAATCACAAAGCTATCCACTGCCGTTACAACCAAATTGGCAAAATTGGCCAAGTTGAATCTTCATACATTGATACATTTAATCATTTGTCTCATTTAAGAAGCAAGGTTAGGTACTTAAATGATACTATCGAATTAACAGATGAAGAAGCAAATAAATATCTTTCAACAGTGCTAGAAGCATATGAATTTGCTTCAGAATTGTACGAAGATAGATTTTAAAATTTTGGTCAACAAGACATTTCACCGGAAATCTTTTCCGCTGCGCTCCAAAGTTTCCGGTGAATTCCACGCTATGTCTTCTTCATGGTTAAACGGGAAATCAAGAGGGCTATTCTCCATACATTTCGGTGATGATTCGCCGTAACTGGGAGGCTTCATTGTTAGATAACTGATCAATTTTTTTCTTTAACCGTATTTTACTAATTGTTCGTATTTGGTCGACAGCAATTTCAGATTTTTTATCGACACAATTAAACTGTAGACGCGTTCTCCATGTTGGATGAATTTTCGAAGTTATCGGGCAAACGACAACTGTTTCCAGATATTTGTTCATAGCGTCATCGCTGATTATAACGACAGGGCGAATTTTGCTAATTTCGCTACCGAGGGTTGGGTTTAAGTCTGCAAAATAGATTTCGTATCGTTTAGGCGTCAAAATCATCTTCCTCCAATCCGTCTAGTAGTGTTTGGTCATACTCGCTCCAGTCTTCACCCTCATTCGCCATGGCTTTATAGGTATCAGCCCAGGAAAGTTTATCGTCTTGCTTTTTTCGGAGGAGAAGCCCTTGAGCGGTTTCTTCCAAGACCAGCGAATGAGTGAATCCGTATTTTTGTAATAGGGTTTTGGGTAAGCGGACACCCATGGAGTTGCCTATGTGCACAATCTTGATATCTCTGGAGCGTAACGTTTTATCCATGGCGGCACCTCAAAAGTCACAATTTAACAGCGGTATTGTAATTACTGTAATCACATAATGCCACGGTCAACAAAATAAATCAAGATTTTAAACGGCAAGATTTGCCTGGCAAGTTGCCCTTTGCGTTTAAATACCAACAGAAAAATGCACCGGATAAACCGGTGATTTTCAAGTAGGACACCACACATGCTCCGCGCGATTCTTTGGGACAACGACGGCATTCTGGTAGACTCGGAACGCATCTTCTTCGAGGTAAATCGCGCTTACTTTGAACGTCAGGACATTGAACTCTTCGAACAAGACTTCTTCGAATGGTTTCTCGTTCAGGATTGTGGTGCGTGGCACCTCCTCGCCGAGCAAGGATTGTCACCTTCTGAAATTGCTCAGTGTCGAGTTGATCGAAACCGCCTCTTCACGGAACGGCTGATGGCCGAAGAATCACTTTTGATTCCCGGCGTCAGCGAAGTTTGGCGAAATTTCGCCCCAACGTTCGTATGGGAGTTGTGACAAGTTCCAGCCAGGAACACTTCTCGCTAATTCATCGCAATTCGGGGCTATCGAAATACTTTGACTTTGTGCTCACGGCAGTCCCGCCAAGGCTAAGCCGGCGCCCGACCCCTATCTCAAAGCTTTGGAGAGGTTAGCCCTTTCAGCAAGCGACTGCATCGCCGTGGAGGATTCTCCCCGAGGTCTTGCGGCTGCGCGTTCCGCAGGCATCGAGTGCATCGTTGTTCGGTCTCCTCTCACGCGCCACAGCTCATTTCCCGGTGCCTACCGGGTTGTCGACTCAATGTCCCAATTGGCCATCGAGTTGGAGGAACTACTTTGAAGTACATCGCATTCTTGGCCCCGTGCCCTACACCTCTATCAAAAAGAGGCTTTAGATGTTATATTGGCCTCGCCTCTAGTGTACTCTTCCTTGTACCGAAAGACATTTTCTGTTAATACGGTCGCTTAACATACGTCAGCCTTTGGACCCTCATCGGCACCTAATTCCCAAATGACCTTGTTTGAGACAGTCTAAATAATTAATATAATTAAATAAATAGTAGAAATATGTTGTCAGTTAATCATCTGGATATTCGCTACGGTGAAAAATATCTTTTCAAGGATATCTCCACACAGGTCCATACCGGCAATCGCATTGGCCTTGTCGGGGTCAACGGGGCGGGAAAGTCTACCCTGTTGAAGATCATGGCCGGGATTTCGGCCACCGATGACGGTGTCGTCAACCGCTCCCGTCATTTCACGGTCGGCTATCTGCCGCAGGAATCGAGTGCACTGCTGTCGGACAAGACCCTCTACGAAGAGGCCGAGAGTGCCTTTGCCTCGCTGCTCCTCCTGCAGGAAGAGGCGGATATCCTGCATCAGGAACTGCAGGACGCTAATCCGCAAAGCGAAGAGTTTCAGGAGATGCTCCAGCGCCAGGGTGAGATCCAGCACCGTCTCGACGGCAGTGACATCTACACGATCCGGGCCAGGATTGAAAAGGTCCTGCTGGGCCTGGGCTTCAAAGCCGAAGACATGGATGCCCCGGCTGCATCCTTTTCCGGCGGCTGGCTGATGCGCCTGATGCTGGCCAAGATGCTGCTTGAGGCCCCGTCACTGCTGCTGCTCGACGAACCGACCAACCATCTCGATCTTGATTCCCTCACCTGGGTCGAGGAGTTTTTGCGCAATCATCGTGGGGCGATGGTTATCATCTCCCATGATCGGACCTTTCTTGACAAGACCACCGAGATCACCTGGGAGATCAGCCTCGGTCGGCTGACCGCCTATAAAGGCAACTATTCCTACTATATCAAAGAGAAAGACGAACGGCGCGGTATCGAGAAATCGTCCTATGACAACCAACAGGCCAAGATCAAGCAGACCATGCGCTTTGTCGAGCGCTTCCGCTCCAAGTCGACCAAGGCCAAGCAGGTGCAGAGCCGGGTCAAACAGCTTGAGAAGATGGATCTCATTGAACTGGAAGGGGACGAACAGCAGATCAGGTTCTCCTTTCCGCCCGCCCCGCCATCCGGCCGGGATGTCCTGCAGGTCGAGAACCTCAGCAAGAGTTACCAGGGCAAACAGGTCTTCGAGGGTGTCAACCTGCAGCTGCAGCGGGGCGACAAGGTGGCGGTGGTCGGAGTCAACGGCGCCGGCAAATCGACCTTTCT
The DNA here is from genome assembly GCA_031407875.1 of Desulfobulbaceae bacterium. Lineage (GTDB taxonomy): Bacteria > Desulfobacterota > Desulfobulbia > Desulfobulbales > Desulfocapsaceae > Desulfoprunum. Next base: position 321 of record JANOIV010000269.1, on the reverse strand, counting down.
GAAGATCCTGGCCGGACTGATCGAACAGGATGAGGGCCTGGTCCGTCTCGGCAGCAATGTCAAAATGTCCTATTTCGGCCAGCACCAGGCCCAGGAACTCTCGCCCCAGCTTTCGGCCCTCGATACCATGGCCCTGGCCGGCGAGGATCTGACTGTTACCAGGGTGCGCTCCCTGCTCGGGGCTTTTCTCTTTCGCGGCGAAGAGGTGGAAAAGAAGGTGGCGGTCCTCTCCGGCGGCGAAAAGAGTCGGCTGGCCCTGGCCAAGATGATTGCCACCCCGGCCAACCTCATGCTCCTCGACGAACCGACCAACCATCTCGA
>JANOIV010000193.1:0-13826 GCA_031407875.1 Desulfobulbaceae bacterium | reverse complement strand
GCCGGGGTTGGTTATACCATGGACGGTTTCGTGGCTGATGGCGACTTCGGTCCCTTCATCATGCTGAGTGATGTCAGCAATATCGCTACCGGAATCGGCATTGGTACCGGTGGCGATACCACTTTCGCAGCCGTGGCACCGAGCGTTAAAGTGTCCGAGCAGCTGACCTTGACCCTTGTTGGTGCCTACGCTGATATCGACGGGCCTCTTGAATCCGCTGTTGAGGTCTCCGGCAAGGCTGCCTATGCCGTAACCGATGGTGCAACCCTGTCAGCCGAGGCTGGTTATCTCGATTTTGACGGTGCCGAGGAGCCTGCAATTGGTGCTGGCGTGATTCTTGACGTGGCCTTCTAATTGTAAGTTTTTCCAAGTAGTTTGATACTCATAAAAGCGGATCCCTTTTCGGGGTCCGCTTTTTTTTTTTGTCTTTTCCCTCAATAACATGACAAAGCAGGTTCAGTCCAGGCGCTGGCTGTATTTTCTTCTGGTGGCCACCGGTGTTCTGCTCTCCACCATGGACAGCAGCATGATCAATGTGGCCCTGCCCAGTATCATGCGCTCGTTTTCCACAAGCCTTGCAACAACCCAACTGGTTGTACTCGCCTATCTCTCGACAATTACAATTTTCCTGGTGTTCTGGGGGCACATATCCGACATCTGGGGTAGGGGACAGGTCTATCTCAAGGGCATGCTGCTTTTTGCCGGGGCCTCTATCGGCTGTTATTTTTCAGCCTCCCTTGTCCAGTTGGTAGTCTTTCGTTGCGTGCAGGGGGTTGGTGCGGCGATGATGATGTCCTCAGGGCCGGCTATCACCAAGATGGTATTTCCGGCGGATCAACTTGGCAGGGGACTTGGTCTGATTGGTCTTGCCACATCATGCGGATTGATGTGTGGTCCGGTGGTCAGCGGTTTTCTCATTGAATACTTTTCGTGGCGCCTGATCTTCCTGGTGACTCTGCCGGTCAGCCTGTTGATGTGCATCATAGGACATATCGGCCTTTTATCACACCTGCAAAATATAGCAAAGACGCAGAAAAGGCATTTTGATTGGCCAGGATTTTTTCTCTGGGGAATCCTTGTTGTTCTCTTTGTCGCATTAGTCAGCTTGACAGAAACAATGACCTGGCCGCAATACTCCATTGCAGGTCTTCTCTTCTTTTTGCTGATTGCGCTCTTTTTCAGGATTGAACGACACGTTCAGGAGCCCCTCATCCCCTTTGCTCTTTTTCGTGAACGATATTTCACAACTGCTGTGGTAACGGCAAGCATGTCGTTTGCCATATTGTTTGTCGTTCTTCTTCTGGTTCCTTTCTACCTCGATTATATCCTTAAGTTATCTGCAGACCGGATTGGCCTGATCATGTTTGCCTTACCTGTTACTCTTGTTGTGGTATCGCCACTTTCGGGGTGGCTCTATGATAAAAGGGGGGCGCGGATATTGACAACCCTTGGACTTGCGGTCAGTTGCCTGGCAATACTGACCATGCTCGGATTGGGCGCAGATTCAAAAGAACTGAGTATCGCAGTGAGACTTGCACTGCTGGGGGCGGGGCAGGCGATTTTTCTCTCCCCTAACAGTGCATCGGTCCTGGCACGGGTGAGTGAGAGGTATACGGGGGTTGCGGCCGGGATACTGGCAACGGCCAGAAATCTCGGTATGCTTCTGGGCGTTGGATTGTCGGGGCTTATCTTTTCGTTTATTTTCTCATTATACAGTAATGGTGGGAGTCTGCATACGTTTCAACCGGAGCAAAGGGCAGTTTTCATGCTGGCGCTGCGCTGGACCTTCGGTCTAGCTGCCGTTATGGCTGCCTTGGGTTGTATACTTTCAAGCCTACGTGAGAGGTGACTGCCCGCGCGGAAGAATCACCGTCGCAACCATTCCACCATCACTTGCCGGTTGAAGATAAAAGCTGCCATTGTGCATGGCGAGAATCCGTTCCACGAGGGTTAGGCCCATGCCTGTCCCGTAGACTTTAGTGGTGTAGAAAGGATCGGTGACGCGGCGGAGGGCCGCTTCCGCTATACCGAGTCCTGTGTCGCTGATGGTAATATACACGGTATCCAGATGAGGGGCGGCTGTTACCCTTAGGGTTCCCCCTTCCGGCATAGCCTCAATAGCATTGCGGATGAGGTGCAGAAAGGCTTGGCGTATTCGGACCCCATCGACAGGAATAACCGGATCTCCTTCCGGCAGTTCAAGGGTGTAGGCGATCTTGTTTTTTTTCATCGTTGTGTAGAAGACCATAACACTACGTCGAAGGATCGGGTAGAGCGGCTGCTCGACGATGTTTATTTCACCGTCCTGGACAAAACTGAAAAGGTCCTTAAGTGTTGCCTCTATTTTGGCAGCCTCTTTCATGATCACACTCAGAAAATTGATTATGTAGGGGTCGTCACTTTTTTTTGCCAGCAGCCTGGCGGTACCACCTATGGAGGTTATAGGGTTGCGGATGGCATGTACGAGTTGGGCCGACATCTGGCCCATTGCTGAATATTTCTCCGATTCCACAAGCAGGTCTTTGCTCCGTTCAAGTTCTTGAGTGATGATTTCCAGTTCAGCAATTTTCTGGAGCATATCCTCATAGAGATGACTGTGGTCGATTGCTAGACTGGCCTGACTGGCAAAGATTTCCAGGGCATTTACATCATCCTGGCTGATGGGCTTACCGGTAATGAAATTGTCAACGATGAGCACTCCCAGAGATTTACTCGGAGAATAAAGAGGGACAATGACAAAAGTATCCTCGCCGAGCAGTTCCATCAACTGCCCTGAGATGGGAAGATCTCCGGCGCGACCCTGGTTGATGATGATGCTGGTCCGCTGTAGAGAAGCATGGATGAGGATGTGCTCGTGCTCTGTTGCCGGGATTCTCAGAGACTGCACAATGCGGTTTACCTCGATATCCTTACTCCTGTAGTCGATTTTTTGATGTGCTATTATATCCTGGAAGTGCAGGTCATTTTCCTTGATGGCATTCCAGACACGACCGGCTTCTTCCCGACTGGATGGGCCGATGGCGAATCGGCCCTGCAGGTAGTCTCCATTTTCAGAGAATAAGGCGAGGAAGGCCCGATTGAACTGGAGTCCTTCTTCGGAGGTAATGCCAACCAGTATGGTCTGAAGAATGTCTGTCAGTTCGACTGTGCTCAGGTAGGCCGAATTCATCTTCTGGTTGAGCTGATGGAGAAACTGCGTCCGGTAGTTAGTCGCTTCGAGTTCGCGCTGAAATATGCGGTTATCAATAGCTAGGCGTCTTTTTTTAAGGGTATTTCTGACGGTATGGTTGAACTGCTCCATATTCATAGGTTTTGTCAGGTAATCATCAGCGCCTTGTCTCAGGCAGTCAAGGGCAGTCTGCAGGTCGATGGAGCCCGTGACCATAATAATACCGAGGTCATGATACTTGGCAACAAGGTCCTGAAGAACCTCTGTTCCGTCACGGTCCGGCAGACCGATGTCAAGCAGTACAAGGGCAATTTTCTCGGTTTCGAGGTGTTTGTACAGTTCGTGGGCAGACCCGGCCTGCAGGACTGTGAATCCCTGTTTGGAGAGATAGTGGGTGAGTAAAACCACAATCTCCGGAGAATCGTCGACAATGACTACAGATTCTCCCGGGTTCAGGAGTTGCAAAGCGGGAAGGGCGGATTGGGAGTCTTTATGAGAGAGGAGTTCTACCATGAGAGGCTCTGGTGGCTGATGTAAGTTGTGAAGTTGCTTATCCGGGGGCTCAAGTGTGCAATATCCTAAAAAGGCCTAAGAAGCATTAATAGGACAGCGTGTCAAACGCGCAGGTCAATCTGTGAAGTATTCTTACTTTACAGGTCTGGTTGAAAAATAAAAGAAAAAATCGTATGACAGAGTTCTTCATTGTATTGTATATTTTCTGACCTGTGGCTGCGGATTTTGAGATATATCGGCTCTGAAAATGCTCTTGGAGAGCTTCTATGAAAGAAATATTTGCCCAGGATGGACTCCTGGCTCAGAGCCTATCGCAGTATGAAATCCGGGAAAGTCAGCAGGTCATGGCGGAAGCTGTAGCAGATCTTCTCCTTGGTGACGGAGAGCACGGTGAGCTGTCAAGCCGGGCGGCCAGGGTGCTTGTGGTTGAAGCAGAGACAGGAGTAGGAAAAACGCTGGCCTACCTGCTCCCCGCCATTCTCTCGGGCAAACGGATTGTCATCTCTACTGCGACACTCAATCTGCAGGATCAGATTCTCAAAAAGGAAATCCCCCTGGCAGAACGTGTCCTCAATCAGGATTTACCGGCCCTCTGCGTAAAAGGCCGGCAGAACTATCTCTGTCATTACCGCTGGTATCAGTACCGCAGTTCGACGCAACTGTCTCTTCTTACGGATACGGACGGAGATAGAATAGAAAAATGGCTGCAGTCCACCCTTACAGGTGATCGGGCCGAGCTTGACTGGTTGACCGACAGATCACCCCTGTGGCCGAAGATTTCCGCCCATTCAAACCAGTGTCTGGGAGGAGACTGCCCGGAGGCCTCATTCTGTTTTGTTAATGGACTGCGGAAAAAGGCTGGGTCTGTCCGCCTGCTTATCGTCAATCATCATCTGTTCTTCTCAGACCTTGCTCTTCGCAGGGAAGGGCATGGTGAAGTGCTGCCACGCTATGAGGGGGTAATTTTTGACGAGGCCCATCATCTTGAAAATGTGGCAACGCTGTTTTTTGGCAGGACGTTCAGCCAGTACCAGCTGTTCGATCTCTTCGCGGATCTGGATCGACAGGCCGAGATCGATCTTGAACCGGCCAAAGCTGACAGCATACGGGGACTTACCCAGGCGGTGAAACAACGGGCCGAAAACTTTGCCCAGATATTTCCGGGCGAGAAGGGCAGATACCATCTTAATGCCCTGATCGACAGAGTGACGGAAGATGTTTGGAGGCAGGAGGTGGAGTTGCTGGCCGTGGCGCTGGAAAGATTGCGTGCACAGATCGATGCCTGTAGTGCATACGGGGAGGGCTGGGGAAATTTCGAGAAACGGGCCGCAGAACTCAAGAAGAATTTCCTTGATATCGCCTTAATATCGCAGGAAAGAGCTGAGCCACGATGTGTTCACTGGTATGAACGCAAGGAACGGACGGTTTCTCTCTCGGCAACGCCGATACAGATTGCCGATCATCTCAGGGAAACCTTGTATGCAACAGTGCAATCATGTGTCATGACCTCGGCGACCCTTTCTTCCGGCGGCTCTTTTGAGTATATAAAAGACCGGCTGGGTCTTGACGGGCAGACCAGTTTCCTTAAACTGCCTTCGCCCTTTGATTATGCCCACAGAACGCTGCTCTATGTCCCTGAGGCCGGATTTCCGGAGCCTGCTGCCAGAGATTATCCCAGGCTAATCTGCGAAAGGGTCTGTGAAATCCTGCAGATAAGTCGAGGACGGGCGCTTGTTCTTTTCACCAGCCTGAAAGGCATGGACAGCATGGCCGAGTATCTGGACGAACACCTTGACTATCCGGTGCTTGTCCAGGGGACTGCCCCTCGCCAGGCCCTGCTCCAGACCTTTCGTGACACCACCGATTCAGTACTGCTCGCCGTTGCCAGTTTCTGGGAGGGGATTGATGTGCCGGGTGAATCATTGAGTTGTGTGATTATCGATAAACTGCCTTTCGAGGTGCCGACCGATCCCGTCATCCAGGCCCGCATACAGAGCATCAGTGAAAACGGCGGGACTCCCTTTTTTGATTTTCAGGTCCCGAGAGCTATTCTCAGTCTGCGTCAGGGGGTGGGCCGTTTGATGCGGGCAGCAACAGACCGGGGTGTCATCGCCATCATGGATGTGCGGCTTTTCTCCAAGGGGTATGGCCGGATTTTTCTGAAAAGCCTCCCACCCTCGCCAGTGGTACGCTCATTGCAAAATCTTTCCGACTTTTTCCGGCAATAAGCCCAGAAAAATGTGTGATTTTCATCGAGGAAAAAATCCTATGATAGATACAAAGATCTTGTTGGCGGCGATAGGCGAAGACGCGGCCCGGATCGATACGGCCATGCATGCCGATCTTGACGAACTTACCCCGAAGGTGAATGGACTTCTGGCGGAAGTTTTGGAATACAGTCTGTTCAATGGTGGAAAACGTATTCGTCCACTTCTGGTTGTCATTGCGGCGCGTCTGTGCGGCCGAGATGATGCCGAGGTCTATCAGCTTGCCAGGGCCTTTGAGTATCTGCATGCGGCTACACTTCTCCACGATGATGTCATCGACAATGCCGAGACTCGGCGGGGGAGACCTTCGGTCAATACACAGTACGGGCTTGTCACTGCCATTTTAACGGGAGATTATCTGCACGCCAGGTCCATGGCCATCGTTGGCCAGCTCGCCGGCAAAGAGGCCCTTGCGCTCTTTTCTGAGGCGGCAGCCGGGATGGTTGACGGAGAATTTATGCAGTTACGCAATGCCGGAATGTATAATCTTTCGGAAGATGATTATCAGAATACCATTATGGGGAAAACCGCGCTGCTTATTGCCGCCGCCTGTGAAATCGGCGTTCTTTATGCCCGGGGCCGAGAGCAGGAGAGGAAAGCCTTACGGGCCTATGGCGCCCGGCTGGGTTGTGCTTTTCAGATGATTGATGATCTTCTTGATTATCAGGGTGAGACAGGAAAAACCGGAAAGCCTGTCGGAATCGATCTCGTTGAAGGAAAAATGACTCTGCCCTTGATTATGGCACTCCATCGGGCAGACCGCCGGGACCGTGGGCGTCTGCTCGAAATACTCGATAATGAGACCGCACGGCGACAATCTTTCCCCGAAGTGTATCATCTGATCGACAAATATGACGGTTTCTCCACTACCAAAAAGAAGGCTGAAGATGCCGTGGCCGCAGCCCTGAGACAATTGGATATCTTCACTGATGCGTCGTCGGCCGGAGACATAATGATCCTGCAGGGCCTTGCTCAGTATGTCCTCAGGCGTGAGAAATAGAAATGAGTCTACATTGCACGGATGTACAATCAAAAGGGGAGAAATTGAGAGTTGCGTCTATGGGCAGGAAGAAGAAAGCGGGGCAGCAGGGGAGATCTCATTCTCGCGCAAATCAGGACAGAGAGTTGTTGAAGTATAAAAAAATCTTTCCCATCGTTTTTCTAGCCTGTCTTCTGATGTTTACCCTCAGTGCCGTCGGCTATGTCATATTCTTCCGCACGGTGCTAACCTGAGACTGTTCCTATGAGTTGCCAGCGTAGGTTTACTTTTTGCCATTTTACTCTACGATCCTATGAAAAGAATTGCCATCATTGGCACCGGTCGCCATGGAAGCAGGTACGCGGGGCACATTTTTAAAGACCTCGAAGGATTGCAACTGGCCGGCATATCCCGTCAGTCAATTGAACAGGGGAAGAAACAGGCGGAGCGCTGGTGCACGACGTTTTACGATGACTGGCGGACCTTGATTGCCGCAGCGGATGTGGATGCGGTTGTCGCTGCCACCCCGCCCTCCTTGAATCTTGAAATCGCCGGGCACTGCGCCCGACAGGGCAAACCACTGCTTATCGAAAAACCCCTGGCCCGGAATGTAGCAGAAGCCCGCCAAATCCTGCAGATCATGGATGCGGCGGGCGTCTCTCTCACGGTCGGTCAGACACTGCGCTACAACCCGGTGATCCAGGCCTTGCGTGCGGACCTGTCGGAAATGGGGCAACTGTATTCATTTTATGCCAACCAGAGGCTGGAGCCCTCGACTCTTGCCTGGCACGACGACAAGGATGCGGCAGGGGCAGGTGTGCTTTTTCATACCGCAATCCATGTTTTCGATGCATTGAAGATGATAACGGGGCAGAAGGTGAGACAGGTCATGGCCCATGGCCGCCAGATCCACGCCAAGGTTCTGGAGGATCTGGTGCTAGTGAGCGTTGAGCTGGAGGGTGGTGTGCTGGGTACGGTCGATGTGAGCACGATCGGCCGGGCCAGAACCGGTCGCTTCGAGTTTGTCTGCCAGTCAGGGCAACTGCATGGGGACCAGATTCATGCCTACCTTGAGGTTGTATCGGGCAATACTGTAGCGCCGAGACAGATCTTTAGCCAAGTACCCACCGTACTGTACCTTTTACGCGACTGGCAGGGCTTTCTGGAAGGCCGGGGGGCAAACCCGGTCTCCGGCGAAGAAGGGCTCTACGCTGTTCGGGTCTGCGAGGCCTGCCTCACCTCAATGGCAGAACATTGCTGGATTGAGGTGTGAATCAACCGAGAAGGGTGTAGAGGGCACAGGCCCAGAGGATTACCGTGAGAAGAAGCGACAGCAAGACCGCAGCGCTACCCATGTCCTTCGCCTGTTTGGCATAGATGTTGTAATCTGGTGAAACAAGATCAACAATCGATTCCACCGCAGAATTGAGGAGTTCAACGATCAGGACCAGGGTGTTGGCCGAAAAAAGCAGACATTTGAACAACAGAGAAACGGGCAGAAAGTAGAGGATCGGCAAGAGGACGAGATAGAGCAGGAGCTCCTGGCGGAAAGCCGCCTCGCTTTTGAAAGCGCTTCCCATGCCGTCCGCCGAGTAAAAAAATGCGGCAAAGATCCTGGCGAATCCAGTTTTATTTGCTTTCATTGGGTATGTTTTTTTGCGAAAATATTGGCTATAAAAAAGGTTTTCGTTATAGTTGGAGGCCATCAGCCATTTCTATTGGGCAAGTGTATAAAAAACTACGGAATTTGCAAGCTAGACGCCCTTTCGAGTTAGTGTTTAAACGACCTTTGGCCAGTGAGCATCATCGCCACCTGAGGATCAGCCTCATTGCAAGCCTGAATTGTTTCAAAGTCACGCATTGAGCCGCCTGCCTGGAGGATGGCGGTTATTCCCTGTTCAATACCGACATCAGCCCCGTCCCTGAAGGGAAAAAAGGCGTCGGAGATCATCACCGAACCTGGTAGTCCGGCTCTGTCTTTTTTGACCTGCATGTCAAGCTCTTCTTTTTCAGCAAGGTTCCGTTCTCCCTTTTTTACTGCCAGGGTAAGATCAGCATAGGGGATGCCATGTCTGTCGAAGCAGAGGATGTCCGCATATTTGATATAGGCCTTGTGTACGGCGATCTCGGCCACACCCACCCGGTCCTGTTCCCCTGTGCCGATACCCACGGTACAACCATCCTTGACATACAGCACTGAGTTGGAGGTGACACCATGTTCTACGGCCCAGCCAAAGAGCATGTCATTGATCTCACGCTCGGTGGGTTGACGTTCACACCGGTATTCCTTGCCCTGCCAAATTGCAACCGCCGGTTTCAGATCAGTCGGCTTGCGGATGGAGTTGATCGCCGAATGCTGAACGATAATGCCTCCGTCAATCAGGCTCTTGAAATCGATAAAGCGGAATTTCTCGAACTCGGCCAGACGATCTATCGCAGCGATCCGGATAATCCGTAGATTTTTGCCCATTTTCAGGATCTCCAGGCTTCCTTCCTCAAAATCTGGGGCGCAGACCACCTCCAGGTAGTTCGAGGCCAGAAGCTCTGCAGTGTCTCGGTCGCAGGTCCGGCTCATGACGACTGCCCCGCCAAAGGCCGCAATGCGATCGCAGCGGTTGGCCCTGTCAAAGGCCTGCGCCAGGGTCTTACCATAGGCCGCGCCGCAGGGGTTGTTGTGTTTGAGAATGACCGCTGCCGGCCGATCCATCAGGTATTTGAGGATATTGAGGCCGTTGTCGATGTCCGTCAGATTGATCTTGCCGGGATGTTTGCCGACCTGCAGCATATCTTCGACCTGAATTGCCGAGACAAGACCATTCCCCGGTTCGATGAAGGAGCAGTCGCCCAGGGTCAGATTGCCGTTGATTAGTTCATAGAGGGCGGCCTCCTGATCGGGATTTTCGCCATAGCGGACCCCACGCTCGTCAACACTGCCATTCTCCTGGGGAATTTTCCAGGTCCGTTTACGATAGACCAGGGTCTGATCGCCAAAGGAGACCGTCATCTCTAGGGGAAAATGGTCACCGAGGATGGTTGAGTACATTGATTTCAGTTTGCTCATGGTCTGCTCCGTCAAGATAAGGTCAATAATTCCCGTTAATAATCAAGTAGTAGGGAGATGTCTCAGGCGTTTTCGGCTGCGAAATTCCGGCTGAGTGGGGCTACGACAGCGTCCGATGGCACTGTGCAGACCTTGAGATAACTGTAGGCGCCCACCTGGACATTGTCGCCAAGTACACAGTCATGGAGGATGGCCCCGGGCTCAAGCCTGCACGATTCGCCGATCCTGCTTAATCCATGGATCTGCACACCGGCCATGAGCAGGGTATCCCGGCCGATGGTTGCACCGACAGAGACGGAAATGGTCTCGGGGCTGTGCATGCTAACGCCCTGGAGCATCAGCTCGGTATTGCGTCTCGCCTGGATTTCTCTATGGGCCGCTGCCAGTTCGACCCGTGAATTGACTCCGAGAATATCCTGGGCACTCGGGGAGATAAAGCGTTCTACCCTGTGGCCGGCGGCAACTGACAGCGAGACGATATCGGTGAGGTACACTTCACCCTGGCTGTTGTCTGTGCCGACCTGATGCAGCGCCGCAAACAGAAATTCTTTTTTGACACAGTAGATGCCGGCATTGATTTCCCGAATGGTTCTCTGCTCGGGGTTGGCATCTTTTTCTTCGACAATTCCAGCCACTCCGCCATCAGGGCCCATCAGAATGCGGCCGTAATTGGTCGGATCTTCCAGTCGTGTGGTCATCAGGGTCAGGGTTGCAGAACAGGCGCAGTGATAGTCATACATCTCCTGCAAGGTTGCAGTTCGGATGAGCGGAGTATCACCGCAGACGATCATGACCGTTCCCTTAGTCCCGGCAAGTGTCTGTTCTGCAGTGAGCACGGCATGGCCGGTGCCCATCTGATTTTCCTGCGTGACATAATCGACCGGAAATTTTTGAAGTGCCTTTCGGACTTCGTCCTGCTGATGGCCGACAATCACAAGGGTACAAGATGGCCGAAGGGCGAGAACAGCCTCGAGGACGTGCTGGATCATCGGTACGAAGAACACCTCATGCAGGACCTTGGCCTTGGTTGATTTCATCCTGGTGCCTTTGCCGGCTGCCAGAATCAGGACTGTAAGTGGAAGAGAAGATGACATTAGGGATCCTGTTGACTGTATATGAAATCTGTATGACAAAGAGAGGTCGTAAAATACCTGATCGTCTAGGCAGGCGTCAAGATACCATTTTCAAGGCGCAGGATGCAGTCCGCCAGGCCCAGGCACGCCGGGCGATGGTTGATCAGAATGACGGTTCGCCTGCTCAGCAGCTCCCGGTTTTCCCTGATGAAACTCACCTCTCCTTCAGGGTCAACATGGCGGTGGCCTCATCGAGGATCTGGATTGCCGGGTCTTGTAGGAGGCGCGGGCCAGAGAAAGACGCTGTTTCTGTCCTTCAAAGAGCTTGATGCTCTGATCGCCGGTGAGGGTATCGTAACCCCGTGGCAGCTTCTCAATGAATTCGAGGGCGTGCGTTGTTCCAGTCGTCTGTTCGACTGCCTTCTGGCCAGCCCCCGGTCTACCGAAGAGGATATTCTCTGCAACGGTACTGTTCTGCAACAGGACCTGCTGTTGTACCAGACCGATCGGGGAGCGCAGGCTGTCGATCGTGACCTCCCTGATATTGATGCCGTCGATAAAAATCATCCCCTTGAGCGGCTCGGCAAAGCGCATAATGAGGTGGGCAATGGTGCTTTTACTCGCACCGCTCGCCCCGGTAATTGCCACTGTCTCACCCTGGGCGATCTGGAGATCTAGACGTCTAATAAAAGCGCTCTGCCCGGATTGGCAAATGACACTCCGGAAAAGTGTATCTGTCCCCGAACCGGAGGAAGGTGAATGCCTCTGGCGTAATCCTCGAGTCTGACGCAGAAAACCGTCAGCAATCTTTCTGCGGCGCCCAGAACCCGTTGAACCTAGCCGTAGGTATCTGCAAGTCTGCTGATCGGTTGCGTCAACAGCAAGCCATAGAGCATGAGACTGACAATATCACCGGTCTGCAATTTCCCTGAGGCAACATCGTCACAGACGATCAGCAGGATAATCAGAATGATGGTGGTAGAGAACAATTTCATAACAGGCGCCAGTTTCGCCTGGGTCCGTATATATTTTGATGAGAGTCGGAAAAGTTTACTGTTGCTGTTGGAAAAATGGTGTTATTCAAGACGATTAGTGGTGAGGGATTTGATGATCAGCAGGGTGGCGAAGTTTTCTTCAGCAAGGGCGAAGGTCTCGACATATTGCTGCATGAGCTGCCGTGAGATGGGGGGATACCGCGATCGAGGATTTTGGTTGCAAGGTAGAAAAACGGGATAAGCAGAGCTGAGCGCAGGGCGTTCAGTGGACTGATCATGAAGATATATACCAAGGCGCCGCAGGCGGTACCGAGATGTGGCAGCAGACTGATTGCGGTAGTTGGTTTTACAAAACTGCTCAATACAACGGCATTGTTTGTCAGAAGGGCCAGGATTTCCCTGTGTTTTCAGGCTTGGAAGTAACTTATTGGCAGGAATTGAAGATGATCATACCGCCGTGTCGCAGTTGGATCGGCATCTTTTCGATGGTTGACCCGGCCAGAATGCGATTGTAATAACTGAACAGGGCCTGGACAACCAGCATACAGAACCAAAAAAACAGTATCTGTTTGTAGGAAAAGGACAGTGGCATCGAGGTGTTAAAGAGTCACGGGGTGAAACGGTCGGCCAGCCAGGGGGTAAGGAGGGCCAGGGCGACCTCGGCAAGCATCAGGAGGGTGATCAGCAGCAGAACCACGCGGGGTGGTGTGATATGTTGCCAGAAGCTGTCGATAAAGTGTGAAGGGGCTCATAAGTCGAGCAGCCTAGGTTTTGGCGAATATGTCCATCCGATAGTGATGTGGCATGATAAAAATGGACACTTTCTTAAGAGTGGATTAGATCCCCAGGAGGAGGTGTTCAATGACAAAAAAGAGAAAGAAATACACAGAGGAATTCAGGAGTTCCGCTGTCAAGCTGGTCACGGAACAAGGGTATCAGATAACTGAGGCCGCTCGGAATCTTGGTATTAACGCGACCATGTTGGGCCGTTGGAAGCGCGAAGTTGAGGATGGCGGGAACGGTAGGCCTGATTCAGCAAGTGGTAAGGATATTCAAGCTGAGTTGACTCGCCTCAGGAAAGAGAATCACCGCTTAAAGATGGAGCGTGAAATCTTAAAAAAAGCGGCAGCCTTCTTCGCGAACGAATCGGGATGCGGTATCAAATGATTGATACTGAGAAGAAGGCATACCCAATATCCCTGTTGTGTGAGTTGCTGCAAGTATCCAGATCTGGATATTATTGTTGGTGTACACGTGGAAAGTCGGTGAGACAGAAGGAGTATGAAACGCTTCTTCCCGTGGTTCAGGAGGCCCATAGAATTTCAAAGGGGACTTATGGAACTCGACGTATTTCGGAGGAAGTCGAGGCACATGGAGGAATTTGCGGCCGAGCCAAGGCCAGAGCCCTGATGAAACTGGCAGGTATCTCTGTAAAACAAAAAAGGAAATTCAAGATTACTACGGACAGTAAACATACTTTGCCGGTTGCACCTCATTTGCTGAACCGTGAGTTTAAAGTTGAAGACCAGGACAAGGTATATGTATCCGATATTACATATATCTGGATAGGCGAAGGCTGGTTGTTTTTGGCTGTAATACTTGATTTTTTCTCCCGAAAAAACGTCGGGTGGTCACTCAATAACCGGATGAGCAGAAAGTTGATCATGGATGCGTTGCGCATGGCAGTCTGGCGGCGACAACCAACTCCTGGCCTCCTCTTTCATTCTGACAGAGGAAGCCAGTATTGCAGTGCTGATTTTCAAAAGATG